>CAZPHF010000122.1:3685-6918 GCA_964586115.1 uncultured Flavobacteriaceae bacterium | reverse complement strand
TGAAAAGAACGTTCCAGCCATCGAATAGAAAGAAAAAAAACAAACACGGATTTCGCGAAAGAATGTCTAGTGTTAATGGGAGAAAGATCCTGGCGAGAAGAAGAGCTAAAGGAAGATCTAAACTTTCAGTTTCATCTGTACCAGATCACAAAAAATAATATGTCAGAACATATAAATATTGAAGGTGTTACTTTAACGAGTAACACCTTTTTTTATACCCAAATACCAACGAATACAAATCTATTTAGATAATTAATTACTTTTCAATAAATTAGCTTAAAAAAAACAAAAATGCCAAAGAACAATTCCCTAAAATCCGTTTTAATCATAGGTTCTGGTCCCATCATTATTGGTCAAGCATGTGAATTTGATTATTCAGGTACACAAGCGATAAGATCTTTAAAAGATGAAGGTATAGAAGTTGTTTTGATCAATTCCAATCCTGCAACGATCATGACAGATCCCCAGATGGCTGATCATATTTACTTAAAACCTTTGACAACCAAATCGATTGTTGAGATTTTAAAAAAACATGATATTGACGCGGTATTGCCAACCATGGGCGGTCAGACTGCATTAAATTTATGTATTGAAGCAGATGAAAAAGGTATATGGAAAGATTTTGGTGTAGAACTTATTGGAGTAGACATAAGCGCTATTAACATTACTGAAGATCGCGAGCAGTTTAGAGAACTCATGCTGAAAATTGGCATTGGCATGGCACCGCAGGAAACAGCCACTTCTTTTTTGAAAGGAAAGGAAATTGCACAAGAGTTCGGGTTTCCTTTGGTTATTAGAGCTTCTTACACTTTGGGTGGAGCTGGGGCCTCAATTGTATATAAAAAGGAAGATTTCGACGAAGCATTAAGTCGTGGTTTAGAAATTTCTCCTATTCACGAAGTGATGATCGACAAAGCTTTATTAGGATGGAAAGAATATGAATTAGAATTACTTCGCGACAAAAATGATAACGTAGTTATTATTTGTACTATTGAAAATATGGACCCAATGGGGATTCATACTGGTGATTCAATCACTGTTGCTCCTGCCATGACCTTATCTGACACTGCGTTTCAACGAATGCGTGATATGGCAATCCATATGATGCGAAGTATCGGTGATTTTGCAGGTGGATGTAATGTTCAGTTCGCGGTAAGTCCGGATGAAAAAGAGGATATTATCGCCATTGAAATAAACCCTAGAGTGTCGAGATCTTCGGCTCTAGCATCAAAAGCCACCGGATATCCAATTGCAAAAATTGCTTCGAAATTAGCGATTGGTTATAGTTTGGATGAGTTAGATAATCAAATTACAAAAACGACTTCAGCGTTGTTTGAACCAACCCTTGATTATGTGATTGTTAAAATACCACGTTGGAATTTTGACAAATTTGAAGGTTCTGATCGAACCTTAGGTTTGCAAATGAAATCCGTTGGTGAAGTAATGGGTATCGGGCGATCCTTTCAGGAAGCACTGCACAAGGCTACACAATCTTTAGAGGTAAGCCGCAACGGACTTGGTGCTGACGGTAAAGGGCTAAAAGATTACAACAAAATAATCGAAAAATTAGAATTCGCCAGCTGGGATCGTGTATTTATCATTTACGATGCCATTCAAATGGGAATTCCATTAAAAAGGATCCACGAAATCACAAAAATTGATATGTGGTTTTTAAGACAATATGAAGAATTGCATTTGCTTGAAAAAGAGATTACGTCTTACAATAATTTAGAATCTCTGCCTAAAGAACTGTTGCTAGAAGCCAAACAAAAAGGATTCGCAGACAGGCAAATTGCTCATATGATAGATTGTTGGGAGAGCGAAGTTCATACCAAACGGAAAGAATTCAATATCAATAGAGTATTTAAATTAGTAGATACCTGTGCTGCGGAGTTTCAGGCCCAAACACCCTACTACTACTCTACTTTTGAAAGCGACATGATCGTTGACGGAAAAGCGTTTTCCGAAAATGAAAGTGTGGTGAGTGATAGAAAAAAAATAGTTGTACTGGGTTCTGGACCAAACCGTATAGGTCAGGGAATTGAATTTGATTACTGCTGTGTTCACGGAGTTCTTGCTGCAAAAGAATGTGGCTATGAAACTATCATGATCAATTGTAATCCTGAAACGGTTTCAACAGATTTTGATATTGCTGATAAACTTTATTTCGAACCTGTATTTTGGGAACATATCTGGGATATCATCCAATTGGAAAAACCTGAAGGGGTCATCGTTCAACTCGGAGGGCAAACCGCTTTGAAGTTGGCTGAAAAACTCAGTAAATACGGTGTAAAAATTATAGGAACCAGTTTTGAAGCGCTTGATCTTGCTGAAGACAGGGGTCATTTTTCAGAATTACTTACCAAATTAGATATCCCATTTCCTAGATTTGGAACTGCGACCTCAGCTGAAGAAGCTGATGCTGTTGCAGATAAATTAGATTTCCCTATACTGGTGAGACCTAGTTATGTACTTGGTGGTCAAGGAATGAAAATCGTGATCAACAAGGAAGATTTGGAAAGCCACGTTATTGACATCCTTAGAAAGATTCCTAACAATGTACTTTTACTTGACAATTATCTTGATGGCGCAATAGAAGCCGAAGCAGATGCTATTTGTGATGGTGAGAATGTTTATATTATTGGCATCATGGAACATATTGAGCCTTGTGGTGTGCATTCAGGAGATTCTAATGCTACCTTGCCCCCATTTAATTTGGGTGAATTTGTGATGCAGCAGATCAAGGATCATACGAAAAAGATCGCCTTGGCTCTTGAAACCAAAGGACTAATCAATATTCAATTCGCCATAAAAGATGATATCGTGTATATCATTGAAGCCAATCCACGGGCCTCCCGGACGGTGCCTTTCATCTCTAAGGCCTATGGTGAGCCCTATGTGAATTATGCCACTAAGGTGATGTTAGGAGTGAATAAGGTGACTGATTTTGATTTTAATCCTCAACTTGAAGGGTATGCCATCAAACAACCCGTATTTTCATTCAATAAGTTTCCTAATGTCAATAAAAGCCTTGGGCCAGAAATGAAATCAACTGGTGAAAGCATTTTATTTATTGATAGCCTAAAGGATGATGAATTCTATGAGCTCTATTCTCGAAGAAAAATGTATCTAAGTAAGTAACTTGGAACTTTGCAAAATTAAAAGGCCCGAAAATAAAATTTTCGGGCCTTTTTTTATGTTTGGTGAGGGTTTGTTGAGGGCTTCACTTAAGT
>CAZPHF010000122.1:0-3585 GCA_964586115.1 uncultured Flavobacteriaceae bacterium | reverse complement strand
ATTTTCGGGCCTTTTTTTATGTTTGGTGAGGGTTTGTTGAGGGCTTCACTTAAGTCACCCCCTTACTGTTGGCCATTAAAATACCCGAAATGATTGATAATCCGCTGATTAAATGAATGGCACTCACTTTTTCATTCAAAAATATATAGGCCAGTAATCCACTAAATAAAGGGATCGTATAATAAATCATACTCGCCTTTGAAGGGCCTAAAAGATCTACAGATCGGTTCCATAGAAAATAAGCAATTATGGAAGCAAAAATACCGATATACAGGATGGAATATATGGTAATCTCATCATAAGGATTTGTTTGAGATCCACTTGACAAAAATAAATAGAAAGGAGACAAAAAAATCAGGCCTATGATAAAAATACTTCCTAGAAAACTTCGCGGCTGAATTTCTAAAGGTCTTGATTTAACCAAAAGACTGTATATGGCGAATATAAGAGAAGCCAAGAGCATCCATAGGTCTCCAATGGCAAATGATAATGAAGACAGGAAGCCCAATTTCCCTTCAGAAATCAATAAAATTACCCCAAAAATGATCACGATAACGCCAATAATTTTTGAACTAGTAATCGATTCCTTTAAAAAGATTCTGGCCAAAATAATAGTAAATACCGGAAAGGTTATGGAAATTAGGGAAAGGTTTACGGCAGTGGTCGTTTGACCTGCAATATAAATCAACGTATTGAACACAGAAACCCCTAAAATAGCAGTAATTATCAAATATCCGGCGTGTCGTTTCAGCACTATTCTCTGTGAATACATCGATTTCACCACAATTGGAAAAATCACTAAAGATGCCACCGCCCATCTCCAAAATGCCAAACTTACAGGGGGAATCTTATCATTGAGCCCGCGGGCAATCAAAAAATTTCCTGACCAAATAATGGTAGCCAACGCGGCATATACAAACCCAATCCAATGTCCTTGCTTTAATTGAATCTTCACTTTTTTTTATAGTTTCATCCAAAATAAGCAATATATTTTCAACCTTTACATTCTGACTTTATAAAGAACATGTATAAATCGAAAAAACTTATATTTGCTCAAAAAATAGCTCATGAATTATATATTATTTGATGGTGAATACCGGGATAATTTACTCCCCCTCACTTATACCAAACCAGTTGCCGATTTGCGAATTGGCATACTGACCATCAGAGAAAAATGGGAGAAATACTTAGGATCGACGACTACTAGCGTAACCGAAGATTATTTGGCTAACAAATTCCCTATGGTTGAAATGGAGGAGAATGTCATGATCAACGCTTCAGTTTTACCGAATGAAGCCCTAGTAGAGCTGATCAAAGACATCAAAGCTAATGAGGCGGTCTTTAAAAATGGTGAACTCATCGCCTTTTACACCAAAGAGGAAGAGGAAGTTGATTTTGAAAGCTATAAGCATCTTGAATTTGAAGGAGAATTTATTCAAATCAAACATTCATGGGATCTTTTTAGTCATAATGGAGAAGCGCTGGAAGCGGATTTCGATTTGATTACAAAAGACAGGGTCTCGGCTCCTATCCCTGATACGGTACATTGTATGAATAAAGAACGTATCTTTTTAGAAGAAGATGTTGACATTGAAATTGGAGTTTTAAATGCCAAAAAAGGGGCTATTTATATAGGTAAACATGCCGAAATTCAGGAAGGTGCGATGATCAGAGGTCCTTTCGCAATGGGAGAACATTCTGTTGTCAAAATGGGAACCAAGGTTTACGGACCCACAACACTAGGTCCAAAGAGTAAAATTGGGGGCGAGGTGAACAATGCGATTCTTTCAGGATATTGCAGTAAAGGTCATGATGGATACCTGGGAAATGCAGTAATTGGAGAATGGTGTAATATTGGAGCTGACAGTAATAATTCAAACCTGAAAAATAACTATGCCAATGTGAAAATATGGGAATATTCGGCAGAAAGATTTGTCGATACCGGACTGCAGTTTTGCGGATTGATCATGGGCGACCATTCTAAATGTGGGATCAATACCATGTTCAATACGGGTACAGTTATAGGAGTTAGTGCCAACATTTACGGAAGTAATTTTCCACGAAATTTCATCCCTTCATTTTCTTGGGGTGGTGCAGCGGGTCTTAAAACTTATACTTTATCTAAAGCATTTGAAACAGCTGATTTAGTGATAAATAGAAAGCATGAAGATTTTACGGAAGAAGATAAAAATATAATGCAGCATATCTTTGAGATCAGTTCAAAATACAGAGCTAAATAAACCATGAAACGAATCGTTGTACTTACCGGAGCGGGCATGAGTGCTGAAAGCGGGATCAATACCTTCAGGGATGCTGATGGTCTTTGGGAAGGACATGATGTAATGGAGGTTGCATCCCCTCAGGGCTGGTATAGCAATCAGGACCTGGTACTTGATTTTTATAACCAACGAAGACAGCGACTTCTTGAGGTCAGTCCTAACAAAGGACATGAATTACTCGCCAGTTTAGAAGGAACCCATTCAGTGAGTATTATCACTCAAAATGTAGATGACCTGCACGAAAGAGCCGGTAGCAAAAATGTATTGCACCTGCATGGGGAATTATTAAAGGTCAGAAGCACTCAACATGAACATTTGGTATACCAGTGGGAAAAAGATTTGGTTCAGGGAGACCTTTGCGAATCAGGGAGCCAGTTAAGACCTCATATCGTTTGGTTTGGAGAAGCCGTACCCTTATTGGAAACCGCAATTGAAATAACCGCTTCGGCGGACATATTGCTTATTGTTGGGACCTCTATGCAGGTATACCCTGCAGCAAGTCTGATCAACTATATTGAGAACACAACGCCAATCTATTTTATAGATCCTAAACCCGCCATTAGCAGCGGTGATTTCAATAATTTGACAATTATTCAGGAAAAAGCAGTAAAAGGAATGGAAAAATTTATTGAGTTAATAAGCTAAATACTAAGTATTCAGCATCTTAAAGATAGCTTCAAACAATTTACCGTCTGAAACAACACCCCCTTTTTGTATCAAATCAAATATTTCATCATTCCTATCCTGACTATAGGCTTTTTTCCCCTTTAAGTATTCAATTCGTGGATCCTTAGAATGATCAAGTAGCCATTCAAAGCCATCGGTTTCAAGTAAATTAATTCCTTCTTTATGGACCTTAACAACGATTCTCTCAATAGCCTTCTCATTACATTTAAAAAGATTGAGCGAATCAGGTGAAAAATGCTCTAAATAATTGGCTTTATTCAGTACCTTTTCCCAAACAAAGTCACTAAAAACTTCCATTTCTTTATCTGCCAGTTCGGGCTTGTTTTCCTTTATACTGGTCCACTCTTTCACATCTATACTTTGAGCTGCCAGAAATACAGCAAATTCCTCATTCAATTCTTCAAACTGTTCCTTGCTAAGCTTACTGTATTTCATCCTATATTTTTTATTACTATTCAACAGTTTAACACTGCAAAACAATTTAGTATTTTAAAAGATGCAAAAGTAATCAAAAACAAAAATAATATTGTATATTTGCACGCTTAAAAATTAACAATTATATACTATTATTATGAATCATTACGAAACTGTTTTCATTTTGAATCCCGTTTTATCTGAT
>CAZPHF010000121.1:0-7099 GCA_964586115.1 uncultured Flavobacteriaceae bacterium | reverse complement strand
TGTTGAATGTTCGTATTGCTACGCCACCATGGGATAGGGCTAAGAACAGTTGGGCCAGTGTAAACCCAGGTATTGCTTCATCTTATATTTTTAATAAAAAACCAGGTGATAAGGTAATAGTTTCAGGACCTTACGGTGAATTTTTTATCAATGAGTCCGATTCGGAAATGCTTTATGTTGGTGGAGGTGCTGGTATGGCACCGATGAGATCTCATTTATATCATTTATTCAAAACACTTCAAACTGGCAGAAAAGTGACCTATTGGTATGGAGGACGTTCAAAGAGAGAGTTGTTCTATACAGATCACTTTAGAGATCTAGAAAAAGAGTTTCCTAATTTTAAATTCTATATTGTTCTTTCTGAACCTTCTGAGGAAGATGACTGGAAAGTTATGAAGGATATAAATGATGCAGAAGGAGATGGATTCTTAGGTTTTGTGCATCAAGCTGTGATAGATCAATACCTGTCAAAGCATGAAACACCTGAAGATCTGGAATTGTATTTCTGTGGCCCACCAATGATGAACCAGGCAGTACAAAAAATGGGAGAAGATTTTGGTATGGCAGATGAGAATATTAGATTTGATGACTTTGGCGGATAAAATATAGATGCCACTTAAAAGATATGAATCCCGCCATTGGCGGGATTTTTTTATTTCTAAAAGTTAATTCAAGATTATCGGCTTATTCGGTCTACCTTCGATAAAAAATAATGTCGATAGAGCGAAGAGTACAATTGGTAGAAAAACTTTTTTATCAATTGGAGCAGGAAATCGCTCAGTTTCAGAAATCATCAGGTCTTGGTTGCGTTTCTGGTTGCGGTAAGTGTTGCACATATCCTCAGGTAGAGGCATCTCCATTAGAATTTTTGCCTTGGGCATTTCACTTATTTTTAAATGGAGAAGCAGAAAAAATGCTGGGATCTCTAAACGAAAGTGATAGTTCAACTTGTTTAATTTACAAACCCTTATCCATTATTGATAATGGTCGGTGTGGTAATTATAAATTCCGCGGTTTAATTTGTCGCCTGTTTGGTTTCGGAGCCAATTCAGATAAATATGGAAATTTGAGATTGGCTACTTGTAAAATAATCAAAGAAGGTCAGGCAGCTAAATATACTTCCACAGAAGAGGCAATTTCAAAAGGATTGTATGTACCTGTCTTTACTGATTATTATATGCAATTAAATCAAATCGATTATAACTTAGGTAATTTGATAATGCCGATAAATAAAGCCCTTAAAAGAGCTTTAGAAGTAGTTTTACAATATTACGCATACAGACCATTTCCTTATGCAAGTAAAAACATTGTTTAAAACATCGTGATATAATGATCATAGAATCATTTTCAACTTTCTTTCATAAAAAAATCCCGCCATTGGCGGGATTTTTATTATTATATGGCTTAAAACTATTCAGGTTTCTGTTCCAGAATATCAAAGAATTCTTCCAATTTAGGTAAAATAACAATTCTCGTTCTTCTGTTTATTGATCTACCTTCTGCAGTTGCATTTGTAGCTAAAGGAACATATTCACTTCTACCTGCAGCAATCAATCTGCTAGGTGCAACTTCAAAATCATTTTGAAGCACTCTAACGACTGAAGCAGCTCTGGCAACACTCAGGTCCCAGTTGTCTTGCATATTTTTAGTACTGATCGGCACATTATCTGTATAACCTTCTACCTGTACTTCCATCTCTGGCTTACTGTTTACCACAGTTGCTACTTTTCCAAGTACCTCTTTGGCTCTGTCAGAAACAGTTGCGCTTCCACTTTTAAACAGCATTTTATCTGCAATAGAAATATATACTACCGTTTTCTCAACATCAATTTGAATATCTTCATCTTGTATACCAGCCGCAAGATCTTTCTTCAATTGAAAAGCAAGGGCCAAATTGATCGAATCTTTTTTAGTCATCGCATCACGTACGCCGTTAATGTATTTGTCTTTTTCACTAAGTTGAGCAATAACTTCTTTGATATTGTCGGAAGAAGATTGTGTTAATACAGTCAAGTTTTCGACTTGTTGTAATGAACGCGATTTGTCTTCTTTTAATGACTTGTTTAATTCCATCAAGTGATCTTTATCAACCAAACAAGATTGTAAATCAGCTTTTGCATCTACCAGTTCTTGCTTTGTTGTGTTGTGTTGTGATTCAAGATCCGCATATTTTTTAGTCGAAACACAAGATGTCAATAGAACCGATAAAAAAAGGGCTCCAAAAAATAGTTTTTTCATAATTTGAATAGAATTTAATTTATAAACAAAAATATTAAATTTTTCGCTTCTTTTAACATATTTTACTAAAAAAAACATAAACACAAAACTAAGATAAAACTTATCTTTGTTTGTTAAATAATCTATAATTTTTAACATGAAGAGAATTCTTTTTTTCCTCCTTTTTACCCTAATCTGGTCATGCGGTAAGGAGCCTGAATCTATATATCAGCAATTGGAAGGCCAGGCATTTGGTACCAGTTTTCATATGAGTATTGATGATGCCGAAAAGAAGGTGTCTGAGGCAGATATTGATAGTTTGATACATATCATGAACGAATCCTTGTCAACCTATATGCCAAATTCGGATATTTCGAAAATCAATAGTGGGGATACGACAATTATTGTAGACGCACTTTTTCAAGAAGTTTTTAAAAAATCGGCAAAGATCTATAAGGAAACAGAAGGGGCATTTGATCCTACAATAGGCATTTTGGTCAACGCTTGGGGGTTTGGACCAGAAACAGGTTTAAGTCAAATGGAACAAAGAACTGTAGACAGCTTATTGGTTTATGTAGGTTTTGATCAGGTATATCTGGAAAACGGGAAGCTCATTAAAAAATATCCTGAGACCTATCTTGATTTTAATGCCAATGCAAAAGGATTTGCAGTAGATGTGATTGCAAGGTACCTTGAAAGTAAAGAGATATTTAACTATTTGATTGAAATTGGTGGAGAAATAAGAGCGCGTGGTGTAAATTCTAAGCATCAATCTTGGAGAATAGCTATAGAAGAACCAAATTTTGATGGGTCCAGATCTTTTCAAACCATCATTACCCTGAAAAATGAATCAATTGCTACTTCAGGTAACTATAGAAAGTTTAAAATAGATTCTTTAAGCGGTGAAAAGTATGCTCATACCATTGACACCCAAACAGGTTATCCAAGTAAAAGTAACTTACTAAGTGCCTCAGTGATTGGAAATCTTGACTGTGCCGATGTAGATGCATATGCCACTGCTTTTATGGCCATGGGCCTTGATAAAACGAAACGTTTTCTTGAAAAGAATGATGAGATAAAGGCTTTTCTTATATACAACGATCCTGAAGACGGGTTAAAAACCTTCAATACTGAAAACCTATTACTTGAAAAATAAGGAATCAGACCATTTATAGTTGATCTGATTCTTACATTAAATTTGGTTCTATTAGATCAATATTCTGCAATAGCCGTAATTTCTATTTCCTTGGCAATGTTTGTCGAAGGTTTTCCATCAGTAAAGGCGATTCCGTAATCTGCAAGAGCCAGCGAGAAAGTGCTTGAAAGACTAATTTTACCGTCTTTAACTGTAATTGTAGCTTTTTCCTCAATTTTATTGGTCACTCCATGGATGCTAAGATCTCCAGAGATATTGGCTTCATAACTTCCATCTTCGGCAAAATTAACACCTTCCAGATTAGTGATTTTCGCTTTTAACTTTGATTTTGGAAATTGTTTGGTATCGAGAAATTTAGCACTGTTATAATGTTGCTGCATTTTGGCCTTTTCGAATTCAAAGCTCTGCATGGGAACTGAAAAAACAATATCTCCCGTGTTTGTTTGTAAAGTGCCAACGGTTTTATAGTTATCTGCTTCAATATCTTCAGCAACAGTATGCGAGAAAAATTTAAAATGTGTTTTTTGACTAACAAGTTTATCATTAGCTTGTCCGAAAGTTAAGCCAACGGAGCAAAGAAGTAATAAGAAAAGATTTTTTTTCATGATTAAATATTTAAAATTTAGTTTAATTTTCAATGAGACTGCATTTTTCTAAAATGACATGTTCATATAATTCAAGATCTTCGTCGTAACGTGCACCTGATCTGATGACACCTTTCACACTTATCTCTTTGCCTTTTTCTAACTCAAGGATAGTAGTAGAATCCTTTTGGTGAAAAGTGCAGGACACACCTGCTAAATCGTTTTGACCTTTCAAAAGAATAACAGTTTGCTCATTAAAATCGGTAGAGATAACATCAATAATCCCAGTCACCAGAAGTACATTGGATTCTCCTTCTGCATCAAGATATTTCTCATTCGATAGCTCATATGCATCAAGATATTCATTGACAAGTTCATTGGCCATCAATTGATGATCTGCTTTGGTATTTTCGATATTGCGATGAGGTGTAAAGAAAAGATAGGCAAAAACGCTTCCTGCAATTAGAATTCCTGCAATTGCGATTAGCGCGATCGATCGTATGATTTTTTTTGATGACATTGTTTTGATTTAATGAAGTAGACAGAAGAAACTGTCTCACATTACAAAATGTGTCGTCAAATAAAATATGAATAATTAAATTGACCGAGATATAAGACCTGAAATTATAGATTAATTCAGTTGAACCGTTTTTAAAATCGCTTCAAGTTCAAAGACAACATCTCTTTTTTTGGAAGATGGAGAATAACTAAAACCTTCCACAACAATCAGGCGATCATTCGCTTTGTCTTCAATTGTGTAGCTGATAAATGGTCCCCCCATATAATCCCCTTCAACAAACCACAATCCTCTTGACTCGATGGCCTTGACATTGTTAAATTCAACATCACTGGTTACTGGAGTAAAATTTGGTTCCGTTCTCATATAGGTATTGTCAAACTGTCCGGGAATATAACTTTTACCAATAGAATCTCTGAAGGATATGAGCGATTCTATAGTATAGGGTTCATCAAAAACAGGCACTTCATAAGCAATAATGTTCAGTAAGCCTCTTGCAAAAGTGTTTCTATACCATAGGAATTGTCCGGAGTCTTCTACCATTTTATACTCAAATGGAATTTTCATAGAAATTCCTAAGCTATTCAGCGTTTCCATTGTTTTTGGATCATGAAAGTCTTTTGTTACCTTTCTTTGATACAAGGCCAAATCATTTTTCTTAAAAATATCAATGATTTCAGCAGCATGAGACCTTATATTTTCAATCAATGCTTCCTTATCTTTTGATAGAATGGTAACAGTGGTTTGAGGACTGGCGTGAACATTGTGATTGGTATAAAAATTCTCTTCCTTGTCAAGACCAACAAACAAAATGTTTCGATTTCTTTTGAAAAGACTGTTGAAGGTAAAAGGATCTACCTGATTGATGGAAAACTGATTTTCCTCCTGGGGTAAACCTATCACGGGTTCGCTGATGATATTTTTGAGCTCATCACCGATCTTGCCCTGCCAATCCTCGTCGTTCATTACGATTAAGACATGATTAATTCGACCAGTTGAAGATACAAGGGTTACGGTATCACTTTTTTCACAAGAGATCAATACTCCTAAAGATAAAATGGCAAAGACAATTCTTTTTAACATTGCGAAGGTTTAAGATGGAAGTCTACTGATCAAAAAAGGATACTAATATATTTTGAGTTTGGTTCCCGGTTTCAGACTTTTACTACTCCAAATATTGTTCCATTCTTGTAATTGTGCAACAGAAACTTTGGGATATTTTTGAGAGATCAACCATAATGAATCTCCTTTTTGAACAATATAAGTTGCATATTTTCCTTTTGGCGCTTCTTTTTTTGCAGGAGCTTTGGTTTTAGAAGGGGCGGAAGCTGTAGCGCCCGGTCGTCTTGGATATATGGTGAGACGTTGCCCTACCCTCAGATCATTACTTTTTAATCCGTTCCATCGTTTGATGCTGCCCACAGAAACCCCGTACCTGTTTGCAATCTTACCCAAATAATCACCACTTCTTACGCGGTATCGTATTCTGTCACTAGCTTCAAAATACTTAGGCAATGGTTTTTCTCTTTTAGCATCTTCCTCCTCAGCATAGGCATAGATCTGTGCTTCATTGGAAACAAAGGTTCCGGAGATAAATTTTGGCAGGGTTAAGTAATAGTCTCTGTCTTTGATGACAGGTATAATTTTCAGTTTATATTGTGGATTTAGGAAAGTAAGTAATTCCATATCAGTTCCTAAAACATTATGAACTTGCTCGAAAGTAATTTGTTTCTTGACAACTACGGTGTCCGTTTCAAAACTGTGAAGCACTTCATTTTTCGCATATAACTGATGTTCTTCAGCGTATTCAAAAATATAGTAAGTAGCATAGAAGGCAGGTAAATACCCCGCTGTTTCTCTTGGTAAATAGTGACGAATATTCCAGTAGTTCTTTTGCCCTCCAGCTCTTCTAATGGCTTTATTTACATTTCCAGGACCAGAATTATAGGCTGCGAGTGCAAGATCCCAATCATTGAAAATACCATGCAATTTTGCAAGATATTGGCAAGCTGCTTCTGTCGCTTTGATCGGATCACACCTCTCATCGACGTAAGAACTAACTTTCAAATCATATTCTCTTCCTGTTCCATACATGAATTGCCATAATCCTTTGGCTCCAACTCTTGATGTCGCATTGGCTTTTAAAGCTGATTCAACAATAGCCAGGTATTTAAGTTCTATTGGAATATTATATTTGGCCAGGTGTTCTTCAAACATTGGGAAGTAATACTTTGCTCTTCCCATTAAATTGGCCAGGGTTTGTTGTCTGTTTTTTAAATAGTGTTTGATAATTTTTTCCAGTGAAGGATTATATTCAAAATTAAAAGGTGTTTGACTATCCAAATAGGCAATTCTTTCTTTTAATTGTTCAGTCGAAAAATTTTCAATAACAACTTTTCCTATGGTATCTTCAGGTTTAATGATCAAACTGCTGTCAATAACATTGTTCTTCCATGATTCAAGCCATTTTTTATCAAATTCACTTACCTCTGTATGATCGATCAGAGCAATAGTTTTTCCTTCGATGAGAGTCGTGTCAATTTTTACCGTATCGATAAGTTGGTTTTGAGTCAGGACAGCTATTTTAGGCAAGGAATCTACACTGATTTCCACAAGCTCATTTAA
>CAZPHF010000120.1:0-7164 GCA_964586115.1 uncultured Flavobacteriaceae bacterium | reverse complement strand
AAACACCTCCGCCATCATACATCTCGCGCTACCACCACCACAAGCCTCAATAGTGTTTAGATCACTTGACAAAAGAGTTGCTTCACTCTCCAGCAATTGCAGTTGATCTGGGGTCAGGCTGTCATAGGCAGCCTGGCTCATGACTGTTATTGGTTTATTATTGGTATCCATAACCTGCAGCATGTTGCCTACAAAATGTTCGACCTGTTGTTCAGAGATCTTTATAATTTGCTTTCCGCTGATCAAGGCATGGTCGATAAAATTTTTTCGTTCCTTTTTATCGTCTATGGCATCGAGGCAGACTATGACGAACTTCTGCGTAATGGCCATCATGACGTTGGTATGATAAATAAGTTCCCTTTTACCATTTACGCTCTGATAGGCATGAAAAACGACTGGGGTGTATTCAAAATCTTCGCAAAACTCGATAAACAGATCTTCATCGGCTCTGGCTGACAAAGCGCAATAAGCAATACTATTTTCACGATCCAACACGATGCTTCCGGTAGCTTCTAGAAACACCTCTTCTTTCTCTGCTGAAGAGTAGTCTATGACCTCCTTTATTATAAATCCTTTCTCTTCTAAAGTATCTAAAATATCCTCTCTCCTTTCCAATCTTCTATTCTCAGCAAACATAGGGTATACGCCCACTTTCCCATTTCTATGGAAAGAAATCCAGTTATTCGGAAAAATCGAATCAGGGGTGCTGGGTACAAGTGTATCCTCGATGACAATAACATTGACACCAATCTGTCTTAATTTTGCGACAAAATTATCAAATTCAGCCAAAGCCATTGACTGAATTTCTCTAGCGGACATGCCTTTTAGGTTATGCTGGTAGTAATTGTTGACGGCAGTTTGCTCATTCATTCTGAATGAAACTGGCCTGATCATCAAAATAATATTTGTAAGTTGTTTCATAGCACTACTATTCTCTTATTAAAGGTAAGGTGGAACATCGAAGCAAGCCTTCTTGTTTACCAATTTCAGCATAGGGAATTTCTTCAACGATAAAACCCTGCGCTCTTAACCAGTTGTTTAAACGTGTAAATCCTTTTTCAGAAACAACAACATTTTCTGAAATAGAAAAAATGTTAGAATTCATATCATACATTTCATCCTTTGAGATCTCAAATATATGTTCACTTCCAAAAAAATCAACAAGAAATTGATATTCCTCTTCAATCAGGAATCCGTTTTTATGTAAAATCGCTTTATCTTTTCCTATGGGTTGGAAACAACAATCAAGGTGCAAGGCATTCTCCTTTGGGTCTGTATTAGATTTTCTGAGTTCAAAGGATTTAACCTTTTTCTCTGGAAATAATTCTTTAATAAAGTCAACGGCCTGTTTGTTGGTTCTAGCCGTTATATAGTCAGCATAGTCATCTCCTGTATAAACGCCTACAAAGATATAATCATTCCAAGGCATCACGTCTCCCCCTTCAATATGCACTTCATCTGGAGGAGAAATTCTGTTAATTGCATTTATCTGATTGTATACATGATTGATGGCATCAAGTTCTTCAATTCTATTTGGTAAAATATTCGATCTGATAAATTTATCTTCAATGACGAATCCTATATCCCGTGCAAAGATCTGATTCACATCTTTTAGAACGATTGGTCTATATACCGTCACGCCATACTTTCTTAAAACTTCTTCAAAAGCGTTCATTTCCATTACCATATCGCTTTCCTTTGGATACGTTCCTCCAAGTATATTCTCTATAGATTTAGGATCATAACAATCTTCAATTTCAGGAACAGGACCATTTGATGCTGCAGTACCTAAAATCACAGCTTTTAACTTTGATGTCTCGTTAATAATATGGAGGTGCATTTGCTAATAATTTGCAGCAAAAATAGATAAAAAAAACGCGCTAAGAACATTGTTCTTTAACGCGAATTTATAATTTCCAACTTACAAGTTCTATTTTGAACTCAAAGTAGTTCTATCTCTCATCAAATGGTTTGAAAGGTCTTAAGGCCTCTCCAATATACAGCTGTCTTGGTCTGCCAATTGGTTCGCGATTTAAGCGCATTTCTCTCCATTGAGCAATCCAACCTGGTAATCTGCCAATGGCAAACATTACCGTAAACATGTCTTTAGGGAAACCTAAAGCTCTGTAAATGATACCTGAATAAAAGTCAACGTTTGGATATAATTTTCTTTCTGCAAAGTACTCGTCATTCAGTGCTACTTCCTCCAAATGTTTTGCAATTGACAAAACAGGGTCATTAGTACCTAAACTTTCAAACAATTCATCCGCTGCTTTTTTAATAATTCTCGCTCTGGGATCAAAATTCTTGTATACCCTGTGACCAAAGCCCATCAAACGGAAAGGATCATTCTTATCTTTTGCTTTATTGATATACTTTTCAACATCACCACCATCTTTCTGAATGTCCTCAAGCATTTCTAATACTGCTTGGTTTGCACCTCCATGTAATTTTCCCCAAAGAGCTGAAACTCCGGAAGACACTGAAGCAAACAAACCTGCTTCCGAGGAACCTACAATTCTTACTGTAGACGTAGAGCAGTTCTGTTCATGGTCCTCATGTAAAATCAGCAATTCATCCAAAGCTCTTACAGCAATCGGATTCATTACATATTTCTCAGTTGGAATTCTGAACATCATCTGCATAATATTCTCCACATAATCTAGCGTATTATCACCATAATTTAACGGTGTTCCTAAATTCTTACTATGCGCCCAAGCGGCTATAACAGGAAATTTACCCATCAATTTTGTGATCGCATCATAAACCTGCTCCTCCTGAGTTATATCAACTGTGGCAGGGTTAAAAGCTGTTAAGGCTGAAGTTAAAGAAGAAAGCATCCCCATTGGGTGGGCTTTCTTAGGAAAACCATCAATGATATCCTTCATCTCCTCATTAAGAAGTTGATGATATTTAATGTCTTTTTCCCATTTAGCAAATTGTTTTTTAGTAGGTAATTCTCCAAAAATGATCATATAGGCCACTTCCAGAAAACTAGCTTTTTTGGTCAATTCTTCTATAGCGTAACCACGATGACGTAAGATACCTTTTTCACCATCTAAAAAAGTGATTTTACTTTCACAGGACCCGGTGTTTTTAAAACCAGAATCAATTGTAATGATTCCACCTGTTGCAGCCCTTAAGGACTTTATATCAATGGCCACTTCATTTTCAGTTCCAATAACAATCGGAAACTCATATTCTTGTCCATTAACAATCAACTTTGCTACTTCTGACATAGGTAATATTGTATTTAATTTTTAATAAATTTTCTTTCAAGCGAATTTACAAAATAACTGCCAATTTCCCTCTTAAATTAAACTGTTTTCTAAAACAAAAAAAGCCGGATTTACATCCGGCTTTTTGTATAATTATCAAATAAATACTATCCTATTTTAAAAGCATTCAATTGAGGATAATAAGCTGTACTATGCAACTCTTCTTCAATTCTCAACAATTGATTGTACTTTGCCATACGATCACTTCTTGAAGCTGAACCAGTCTTGATTTGGCCCGTATTCAAAGCAACAGCGAGATCAGCAATTGTATTGTCTTCGGTTTCACCAGATCGGTGAGACATCACAGAAGTATACCCTGCATTATGTGCCATATTAACCGCTGCTATGGTCTCAGTCAAAGTACCAATTTGATTTACTTTGATCAGGATTGAGTTAGCGATACCATTCTTAATACCTTTTGACAAACGCTCCACATTGGTTACAAATAGATCGTCTCCAACCAATTGCACTTTATCACCAATCTTATCAGTCAAATATTTCCATCCTTCCCAGTCATTTTCATCCATTCCATCCTCAATAGAAATGATCGGATACTTCGCTGCGAGTTCAGCAATATAATCTGCCTGTTGTTCACTTGTTCTTACAACACCTTTATCTCCTTCAAAAAGAGTATAGTCATACTTTCCATCTTTATAAAACTCGGCTGCTGCACAATCAAGAGCGAGCATCACATCATCTCCAGCCTTATAACCTGCTTTTGAAATGGCCTCAATAATTGTATCAAGTGCATCTTCTGTACCGTCAAAAGTTGGAGCAAAACCACCTTCATCACCCACAGCCGTATTCAATCCGCGGTCATGTAATAATTTCTTAAGGTTATGAAAAATTTCACTACCCATTTTGATAGCTTGTGTAAAATTCTTTGCTTTTACCGGCATCACCATGAATTCTTGAAAGGCGATCGGGGCATCAGAATGAGAACCACCGTTTACGATGTTCATCATCGGAACAGGAAGCGTATTTGCACTAACACCACCCACATATCTGTATAATGGTTGGTTTAGCTCATTGGCCGCTGCTTTGGCTGCTGCCAAGGATACTCCTAATATAGCATTAGCACCTAACTTTGCCTTATTAGGCGTTCCGTCAAGTTCGATCATAATTTGATCTATTGTATTTTGTTCAAAAACAGAATATCCTATTACTTCTTTAGCAATAATCTCATTCACGTTTTCGACAGCTTTTAAAACGCCTTTACCCATATAATCATCTCCTCCATCTCTCAACTCAACTGCTTCATGTTCTCCGGTAGAAGCTCCTGAAGGAACCGCTGCTCTTCCTAATACACCATTTTCGGTGATCACATCAACCTCTACAGTAGGATTTCCTCTGGAGTCAAAAATTTGTCTTGCGTGAATGTCTAATATAATGCTCATTTTATTAAAATTTTAATTGTTTTTATTGATGTAAATTTACGTAATATTAAAGGTTTAACCCTTTTATAATTCATTAAAGTACGATATCGTTTTCGATGAAATTTTTCTTACTTTCTATTATTTTGACTCTTTGATCATATCTATAAACTGATCAAATAAGTACGTTGAATCATGAGGTCCAGGGCTCGCTTCAGGATGATATTGTACCGAGAAACAATTTTTGTTCTTTACTCTCATTCCTGCAAGGGTCTGGTCATTTAAATGTTCATGAGTCATTTCCAATTCGCTATGTGATAATACCGCCTCCTTGTCAACCACAAAACCGTGATTTTGAGAAGTGATCTCTCCTTTGCCAGTCAATATGTTTTTTACAGGATGATTGATTCCTCTATGACCATTGTGCATTTTATATGCAGGTATTCCATTGGCTAGTCCAATAATCTGATGCCCTAAACAAATACCGAATAAAGGTAAATTATTGTCTATAATCTCTTTAGCTAGTTTTTGGGCATTTTTTAGTGGGCTTGGGTCACCAGGTCCATTCGATAAGAAATATCCGTCCGGTTCAAAGGAACTCAAATCTTCAAAAGAAGCATCATATGGAAAAACCTTAACGAAACAATCACGATTAGTAAGGTTTCTAAGAATATTCCTTTTGATTCCTATATCAAGTGCTGCAATTTTATACGTTGCATTTTTATCTCCTACTGTATAGGGTTCTTTGGTGGAAACTTTTGACGCCAGTTCCAATCCGTCCATAGAAGGGACAGCATCCAATTGCTTTTGTAACTTTTCAAGATCTGTTTCCGTTGATATAATAGCATTCATAGCACCCTTATCTCTAATATATCTTACCAAGGCACGGGTGTCAACATCAGAAATAGCTACAAAATTCTGTTTTTTGAAATAGTCCAGCAGAGATTCTTGAGCATTCACTCTGGAATAATCAAAGCTAAAATTACGACAAACAAGTCCCGATATTTTAATGCCTTCAGACTCTTCCTCATCATGATTGATACCATAATTTCCAATATGGGCATTTGTTGTAACCATCAATTGTCCATAATAAGATGGGTCCGTAAAAATCTCCTGATATCCAGTAGTTCCTGTATTAAAACAAATCTCACCAACTGCCGTTCCTTCGATCCCTATCGATTTTCCTTCAAACATGGTTCCATCCTTTAAGATCAAGATTGCCTTTTTCCTGTTAATATTCTTCATATTTAAAATTAATTTAATTCCTTTTTTTTATAAGTTGTTATATGCCTCAAAAATACTGATCAAACCCTCTTGTTTCTTATAATTTAACTTTTTTGACTTCATTATTTTTTTCATCTCTTGCGCCTGATCCCCAAATATATCATCTAAACTTCCTTTTGAAGGCTTAAATTTTTGGAGTTTGTCCTGAGATAATACATAATAGTCATCCATAATCACAAAACGGCTTGGTGCGATTGTCCCATCCATATTGTTTATCATTCCATCGACTATCCTTGTTTCATATTTCTTAAACAGAGATGCCTTAGATCCGGTTTCAAGAACTTCAAAGAACTTTCCATCCAGCTTATGCAATCTTATATTATCAATCTTTACTGAATCAATATATTGGGTATCATATACGAAAACAGATTCTTTCTCTTTAAGAGCACCTATTTCTTCGTTATGTATATTATAGTTCAATTTGTCTACTTCGAAATATTTCCCTTTCGAATATACAACACCTTTGGTATTCCAATCTTCAAAAAGAAAAGGGTTTCCCTTCACTTCTTCACTCGCGGTTTTAAAAGTATGATATTGCCACAGATTATTAATTCCGCCAACCAATTCATTTGGATCGACGTCTTGAGCATATAATCCCAGATTGCTTATGACTGTAAACAAACAGAATACTAAAAATGCTAATAAATTCTTCATAATAGATTTCTAAGGTTAATATTAAAAAAAAAAGGATAAGCTAATAATTAGCCTATCCTTCTATAGTTTCACAAACAAAAATTATATTTATGCTTCATCCTTATTTTCAGCATCTTGTGATTTAGGTTCTTCTACTTTAGTTTCCACAGCCTTTTCAGCAGCTGGTGCATCATCGGATTTTTTTCCGCCTCTTCTTCTTGTTCCTTTCTTCTTTTTTGCTTTCGGATTGTAGATCTCGTTGTAATCAACCAATTCAACCATAGCCATAGAAGCATTATCTCCTTGACGATTTCCTAATTTGATGATTCTGACATAACCTCCTGGTCTGTCTCCAACCTTCACTGCAACATCTCTAAACAATTCAGAAACTGCATACTTGTCTCTTAAGTTACTAAAAACAAGTCTTCTGTTATGCGTGGTATCTTCTTTTGACTTTGTAATAAGCGGTTCAACATATTGACGCAAGGCTTTTGCCTTAGCAACAGTTGTATTGATACGCTTATGTTCTATCAAAGAACACGCCATATTGGCCAACATAGCTTTTCTATGTGCCGTTTTTCTACTTAAATGATTAA
>CAZPHF010000119.1:0-7218 GCA_964586115.1 uncultured Flavobacteriaceae bacterium | reverse complement strand
CAAGGATATTACCGGTAATGAGGATAAAATTATGTTCCACGGCAAACGTGCCGATAATATCGTAAAAGGGATGCTGCAGCACAGTAGGACAAGCTCAGGAGAAAGGGTTGCCACTGATATCAATGCCTTATGTGATGAGTACTTACGATTGTCATATCACGGCCTGCGGGCAAAAGACAAGTCTTTTAATGCAGATTTACAAACGGATCTAGCTAAAGATCTTCCTAAAATTGAAGTAGTCATTCAGGATATGGGCAGGGTGATTCTAAATTTGATCAATAATGCGTTCTATGCTGTAAATGAAAAATATAAAACGCTTGGGAATGACTTTAAACCAGTAGTTAAAGTAAGTACCAAACTGATGAAAGATCATATCGAAATCTATGTTTTTGACAATGGAAATGGAATTCCTGAAAGAGTCAAGGATAAGATCTTTCAACCTTTTTTTACCACTAAACCCACAGGAAAAGGAACCGGATTAGGCTTGTCTTTAAGTTATGATATTATAAAGGCTCATGGAGGAACCCTTTCAGTGACGACTATAGAGGGCGAAAATACCGAATTTAGTATTATCTTACCATTGACTAATTAACGATGAAAAAACCAACTCTTTTGAAACCAACCATTGCGATATACGTTTTTATATTTCTTGCGATCTCCGCATGCACCAATTCTAAAGAGGCACCTCCTTTTCCTGTTGCCGAGAATGAATTTAAACAACCTATTACCAAAACCTTTGAGTTTTCAGAGCCGGATACCATAGTTTGGACGACTAAAAATGATGCTTCCTTAAAACAGTTACCCACTAAGAAATTTAGTTGGGACAAACTACCTTCAAAACCTATTGATTTTGGATTATCGGTACCATTTAAGGGAGACATCGACAGCAAGCCTTTTAGTATGGATAGTTTGCCCTTTGTACCATTTAGTATGGATAGTTTGCCTAAAGCTACCCTCAGTATAAAGACCATAGCGCTCGGGAAATCGGAAATTATTGAGGTGGGTGTCTTAGGGGCAATGCCCAATGCAACCAGAGGGGTTTCCTCGGCCAATACTGATTTGGGTATTCCGGGAACACCACGCACCATATTTAAAGATAGCAAAGGAATGTTATGGATAGGTTTGGATGGAAAAATTGCAAGATATGATTCTGAGAACCTGGAAATATACGGTTTAGAACAAGGTCTTAAAACTACTGCAGCGACTGCAATTTATGAAGATACTAAAGGAAGGATATGGGTGGGAAATGATGATGCAGTTTCAGTGATTGATTTTGAAGCACAATTAATCTATGAACTATCAAGTGAACTACCAAAAACTGGAGTTTATGGAATTATAGAAGCCAATGATGGTAAGTTTTGGCTTTCCAGACAGAATTCAGGGTATGATATCATAGATTTAGAAGAAAAAACCATACACCAGTTTACCCAAGAGAACGGCCTTTTAGGCGCCTTTAACCTTAGCCCTTATCAAGATAAGGATGGCTTTATATGGCTTTCTACTGATAGCGGTGTTAATATCATAGACCTAAAGAGCGGTAAAAACAGGCAATGGACTACTGAAACTGGTTTGCAAAGTCAGTTTATAGCTAGTTTTTATGAGGATAAAACTGGTGGATTATGGATCGGAAACCAAAATGGTGCGTTTATGTTGGATGCAGATAGAAGCACCACGTCACAATACAACATCAAAGGATTATTTGAAGATGCAGGAGGGATTGTTAACATATACCAGGATGAGTCTGGGTCATTTTGGATGGGCAGCACCAATGGCATTGTTTACCAGTGGGATAAAACCAAAGGATTGGTACAACGTTTTGAGATTAACAACACTCCTTCAAACGCGATGTTGAGCCTTCTTGAGGACGGTCAAGGGCAAATTTGGGCAGCGGCACCGCAAGGTGGTCTATATAGGATTGATCCTAAAACAGGTAGACCGGGCAATTTCACAATCTCAGATGGCTTAAGCAGTAATGCTATTTGGAACACCTTAGAAGCAAAGGACGGAAAAATGTGGATTGGAACTTTTGAGGGCATTGATATCTATGATCCCGAAACAAAGACGATTAAGCATTTAGGTATGGAAGAAGGTTTGCTGAGTGAAAGAAACAATAGATTAAAACAAGATTCCAGAGGTAGAATATGGGCTGATGGTAATACAAATGGGGTTAGCATCATTGATCCCATAAAGCAGACCATTCAACATTTGACCCCGGCCCAAGGATTAGAAACAGATGAGATATCGGGCTTAGTAGAAGTTAGGGATGGACTAATTTGGATGGGTGGTAGCGAGGGCGAGCTGATCAGTGCTGATATGGATGATGCAGTTTTAAAATCCTATGTACCAACTTTGCCGGAACACGCTTTTCAAAATAATGTTATTCTTAAAGACAATAATAATTATATATGGGTTTCAGGGGTTGGATCGGGAATCCAACGAATAAATCCTGCAACAAATGAACGTGTTTTTCTAACCACAGCAAATGGCCTTATCTCAAATACTGTCTATTCTATTACTGTGGATGAAAAAAACAATATTTGGGCAGCAATGGATTTGGGCGTTCAATTCATCGATATAGCAACAAATGAGATTACCTCCTTTACCACTAAAGAAGGGCTTGCTGCCAATGATGTTTATGCCATAAAAATGCATAAAGGTGAAACATATACGGGAACCTCGAGGGGCTTGACCATTTTAAGACCCATCGATCGACCCAATCAGCAAAAACCGCTATGGAACATAAAAACAATTGCAAAGGCCCAAGGTCTTAATTTATTGGATTTTTCGCAGAATAGTTTCACTTTTGATCGTAATGATAAATTTTGGGCAGGGGTGCAAGGGGCTTTGTTAACGGTCATGGATGAAATAATCGTGGATACCATTGCAGCACCAACCTTTATCACTGGAATTAATATTCTTGACGAGAATCAGCAGTTTTATGATAGAGAGATGGTCCGGAAAAAGCGAATGGACGTTGATAGCATTTTTTTACCAAACTCCGATACGTCAATTACGGGTAAAGCAGTTGAAAAAGACACCAGTTATTTGGTAACAAATCAGATTACCTGGAAATCGATAGACGGTCCATATAAGATGCCGGTTGATCTGACACTACCGCACAACCAGAATTATTTGAGCTTTAGCTATAACGGTATGCATTACGCCAACCCTGACCAGGTAGTTTATCGCTACATCCTTGAAGGTATTGATAAAAATTGGAGTCCTATTTCAAAAGAAACGGAAAGTGAAAACTATAGGGATTTACCTCCGGGAAAGTATTCGTTTAAAGTAGCATCAAAGGGTTTTAACGATGTTTGGAGCCAAACAAGTTCACTTGATTTTAGTATTTTACCCCCATGGTGGAAAACCTGGTGGGCCTATGTTATTTATGCCTGTATTGTTGGCCTTCTTGGGCTTCAAGTTCATAAATTTCAAAGGGCAAGAACGCTTAGAATGGCACGTGAAAAGGCGCAAAAGAAAGAGTTAGCCCAAGCCAAGGAAATTGAAAAAGCCTATACAGAATTAAAAGCCACACAATCGCAATTGATTCAATCTGAAAAGATGGCTTCTCTTGGGGAGCTTACCGCCGGTATTGCCCATGAGATACAGAATCCTCTAAATTTTGTCAATAATTTTGCAGAAGTGAACACTGAATTGATTGAAGAAATGAAGGAAGAAATGGAGAAGGGAAATTTGGACGAAGTGAAAAGTATCGCAAAAGATATTGATGAAAATGAACAAAAAATCATGTTTCACGGTAAACGAGCAGATTCGATCGTAAAGGGGATGTTGCAGCACAGTAGAAGTAGTAATGGTAAAAAAGAACTCACTGATATTAATGTATTGGCAGATGAATATTTGCGATTGGCCTATCACGGTTTAAGAGCCAAGGATAAGACATTCAATGCTAAAATGGAAACAGATTTTGACCAGAGTATTGGAAAAATCAATATTGTTTCACAGGATATTGGAAGGGTTGTACTGAATTTAATTACCAATGCTTTTTATGTGGTGGATGAAAAAAAGAAAGCTGGTGCTGAAAATTATGAGTCTACGGTAAAAGTGACCAGCAAAAAGAAAGGTAAAAATATTGAATTAAAGGTCATTGATAATGCCGACGGTATTCCAAAAGAAATACTGGATAAGATTTTTCAACCTTTTTTTACGACCAAACCTTCGGGGAAGGGAACCGGATTGGGTTTGAGTATGAGCTATGATATTGTGAGAGCCCATGGAGGAGAATTAACGGTTAAAACCAAGAAAGATCAAGGGACTGAGTTTACCATCACTCTTCCCAAAAATGACAATGAACAAAACTAAAAAAAATATGAAAATATTAGTTGTAGACGATGAAAGAGACGTAAAGATGCTATTTGAGCAACGCTTTAGAAAGGAAATCAGGAATGGAGATATTTCCTTTGTTTTTGCTTTTTCAGGTGAAGAAGCTATTGAAACACTCGATGCACTCGATCAAGAAGCAGTGCTGATCTTATCTGATATCAATATGCCAGGTATGAGTGGTCTGGATCTTTTAGAACACATCAAGAAGAACTTGTATAAACCACCTCCAATAGTCATGATGATTACTGCTTATGGAGATGATGAAAACAGAAAAATCGCAGAGAAGTTGGGTGCTGATGCCTTTTTAACGAAACCATTGGATTTTAAACTTTTAAAAAACGAACTTTTAAATATTTAGTTATGGCAAAAATATTAGTAGTAGATGATGAGACTGATTTAGAAGTGCTGATCAAACAAAAGTTTCGCAAAGAAATAAGACAAAAGGAGTACGAATTCCTTTTTGCCATAAATGGCAAAGATGCCCTTGAAAAGCTTTTGGAAGATCCTGAAGTGGATATTGTTTTGAGTGATATCAATATGCCTGAAATGGATGGACTTACGCTATTGAGCAAGCTTAACGAACTCAGCCCGTTGATCCAGTCGGTAATTGTATCCGCCTATGGCGATATGGAGAATATACGAACCGCAATGAACCGCGGGGCTTTTGATTTTATAACAAAACCCATCAATTTTAAGGATCTTACCCTGACGATGGAAAGGACCTTAAAACATGCAAAACACTTAAAGGAGACTTTGAAGGCGGTAAGAGAGAACAACATTTTGAAAATGTATGTAGATCAAAATGTACTTAGCTTTATGGGTAGCAAGGAATTTGAATCTACCATGATGGATAATGAGACCATCGAAGGAACCGTGGTGTTTATAGATATTTGTGGTTTTACAAGAATAAGTGAAAGTACTCAAGCTGATACAGTGGTCACAATGATCAATTCTTATTTTGATGAAATGGTCAAAGAGATTATGGCAGTAGATGGATATATAGATAAATTTATTGGCGATGCGATTATGGCTGTTTTCAAAGGAGAGTACCACTTAGACAGGGCCATTGATGCCTCCCTGGCGGTACGCAATAAGATTAATAGTTTGCCGGCAATTCAAGGAGAAAATGAACAGTTTAAACCCCAAGTATCTATCGGTATTAAAAGCGGTGAGATGATTTCTGGTAATATCGGTTCAGAAAGTTTGAAAAGGCTGGATTACACGGTTATTGGTGATACGGTTAATACGGCAGCAAGACTTCAGGATGCGGCAAAGGAAAATCAAATTCTTATTACTGAAAGCTGCTATAAACAGGTAAAAGAATCGTTTCAATGTAAGAAACTTGAAAGTATTAACTTAAAGAATAAAGAAAAACCTGTTGTTATTTATGAAGTATTGGAATAAAACCTTGAACACTACTCGTATTTTTTTAAACTTGTATTAGTTGCGGTTTTTTTTCAAGTCTTACAGTAAGCCTGGGCTAAGCCATCTAACATAAGATGTGATCTTTAAATTATAACTCATTTAAAGCTTCTTCTTCAGTAGATCTTACATCTATGATGGTGTTAAATCCAGAAACATGAAGAATGTCTTTAACAATTTCATTTGGATGGCATAAGATAACCCTTCCTGAAGCAGCTTGCATTTTTTTGGCGGTTCCTAAAAATATTCTGAGCCCGGCACTACTAACGTATCTGGTATTTTCAAGGTTAATGACCATTTTCTTGGCGCCATGATCCAAGGATTTGATAATCTCTACTTCTGCTTCGGGCGAAGTATTTGTATCGAGAGTTCCATGTAAACCTATAATGACAACATCATTTATTTCTTTCAATGTGATTTTTAAACTCATCCTTATATAATATTAATATTGTATTTAATCAAATTTATGATATTTCTGTTGGATTGTCTGATGTAATGGTATTCATCCACTAAGTTTTTGACAATATGAACCCCCAAACCTCCGAGATTTCTTTCGGCAATTGGTAATTCTGTATCCGGCGATTCATTTCGAAATGGATTGAACGGTGCTCCATCATCTTCTATTGTAATAATTAAACGCAAATATTTAAGTTGAAAGTTAACCAATATATTGTGTTCACCGCCATCTGTGAAAGCATATGAGATGATATTATTCAATAATTCATCTAAGACAATATTGAATTTTTGAATAACAGCCAATGATATATCATTTCCCGCTGCAAATGCTTCAAAATGTTCGATAACTTTTGGCATTTGGCTTATTTTATTTGGTATTTTAACTGATGTCAACTCACTTGAATGTTTGTCTTTATCTTGTAAATATTGCAACGCGAGTACGGTTATATCATCAAACTGTTCAGTGCCATTTTCAAATTCTTTAACGCTTTTAACGATCATATCGGTTAATGACCGGGTCGAATCGTATGCTCCGTCCTGAATTAATTTTAATAATCTTGCTACTGAATAAAATTCTTCATTTATATTTTGAGCCTCAGAAACCCCGTCTGTATAGGCCAGTACAATATCATTCTTATCAATATAAAGTGAGGTTTCCTGATACGTCATCCCTTCCATGGCTCCAATAACAGGGCCATGTAAATCATCGAGTACCATAACATTGCGATCTTGATCGACAACATAAGATGGATTATGACCTGCATTCGAATAAATAAGTTTACCGGTGTCTGTATTTAAAATTGCCGCGAATACTGTAATAAACATATAGGCATCATTGTCTTTAGCGATTTCATTATTGACCTGGGTTAAGATACTCCCTGTAGACGGATCATTTGCAGCTCTCGATTTAAGAAGGGTTTTGGCAACTGCCATTTCCAAAGCCGCCGGAACGCCTTTACCTGATACATCGCCAACAGCAAAATAAATATGGTTTTCATC
>CAZPHF010000118.1:0-7261 GCA_964586115.1 uncultured Flavobacteriaceae bacterium | reverse complement strand
TAGTTTCTTTTTCACTCATCCCTCCATATTCATAAGGGAAACTTACATTGTACATACTGCTTCGTACTGCATGTCGTCCTGTTTGGAAAGCAGCACGAGTTGGTGTACAAGATGGCTCGGTATACATACGTGTGTAGTATTGACCTTCACTAGCAAAAGTATTAATGTTAGGAGTTTCAAAACCTCTATTTTTTTGTAAATGAGGTAAGCCTAATTCACCAACAGGAGAATCATCCCACATAATGTGAACAATATTAGGTGAACGTCCGTGCTTCTTTTTAAGGTCAGCAAGTTTCTTTTGAATCTCTTTGTCTTGTTTTTCCCATGTTTCACCATGTTGGGCTTTGAGGATGTAATATTCGGCATCGTGAATAATATCGTTTTTTTGTGCATTGGCAGAAAATGCAAATGCGCAGAATAAACAAAATAGCAGTAAATGTTTTTTTATCATTGTTATAGTTATTTAGTGAGTGTTTTCTTTTCTTTTTGAATGTTTAAGACTGTTTGACAGATTAATAAAATCAAAAGTAGGCTGAGTAGATTTTAAACAATTGAAATTAAGATTTTTATATACTAGAATGTTTGTAAAAATAGCCATTACTTCAATATGTAATTATCAAAATTCCGCAAGGAAAAAAGGCTATTCTTCTTGAAATCCGTATTTTTGAGATTCAAGAATTCAACAGAAATGCATTTAATAGAAGCTCAATTTAACGATTTTGATCAATTTAAACAGTTTGCTGTAGGCTGGGATCTTGATTTTAAATTGTTGAGTAAGAATAATTTTAATGCTTACCTCAATATGTATTCCAATGAAACCTTTCAATTGGGCAGAACAAGCTTAAGAGGAACAATTCATCAGAACGGTTTGGTTCCCAAAGGGTTTAGAACTATGGTTTTACCGGCAAATATGGGGGTTAATTTTAATTGGCTACACAAAGATGTTCATAGCGGTCAACTACTTGTCTTTCCGAGAAGTGGCATCTTGGAGTCGGTATCCTTTGATAATTTCGATGTGTATGTGGTATCAATTGCTGAGCAAAAATTGCATGAACTTATCACTTCCTATGGATTTAGTCATGTTGAGCGTTTATTTTCAAAATCAGAAAAATACCTGAATTTAGAGGCTTCTTTTTTACAGAATTTTTGGAAAGATGCCATTATGTTGCTGCAATATTCTAAGGCACATAAGCTCGATAAATCGTTGCAATCTGAACAGATTGAAAGAAAGATGATAGACCAACTGCTGTTTAATATCCTCAAATATCTTGATCAGACCAAAGAAGACCTCAAAACTCCAGGATTAAGAAAAAGAGATGTAGCCTTGAAAAGATCTATTGGTTTTATAAGGGATAACAAGAACAGATTGTTGTCTGTAAAGGAATTATGCGAAGTATCACAAGTAAGTGAAAGAACCCTGGAATATGCTTTTTTAGAAAAATATCAGGTAAGTCCAAGTTCATATATAAAGTCACATCACCTGAATTTGGTTAAAAAGGAATTGGTCAAACTAAAGGGCCGTAAGATACGAGTTTCTGATGTTGCCGTTAAATATGGGTTTCATCATATGGGGCAGTTTTCGGCCGATTTTAAGAAACAATTTGGTTTAAGCCCTTCGAAAATAAGATAAGTGCCTTATTCTGGTTAACCTTAATCTTCTATTTCTATAAATAGATACCTTGTTTAAAAAGACAGGTTATTTGGTATTGAATTGTTAATAATTATGTTCATCATATTAGGAATTAATACCCATAAAAATTCCTATTTTAGCTACCGTTGAATTATAAGAAAAAAAGATAAATTTTACGAACGATTATGGCAGAAGACAAAGAAAAATTAGCAAAACTTAAAGCGTTACAACTTACTCTTGATAAGCTTGATAAGACCTATGGAAAGGGCTCTGTCATGAAAATGGGTGACGTACCTTATCAGGATATTGAGGTGATCCCTTCAGGATCATTAGGCCTTGATTTGGCATTAGGTGTTGGAGGGTATCCAAGAGGAAGGGTCGTTGAGATTTTTGGCCCTGAATCATCGGGAAAAACAACATTGGCCCTGCACGCAATGGCTGAAGCTCAAAAAGCAGGAGGAATAGCTGCTTTTATTGATGCAGAACATGCTTTTGATCGTTTTTATGCCTCTAATTTAGGTGTTGATATTGATAATTTAATCATATCTCAACCTGATTATGGAGAACAGGCTTTAGAAATTGCAGATAACTTGATTAGTTCAGGTGCAGTTGATATAGTAGTTATTGACTCCGTTGCGGCTTTGACGCCAAAAAGCGAGATCGAAGGAGAAATGGGAGATTCAAAAATGGGACTTCATGCCCGTTTGATGTCTCAGGCCCTAAGAAAGCTGACCGGAACGATTAATAAAACTAATTGTACCGTGATATTTATCAATCAGTTAAGGGAAAAAATTGGCGTGATGTTTGGTAATCCTGAAACAACCACTGGTGGAAACGCATTAAAGTTTTATGCATCTGTCAGATTGGATATCAGAAGGAGAACTCAGATCAAAGACGGCGATAAAGTACTTGGAAACAGAGCGAAGGTAAAAGTTGTGAAGAACAAGGTGGCTCCACCATTTAAAACCACAGAGTTTGATATTATGTATGGTCTAGGCATTTCAAAAGTTGGAGAAATTCTCGATCTTGGTGTTGAATTAGAGATCATTAAAAAAAGTGGTTCTTGGTTTAGTTATGGTGATACTAAATTGGGGCAAGGTAGAGACGCTGTAAAATCACTGATAGGAGATAACCCTGAACTTGCGGATGAATTAGAAGCTAAGATTACAGAAATGATCAAAGCAAGCTAGAATAAAAATTACAAACAAAAAAAGCGACTTATTAAGTCGCTTTTTTTGTTTGAGCAGGTTTTATTTGTTAACCTCCTTGATATATTTTTCTAAAGCCATTGTCATAGAAGGATTTTCCTTAGATGGTGCAGCAATGTCAATTTGAAGACCGGCTTCTTCCGCCGCTTTTACAGTTGAATTTCCAAATACTGCAATTCTGGTATTATTTTGTTTAAAAGTAGGGAAATTTTCAAATAAAGATTTTATTCCACTCGGACTAAAGAAAACCAAAACATCGTAAAACACACCTTCGAGATCAGACAAGTCGCTTATAACGGTCTTGAACAATACAGCTCTTTTCCAATCTACGTTAAGACTGTTCATTTTATCAAGCATTGTCTGTTTTACTTTATCAGAACTAGGCAAAATAAATTTTTCAGACTTGTGTTTCTTAATTAACGGCATAAGATCATCAAAGGTTCTGGTACCAACATAGATCTTGCGCTTTCTGTAAACCACATATTTCTGTAAATAGAAAGCTACTGCCTCAGAAAGACAAAAATATTTCATGTCGTCTGGTATGGCAACCCTCATCTCGTCAGCCAATCTAAAGTAGTGATCAACCGCATTTCTGCTAGTAAAAATTACCGCTGAAAAACCTAAAAAGTCGATTTTTTGATTTCTTACTTCTCTGCAAGACTCTCCTTCTACATGAATAAAAGAGCGAAAATCAATTTTCACTTTTTGTTTGTTCATCAGGTCGAAATAAGGGGATTGTTCTGCTTTAGGAGCGGGTTGTGATACGAGTATAGTTTTTACTTTCATATAATTTTGTTTTATTCAACAAACAGTTTATAAATAACTATAAAGGGGGCTAATTCAAGGGCGCAAAGGTACAAAAATAAATAAAACAAATTGTTAAAACTCAGTTTTTCATTTTTGATCAATACAAAGTAACGAAATAAAGCAATGGCCAAAGAAGCAACTATACCGAAAGTTATCAAAAACTTATGAAAATAGCCCACACTGTAATTAGTCAGTATAAGCAAAGGAAAGATCATAACAGAAATAAGTGCTAAATTACTCATTTTTAGAAATGTAAAGTAATTTTGACCCTCTTCTAATTCAAAAAGATTACCTAGCAAAAAACCTATAAAATACCGTAAAATAAAATAGACTAGTGTCAAGCTAAAGATTTGAAAATAGAAGTAAAATTGGCTATCTATCTCAGGGGAAGAAATGGCATTTAAGGCAAAATAAATACTTAGGGAAATGTTAAAAAGAATGATTAAAAAGAAAATAACATGAAACCAATTGAATATAAGGGGTCGGATTTTGATATAATCTGTGTAGTATTTTTCTGAATAGACCAAAGAGAAAAGTTTGGAAAACCGCTCTGTAAAATTAAATTGAAGAACCGCAATCAGGATCAAAACAGCAAGAAAAACCAATGTGATCCAATTGCTTGTTGCAGATATTTTTTCTATGCCCTCAAACATTTTTTTATTCGTTTGTCATGCGTTCAACCATTATTACAGGTACTTTGTTTCCTTGAAAACCCTCAAGTAAATCATAAAATTCAAGAGCCACTCGAAAGGTAATATTTTCATCTTCAGCAAGGTCTGGATCTTCAAAAATAGCCTTAAAAACAATTTGCTCTTTTGGTTTTACATCCTTAATATTTGTTATTTGTAAAGCAACTTTTGTAAGAATTTTGTTTTTATATCCTTGAAAAACACCGTAAAAATGAACTTGTTCAAAAGTAATATTTTTATCATAAGGATTGATCAATGTAAATTCAAATTCATTAATGCCTGATTTTATGATCAGCTCCTTTGATTCAATCAAACATTGAACTTTTTCAAAGGTCTGATAATTTTCAATGCCCCTTCCATAGATATAGCTATTATACCTTTTTGCCAATTTAGGCTGATTTTTGACATATGAGGTAGCACTATAAACATCTTCCCCCTGCATGTTTTTTTCGAAGTTGACAAGGTTATATTGACTTTGTCTCCCTTTTAAAATACTATAAGAATGAGTTTTAATTCCAGTATAAAAATTGTACAACGAAGCATTGCGATAGGAATTGACAAATACAACGGGCTTGCTTTCCGTATTGGTTTTTAAGTCGGGAATCCACTGCTGCGATACATGAGGCTCTAATTGAATTGGAGAAAGAGAAGGAAAAGCTAAAAATATCCTAATAATCAATATGATCCCTAATTGTATACTACCCAGTATAGTCAACCAGCGACGTGCTTTGGCATGATGAACAAAAAAAGGGAACACAATAAGCAGGATAGGTATCAATATAACGACAACCCATTGGGCTTGGGGCTCAGATTTAAAAGAACTTATAAGAAAAAAAACAAAGAACCCATAAACAATAAACTTAAGAGACCTGTCAAAAACACTTTTAGTTTTTTGCTTAAAAAAAGCATAGTATATGACTGGAAAAGTTATGCCAATCACAGCGATCATGTTGACCAGATGCGTGAGGTTGTTAAGGATACTATAAGGTTTCTTACCTCTCTCTTTTAAGTGGTATTCAAAAGATGGAAACCCATTTTCATATTGCCAGTTTAGATGAGGAAGAAAAAGAATTAAACCGAAAAGACCTGCCATCCAGAAGCGTGTATTTTTTAATAATTTCCAATGCGAAATAACCACGAAACCAATAACAAGGATACCGTGGTACTTACTATAGAGCATACCAGCCATACAAAAACCAAGGAACAGAATATTGACAAGACTTTCATTTTCCAGAAACCTCTTATAGGCAAGCAAAAATAAGGCAGTGAAAAAAAGAAGGGGCGTGTCAGGCGTAATGATAAATCCAAATATCTGCCAAAAAGTTAGAGAAACAACCACAAGAAAAAACAAAGAAACATGACTCCATTTTTCTTTAAAATCGATCATTGACCATATGACCAATAGCATAAATGAAAAACTGATCGAACTCAATAGCCTTATACCAAGTTCTCCATCAAAGATGTTATTTCCAAACGCAGCCCAAAGCGCCACCATCGGAGGATGGTCAAAATACCCAAAAGCAAGGTCTTTGGACCATACATAATAGTATGCTTCATCTTCAAAGAGGTAGGTAAAACCACTTTGCAACACGTTGATTACAAGAAATAAAAGAAGTATGGAAAAAAACTGAAACTTAGGATCCTTTAATATTTTCATTAAGCATATTCTTAACACAAAATTAGCAATTATTTATTTTACCTTTGCCCTACAAAATAAGTATTATGCAAGATACGCTGGTTATCATTCCCACCTTCAATGAGAAGGAGAATATTGAGAAGATCATTAGAGCTACATTTTCTCAAATAAAATCTTTTGACATTCTGGTTGTAGATGATAGTTCTCCTGATGGCACTGCTGAAATTGTAAAGGAATTGCAGGAAGAGCACCCTAAAAGCCTTTTTCTTGAAATAAGGGATAAAAAAGATGGATTAGGAAGGGCCTATATACATGGTTTTAAATGGGCAATCAAGAAGAAATACGACTATATTATAGAAATGGATGCCGATTTCTCTCACAATCCAAAAGATCTTGTAAGATTATATGACAAATGTGTTAAAGAAGGCGCAGATGTTTCCATAGGATCTCGATATTCAAATGGTGTCAATGTTGTGAACTGGCCTATGAAAAGGGTTTTGTTATCATACTTTGCATCGAAATATGTTCGGTTTGTGACGGGAATGCCCTTTAATGATACCACAGCAGGTTTTGTTTGTTATAACAGAAAAGTTCTGGAAAAGATACAGTTAGATAAAATAAAATTTGTGGGTTATGCCTTTCAGATAGAAATGAAATTTAAAGCATGGAAACATGGTTTTAATATAGAGGAAGTATCAGTGATCTTTACAGACCGAACTCTTGGAGAATCAAAAATGAGCAAAACCATTATTACCGAAGCTATTTTTGGTATTATAAAAATGAGATTTGCAGGCTTGCCAAAACCATCTAAAAATTAAAAAATTATGCTACTGAGCACTTTAATAAGAAACGCCAGCCTTGTTAATGAGGGAGTTACGTCAGTATGTGATGTGCTGATTGAGGGTGAAATTATCAAAGAAATAAGTGAGAACATTGAAGATTTTCCTCAAAACACGAAAATAATTGATGCCAGAGGGAAGCTTTTGATCCCAGGGATTATAGATGATCAGGTGCATTTTCGGGAACCGGGTCTTACCCACAAAGCAACTATTGCTTCTGAATCTAGGGCCGCTGTAGCTGGAGGTATTACATCTTTTATAGAAATGCCAAATACATTTCCACAGGCAACCACTCAAGAATTGCTTGAGGATAAGTTTCAAATAGCGGCAAAAGATTCATATGCTAACTACTCTTTTATGATGGGAGGCACTAATGATAACCTTGAGGAGATTTTAAAAACAAATCCTAAAAACGTAGCTGCATTAAAACTATTTTTAGGCTCTTCAACAGG
>CAZPHF010000117.1:0-7268 GCA_964586115.1 uncultured Flavobacteriaceae bacterium | reverse complement strand
GGTATTCCTATGAATATACAGAAGAGGATGTTTACAAGTATTATGAAGCATTGAATAACGACCCAGGGTATCCCTTTAATGCTGACCTTGAAACATTGCATAAAAGAGAGTTTCATAATAGTTTCTTTTTTTCTTCAGGGATCATATTTGCCTTTACAGAAAATCCAATTTCAGAAGAATCTTCCATAGTATTGTCAAGATTTGCTGATGTTTTCGGTCAGACTTATAGAAGATACCTGGACCTTAGAAAAGCTGAGGCGCAGGCAAAGGAAGCACAGATTGAGGCGGCTCTTGAAAAAGTACGAGCAAGAACCATGGCCATGCAAAAAAGCCAGGAATTACCAGAGGCTGCGAATAATCTTTTTCTTCAGGTACAAGAATTAGGTATCCCGGCCTGGAGCGCAGGTTACTGCATTTGGCAAGATGGTATACATTCGTCCAGCTGCAATATGAGTACAGAAGGCGAAATCCAGAAAGGATTCATTTTACCAAGTATCGGTGAGGGTTATGATTTTTATAATCCACAAAAAGCTGGTGAAACGTTTTATGTTAAGGAATTAGGTGGAGAAGACCTGGTGAAGCATTATGACTTCATGAAAACCTTGCCGGTGGTAGGAGAAATATTAGAAGGTATAAATGCCGCTGGATTTCCATTACCTACTTTTCAAATATTTCATATCGCATATTTTAAGTTTGGGTACGTGATGTTTATAACTTATGAAGCTGTTCCTGAAGCACATGATATATTCAAACGCTTTACCCAGGTTTTTGAACAAACCTTTACACGATTCCTCGATCTTGAAAAAGCAGAGAATCAATCCAAAGAAGCCCAGATAGAACTTGCTTTAGAAAGGGTCAGGGCAAGTAGTATGGCCATGCATAAAAGTGAACAACTGGCCGAAACTGCCGAAGTGCTTTTTGAACAATTTGACCTTCTGGGAATTATTCCTGACCGTATGAGCATCGCGATCTTCAATCAAAAGAAAAGAATATTTGAAATGTGGTCTACTGATCAAAACGGAATTTTTGTAAACCACGGACATGATTTTTCCATTGATGAACCTACTGTTATAGCTAAAGCCTATAAGGGCTGGAAAGAAGGAAAAGAAACTTTAGTCGTTGACCTGAAAGGAAAAGAATTAGAAGACTGGGTCCGTTTTGTAAAGGAAGACACAGGGATGGAACTAGATGAATCCGAATTCAAGGGAAGAAGGGTTCATCATATTGCTTTTTTCTCACAAGGTTTTCTGATTCTGAGCTCTCATTTACCAGTAGGGAATAAAATGATACAATTATTACTGCGATTTGCAAAAGTATTTGAGCAAACCTATACACGCTTCCTTGACCTTCTGAAAGCTGAAACAAATGCAAGAGAAGCCATTAAACATGCTTCAGTAGACCGGGTACGGGCGGAAATAGCTTCTATGCGAACTGCGACTGATCTAAAGATGATCACTCCTTTGGTTTGGAATGAATTAAAAACGCTTGACGTGCCTTTTATCCGCTGTGGTGTTTTTATTATGGATGAAGAACTACAACAGGTGCAGACTCATTTATCTACTCCTGACGGAAAGGCCATAGCTTCTTTTGACCTGCCTTTTGATGATACTGCGCCCTTAACCCATCTGATGCCGCATTGGCGAAAAAAAGAAATGTATAAAGATTATTGGGATGAATCAGGGTTTATTGAATCAATAAACATCTTAATGCAACGAGGGGCAATAGCATCATCTCAAGCTTATATGACAGAAAATCAACCAACCAACTTGCATTTACATTTTCTTCCTTTTTTACAAGGAATGTTGTATGTAGGAAGTGAAGTGCCGCTGACCGAAGATGAATTAAATTTAGCTCAGAATTTGGCCGACGCATTTTCTACGGCCTATTCCCGCTATGAAGATTTTAATAAATTAGAATTGGCTAACAAAAAAATAGAAAAAACCCTGGTAGACCTAAAGCAGACACAATCTCAACTTATTCAATCCGAAAAAATGGCTTCCTTGGGTGAGCTCACTGCAGGAATTGCGCATGAGATCCAAAACCCTTTGAATTTTGTCAATAATTTCTCTGAAGTGAGCTATGAATTGATGAAAGAAATGCAGGAAGAAATGGATAAAGGAGATTTAGAGGAAGCCAGAGAAATTGGCAATGATATTGAACAAAATCTTGAAAAGATCAATCATCACGGTCAACGTGCCAGTGAAATAGTCAAGGGCATGTTGCAACATAGTCGCAGCAGCAGCGGCGTTAAAGAAGATACAGACCTTAATGCACTTGCTGATGAATATTTAAGACTTGCCTATCATGGCTTACGGGCAAAAGACAAAACGTTTAATGCCAAACTTGAGACAGAATTTGATGAAAAATTAGAAAAAATAAATGTTGTACCTCAGGATATTGGAAGGGTAATACTCAACCTGATTACAAATGCTTTTTATGCAGTAAATGAAAAGAAACAACAACAGATAAAAGACTATGAACCAAAGGTAACGGTGCATACAAAGAAAACTGATTTGGGTGTTGAAATTAGCGTAAAAGACAATGGAAATGGTATTCCTGAAAAGGTGCTTGAGAAGATCTTCCAGCCGTTTTTTACTACTAAACCTACTGGAAAGGGTACAGGCTTGGGCTTGTCATTAAGCTATGACATAGTGAAAGCTCATGGAGGAGATTTGAAAGCAGAGACTAAAGAAGGTGAAGGAACAGAGTTTACCATTCAATTACCTATTTAAATAAAATGCTATGACCAAAGAGGAAGAGAAATTGTTACAAGAGGCATATGTAAGGTCTATTGAATCTACGGTGTATAGCATGCACATTGATAACCTTGAAGAGGTTGTAGTCAAAGATATTATGGGATATGGAACAGCTGTAGATGAAAAGTGTAGCTCACTTTCAGATTTTCGCGATGTTATCGTCAGAACTAAAGAGCAAGCTGAAGGTGCTGAAATGGATATTCAAGTAACGCCCTCTTTTCGCAGAGTTTCTCCAAATGAAGATATGGCCATTTTTGTTGATGAATTAATCATCATTATGCTCATTGACGGGGGTCGGCATGAACTTTTTGTCAGGCTGACATCAGTATTAGAATATAGTAATGAGAAATGGTTATTGGTACATATTCATGGATCCATACCGCCTGAAAATAGTGAAAATGACACCTGGCATGTATCTCAATGGCAACGTAAAAATGAAGAGCTTGAAAAACTGGTGGAGGAACGAACAGCTGAATTAAAACAATCACTAATAGACTTAAAAGCTGCACAAGCACAACTGATCCAGTCTGAAAAAATGGCATCTTTAGGTGAACTCACTGCAGGTATTGCTCATGAAATACAAAACCCTTTAAATTTTGTAAATAATTTTTCTGAAGTTAGCGGAGAACTCATCGAAGAGATGAACGAAGAAATTAAAAAGGAAGACTATAAAGAAGTGACAGCGATAGCAGTTGACCTTAAGCAGAATCTTGAAAAAATAAACCATCACGGCAAACGAGCTGATGCCATTGTAAAAGGCATGTTACAGCACAGTAGAAGCAGTGATGGTAAAATGGAACCTACCGACATAAATGCTTTAGCTGATGAATATTTTAGGTTGGCTTACCATGGTTTAAGAGCCAAGGACAAATCATTTAATGCAACACTAAAAACAGATTTTGATGACAGCATTGGCATGGTTAATATGGCCTCTCAGGATATTGGAAGGGTAATATTGAATTTGATTACCAATGCTTTTTATGTGGTGGATGAAAAGAAGAAAACAGGTGTTGAAAATTATGAGCCCACAGTAACAGTAAGCTCTAAAAAAGAAGGTGCAACAATAGCCATTAAAGTGACTGATAATGGTAATGGTATACCCAAGACAGTACTGGATAAAATATTTCAACCTTTTTTTACCACCAAACCCACTGGTCAGGGTACAGGCTTAGGTCTGTCTTTAAGCTACGATATAGTGAAAGCACATGGGGGTGAGTTGGAAGCAGAGACAATTGAAGGAGAAGGAACAACATTTATAATTAATCTACCAAACCAAGGATAATTCTATCATATATGAAAATAAAATTTTACCATAAACCACTGTTGATTTTTTGTATTGCCTTGTTGTTCTCGGCATTTTTTTCCTGTAATCGAAAACAAGAAGCGTTACCTTTTTCAATAGATAAAACTGAATTTTCGGAGCCTAAAATTACTCCTTTAGAATTTAGTGAACCCAAAAAAATAGAATGGCGGGTCAACGATTCCACCAGATTCCAACCTCCGATTCCTGTAAAAGTGAATTTGGAAAATCTACCTTCCAAACCCTTTTATCCCGACGGGTTTTTTCCAATCAAGGCACCAATGGATGAAATGAGCCTTGAATTTAACAAGGATCAAGATACTTTGATCAATTTTAATGAGCTTCCTTCAAAGCCCATCAAGTTTACAACTTCGATCCTCGAAGTTCCTTTGAAGGTGAGAGCAGGTTTGCCCAAATTAAAGAAAAATGCCACTGTAGGAATTTTCGAATTTGGAGAAGAACAAGGCTTTCCGGGATACTTTGTAAGTGCAATGATGGAAGATAGTCAGGGGCTGATGTGGATCGCTACTGATAAAGGACTCTGCCGGTTTGATGGTGAATACCTGGAAATTTATGATTTCATTGACCCAATTTTTACAGGCGCACAGGCAAGTATAACCAACATGTTAGAAGACAAAAAAGGTAGAATCTGGGTTTATACCGCGGAAAAAGGAATCTATGTGCTTGACTTAAAAGCAGGATTGGTCAGCAACGCGAGTTTTTTGCAGCAAGGGTTTAATTTTAATAGAGATTGCTCAATGATCATGGACAGCAGGGGTTTAATATGGCTGGGTACACTTCAGAATGGTATTTATATGATTGATCCAAATGACAATACTTTCAGGCATATTGCGCATCTGAGGCCTCAAGATAACGGAAATGCTATGCATCTGACTGAAGACGGGGCTGGCAATATCTGGGTAGGTACAGAATCAGGTCTCATCGTAATGGATGTCAATACAGGAAAAATTAAAACTGTAGAGAATCAAAAGGGGCATTCCTTAGCCTCTGTGACAGGGCTTTTCAGTGATAGTGAAAACAGAATTTGGGTTGGTACAGAGCAAGATGGTTTTTCAATTATTGAGGCAAGTCGAGAAAAAATTAAGTATCTGGGAACCGAACAAGGGATCGCAACCGGGATTTATCATTTTACCGAAGGGAATGACAAAAAAATATGGATGTCTTCTAATTCGGGGGTCTATATTTTTGACCCTTCCAAGGAAACCCTAAAATCCCTGAATGAGTCCAAAGGATTAAGTGATGACCTTGTGAATATAACCTATTTGGATCATCATGGACAAATCTGGATAGCTACTGCTTCGGCAATTAACCTCATGGATACTGAAGGACTTATGCCCAACTTCCTTACTGACGCAGATGGACTAAGTGGACCCGATGCATGGTCTTTTTTAGAAGATACCAAAGGACATTTATGGATCGGTACCAGACAGGGTCTTGATATTTATGATCCGGAAAGGAATCGAATCAAGTCAGTTGAAATGGCACTTCAATTAAAAAAAGCTGCTAATATTTCTTATAGAATACAACCCCTGCCATCTGGTGATTATCTGATCATTACCCCGGCATTTGGTTTAAGCATTTTCAATCCAGAGCAACAAACGATCACCGCGATCAATCAGACCCAGGGGCTCAATAACCCCTATCCTTCTTCGAGTTTAGTTGACCGTTCGGGCCGAATTTGGACTGGTTCATTTCGAAATGGAGGTGTGGAATTAATTGATCTGAAAAACAACAGCTTTAAGGTACTTACCAATAAAGATGGATTGATTGGAAATATCGTTTGGGGATTTGCAGAGGATGAACAAGGGCAGATTTGGATAGGCACTGATTTAGGGATTAATATCATCAACATGGCCGAAAATACCATCTCCTATCTGATGGAGGGAGGAAAAATTAGTAAACGAAATACAGGAGCTTTCTTAAAAGACGCCCAGGAAAGATTGTGGATTGGAAGTCGTTCATGCTTATTGATTGTTGATCAGAAAAAAGAACTTTTGACCACGATCTTGCCAGAAAATGGACTAGTTGATCAAGCGGTCTATACCATCTATGCAAACAAAGAAAAAATTTATATTGGCACAGGAAACGGATTGACTGTTTTAACGCCGAAAACGAATAAAATTAGCAACGACCAATTTAACTTTGATATAAAATCGTATGGAAAAGAGCAAGGATTTATCTATACAGATTTCAATGCCGATGCAGCTTTTGCCTTTGAAGACAAATTGTGGTGGGGAAATGAGTCACAAGTGCTTACCGTTACCGACATCCCAAAACAAGATACTACACGAAGCGTCACCTATATTTCAGGAATAACAATATCAGACCGATCTCAAAACTTTTATGACAACAAGGCCATCATCCGAAATTATCCCGAACTGGATACCTTGTATAGTGTTGAAAAGGATACCTTTTATCTTTCAGGAAAACTTCCTGAGGAAACCGGTTGGTTGTTAGAAAATAAGATTCAATGGGATAGTTTGAATGGCAGTTTTAACTTGCCTGTGAACCTAAAGATTCCTTTTGAACAGAACTATTTAAGTTTTCAGTTTACCGGATCACAAATGACGAATAGGGATAAAACACGTTACAGCTATGTTCTTGAAGGCTTTGACGCCCAATGGAGTGACATCAGCGATAAGCCTTTTAGTGAAAACTATCGAAATCTTCCCGCTGGGAAGTATACCTTTAAGGTCCGCAGCCGAACATTTGATGGCATTTGGAGTGAGCCTTCCGAATTCAATTTTACGATTTTACCTCACTGGACCAATACTTGGTGGGCCTGGGTTTTGTATGTGGTGGCATTTTTGACTGTTGTTGGAGTTATTGTTCAATACCGTTCCCGAATGCTCAAAAGAGAAAATCTTATTTTGGAGGAAAAAGTTACTCATCGTACAGCTCAATTGAATAAATCAGTCGAAGACCTTAAAGCGACCCAATCCCAACTCGTTCAATCAGAAAAAATGGCATCTCTGGGAGAACTGACTGCTGGTATAGCCCATGAGATTCAAAACCCTTTAAATTTTGTAAATAATTTTTCTGAGGTAAGTAATGAGCTCATCGATGAAATGATTGAAGAAATAGAGAACAACGATTTAGAAGAAGTAAAGACAATTGCTAAGGATGTCAAACAAAATTTAGATAAAATAAACCACCATGGCAAACGCGCGGATGCTATTGTAAAAGGAATG
>CAZPHF010000116.1:0-7346 GCA_964586115.1 uncultured Flavobacteriaceae bacterium | reverse complement strand
ATTTATTATTTATGTGCAGTTTTAATGCCTGTAAATACAACAAGGCTTGCCGAGATCTTTATGAACGAATAGTAGCAAAAGGGAAGAGCAAAAAACTAGCATTGATCGCAGTATGTAATAAACTATTAAAACAGGCCTTTGCCATTGCTAAATCAGGATTGATATACGATGATACTTATAGAAGTACTTTAGTGAAAAATTAATGTGTTTTTACTTGTTTTTTACCACAGTACTTTGTTGTACCTAGTTTTTTATTATTTCATTCCACAATCCCTCAGAAGCTTTCAAATATTTTGGATTTTCCATTTCATTTTTCCATTTCTGCGCAACATATTTACTTACTTGAAGTCTAGAGTCAACCTTATTAAAGGTAGGATTTGTAATCCACATAGGTTGAGAAGACCAATCACTATTTATATAACTAAAGGCTTTAATTACATCTGAGTTTTCATTTATTGTTTTGAAAAAAGGAATGAACCATTCTTTCCAAATTGATTTTTCCAGTTTTTCCTTTTTTAAATCAGAATCAAAGTATAAATTATCTATTTGCCTTACAGGAGTTGCTTCTGAAATAAAAACAGGCTTTTTATGTTTCCTTGCAAAAACAATCATTTCTTGATCAGGTTGTCCAAAATAAGAATATGCACACCAATCAACTAAATCGTCTCCAGGATACCAATCTTCTAAAACCTTTTGATTAGAACCAGTTCCTTTAGATTGCCAGACGAAAGCTACATTATCTACTTGTTTATTCTTAAAAATGGAATGTATTCTTTTCCATGCCTTTAAATAATGTTTTTTCTTATAATGATTCCAGTCCCAACCATCAAATTCATAACCAACCCTCAGAAAAATGGGACGTTTAGTAGATTTTATCCAATCAGCTAAATCTTCAATTAAATAGTCAAATTTTCCATTTGCAACATTTTTCTCATTATTAACGAATGACAGACCAATGGCAATAGCACTATTCTGATAAGTTGAATCTTGAATATATAGATTACCCCAAGAATCTCCTGCTCCCCAATTCGCTTTTGTTTTTAATCCATCTAACCCTCTATTGTAATGGCCATAGGATTCATTTTTAGGGGATAAGTTAGTATATATTGTTATACCTGCAGGTATGTCAAAATAATCGGTGTATCCATTATTATACTTGTCTAAACCTCCAGTAGCTTCTAAATCTTGTCCCACAAAAACTAAACATTTACCATTTTCGGGTTCGAATTTCTGTGCAAATAAAAAAGAGAACGAGAATAGAGATAGTATTATTAAACTTTTAAATCTCATTTTGCATTAAATTAGGTACAACTAGTTAATAAAGGCAATATTGTCTATATACCTCCTAATAGTAGAGCTATACACAATAAATGTAGTAAAAATGTATCTGCCTTTGAAAATTATTAAAAAGAAGAACCTCAGCCCTCCCTTTACCTTTTCATTTCCTCTCCAACCTTCTTCTGCACTATCTTTCCATAGCTCTGTTGTGTTGTAGTAAGCTAGTCGCCATTTTGAGTGCTCCTATTTGCAATATTGCGCATTCTAATAACAAAAAGGTAATGTGGTAAGGACTTGAGGTTTATCGTCGTTAAAAGTGCGATAGGGAGAGGTCGATTTACTGAGGCATCCTTTGGGTTTTACCTCAGTACTTTTTTAGCTGTTGGTAATGTTCAATCTGTTAACTATTGTTTTCTGACATTGTTGTTCTACAAGGGGTTTGTCATACCGCCACAATTAAAAAAAATATTATATTTGTGTCAAATTGACACAATTAAAAGTATAAACAATGAAAAAGGTTTTAAAGATCTCATTAAAAGTATTAGGCATTATCATTTTATTAGCAGTTATCTCCGGACTTGGAGGCTGGTGGTACATCAATTCAACCTTCCTTTCTTTTGAAAAAGACTATACCGAAAATATCGACATAAAGGAATTGACCATTAATGGGTATACATTTTTAGATAGAAACGGCAATGGCAAAATAGACATTTACGAAGACGATAGAATAACTACCGATGAACGAGTAGATAATTTATTATCTCAAATGACTTTAGAAGAAAAAATTCATTTACTCAAAGGCTCTGGAATCGGCTCTGCTATGGGTAAGGGCGATGGAGTTATTCCAGGTGCAGTTGGAACAATTGTACCAACACCTCGTTTGGGTATTCCAACTATTTATTTGTCCGACGGTCCGGCAGGATTGAGAATTCAACCGAAAAGAGAAGGTGAAGACCGCACGTATTACTGCACAGCCTTCCCGATTGGCACTTTATTATCTTCTACATGGAACACCAACTTGGTAAACGAAATAGGAACAGCGATGGGGAGTGAAGCGAAAGAATATGGAATTGATGTGATTTTAGGACCAGGTGCGAACATACAGCGTCATCCGCTTTGTGGTCGAAATTTTGAATACTATTCGGAAGATCCTGTTTTGACTGGTTTTATTGGTGCTGCAATGGTAAACGGTATTGAATCACAAGGTATAGGAACTTCCGTCAAGCATTTTGTTGCAAATAATCAAGAAACTGACCGAAATTTCAATGATGTCATTGTTACAGATAGAGCGATGCGAGAAATTTACCTCAAAGGTTTTGAAATTATTGTTGAAAAATCACAACCATGGACAATTATGTCTTCATACAACAAAGTCAATGGCACCTATGTCCCCGAAAGAAAAGACCTCATGACAGACATACTTCGAGACGATTGGCAATATCAAGGCTTGGTTATGACCGATTGGTTTGGAGGTGATAATGCATCTGCTATGATAGCCGCAGGCAACGACCTTTTGGAACCCGGCACCAGAAGACAATGGAAAGCCCTTAAAAAAGCTGTTGAAAACGGTACACTTTCCGAGGAAGAAATCAATACTTCTACACGGCGTATTTTAAAATTGATAGTTCAATCGAATAAGATGCATAACTATCAATATAGCAACAATCCCGACCTTGACACTCACGCAAAAATCGCACGTCAATCGGCAACAGAGGGAATGATTTTGTTGAAAAACAAACAAACACTGCCTATACAAAAGGGCAAAAATATAGCATTGATGGGTGTAACTTCTTTCGATTTTATTGCTGGCGGAACAGGTTCTGGTGATGTAAATGAAGCGTACACCGTTTCATTGGAAGAAGGTTTAAAAAATGCAGGTTTTGAAATCAATGAAAAAGCAAAACAAGTCTTTGAAACGCACAAATCCAAGTACAAAAAAGAATTTGTGAAACCCGAAGGTCTGAGTGCGATGACTACCCCTTATTTCCCACCAAGAATGGCTTATACTATTGATGAGTTAAAGGCAATTGTAACGAGTTCAGAGTTAGGTATTATCACGATTGGTCGAAATAGTGGAGAGGGCGGAGATAGAGTCGAAGATGACGATTTCTCATTGTCCGAAAAAGAGCAAAACATGATTACCAAAGTTTGTAAAGCCTTTCACGCAGCTGGTAAAAAAGTTGTGGTGGTGATGAATATTGGTGGTGTTATTGAAACGGCTTCGTGGAAAGGTCAACCCGATGCCATTATATTGGCTTGGCAAGGCGGACAAGAAGGTGGTAACTCCGTGGTAGATATTCTTAGTGGCAAGGTCAATCCAAGCGGAAAATTACCTATGACTTTCCCCATAAATTTAAATGACCACTCTTCAAATGCCAATTTTCCATTGGAAGGCGCAACGTATAATATTATGACCCTGATGTTTGCTAGTCGTGAAGAAAAACCAGAGAATGAAAAGGTTAAAAATAAGGACTACACCGATTATGAAGAAGGTATTTACGTTGGGTATAGGCATTTCGACAAAGCGGAATTAGAGGTGTCCTATCCATTTGGCCATGGATTGTCTTACACGACATTCGATTTAAGCAATTTGAATGTAACAATGAAAAATGATACCATCAATGTGATGGCAACTATAACAAATTCAGGAAGTTTTGCAGGAAAAGAAGTCGTTCAAATCTATACTTCAAAACCAGATACCAAGATAGACCGTCCTTTAAAAGAATTGAGAACTTTTGCAAAAACAAAAAGCCTAAACGCCGGCGAAGCAACAATCCTTACTTTACAAATTCCAGTGTCAGAATTAAGTTATTGGTCAGAAGAGGCCTCGCAATGGATTTTGGAAAAAGGTTTATATTCCATTCAAGTAGGTGCTTCATCAAGGGATATTCGATTATCAATGGAAGTTGAAGTAAATTAGAAATGCAATTGAATCAATAAAAAATCAGATTGATAAAAAAGGAGCAGGCAATAAAGATGCTGAGTTAATTTCCTTTGGATTTTAACTCAGTTCTTTGTTAGCATCTAGTTTTTGCTATTCTTTAGGAATATCTTTATAAACACTATTTATGGATTCTCCATTCTTTATAATCTCTTCTATGTATTCACGAAAGTCTTTGTAAAAAAACGCTTTTCGCTGTTCCCAATAAAATTTAAAGCCTGGTTGATCCAATACTCCTAACATAGCCGATGTCAAGGAGTTTTGCATTTCAGAATCCAGCGTACCTTCTTTAGACAAATAGAAACTATTTTGAAAAACTACAAAGAGACCATGTGAATTCATCACAGCTTGAAATCTCTGCTCAGGAGTCAATATGTCTGGATCGGCCATAAAATTGTAAAACAGCTCACTTGATTCGCTATTGTTACCGATTTGAACATACCAGTTAGCCATGGCAGCCACGGTGGCAGAAGCATTTGCTGATTTTGTAGCTTTGGTATTCTCTTTAAATTATATTCCCACAAATATTAAAGAAATTAAGATTGCAATGCCTCCAAATATTTCTGCGATTAGTGCTATTTTCTTTAATTTAAATTTCATGATATATTATATTCAAAATTGATGCTAACTAGTTAATAAAGGGAATATTGTCTATATAACTCCGAATAGTAGAGCTAAACACAATAAATGTAGTAAAAATATATCTGCCTTTGAAAATTATTAAAAAGGAGAACCTCTCAGCCCTCCCCTAACCTATTCTTCAAGCAAGTCTAATTTGTATTGATCACATGAGGCATTCTTAGGGTTGCAATACGGCACTTTTTTCATTAAATTGAAGAAAAGGTGCTATCTGTCCATTTGAAGTTTCTAATCGCTAAAAGTGAGATATGCAGGAGGTATTATCACAGAGCCATGCTTGGGCTTATGGCTACAAAGTGAGATGCGGGTATCTTATAAAAGTACTTTAGCTAAAAATTAATAAATTTTCATTTGTTTTTTACCACAGTACTTTGTTGTATGTTCGTTTTTTACTTTAAAGACCTTCAAGCGATATGCAATAGAAATCAATCTGCTAGATGATAGCACACATGAATTTATTACCATATTTTATCCAAATATTTTTCTTAATTAAGGACGTTGATGATGGTTTCGGGAGTAATTATTTTGAGATATTAAGAAAAAATTATTGCTTGTAATTTGGTTCATTCTATAATCTCGTAGTCAATACTTAGTTTTCGTAAAGCTCTTAAAGAAGAACCAGATTTTCTATCTTCCGTCTCTATTTCTACAGCGTCTCCTTCTAAGAGTATATCTGTAAGTTTATTTGCCAAGGATTCATCAATGTTAGATGAAATCTCTGCAATACATTTGGCTATCGCTCTTCTATCTGGCCTCTGAGCTTCACAAGACAATAAGTTTAATTTCATAATAATTTATTAATGCAATATACTAGAGTTGAGATAAGTCTGGATTATACTTACACCATTATTAATTTTAACGTTTTAGCTAAACCTAGTGCGACCTTTTGGGGGCATTATGACTTAGCTATTGTTGTGTTCTGATATTCATGGATTAAAGTCTAATCTTCTTCCACTCTCTTTTTTATGGCTTCATTCATTGCGTTCCTCTATGGCTAATTGCGCATGCCTGCCGCAGGCAGGTTGGTTAGCAACTAAATTAGTAAAAGAAAACCAATCAGAGGAAAATCCTCTAATGTTGTAATTTATACATCAGTTTAACATGTCGCTCAATTTCCGAGGCGAAATCTTTATATAAAGAAGTATATTTTGACTCCAGTTTTGCTCTAATATCTAACAAAATTTCATCAGGTTTTTTATCATTTTCATAGTCCGTTTTTACTTGGTTCCAAATGCTTGATAAAAATTCCGCATCTCGTGTTACCGACTCTACAGTGGCTGCTTTACCGTGTCCCGTTAAGACTATAGTTGGTTTTAACTTTGCTATCGTATGAAGGGTGTTAATTAAATTCCGAACATTTCCATGGCCCGTAATAATCGGCATCCAATCAGAACTTAATACATCTCCCCCAAATATGATTCCTTGTTTCGGCAACCACATCAACACATCTCCTGGAGAATGTCCATCATTAGAAAAAATGAATTCAACATCTACTCCCCCAAAATTACGTTTTTGTCCTTCAGCCAATAACAAAGTCGGATACAAAAGTTGAGTAGATCCGATTGTACCTTCAGTCACTTTGGAATAAAATTCCACTGCTCCTGGTCCATGTTCTTTCATTGTTGTTAGGGCTTGATTACTTGCAATAATTTCATAGATAGAATCGGTAAACGCCACATTACCTAACCAATGATCCGCATGACTGTGCGAATTAATTATCCAACGAACCGGTTGATCCGTTACTGATTTAATGGCGCTTTTAATTTTGTTACCGATTAATTCAGAAGATCCAGTATCAAAAAGTAGCACCCCTTTATCAGTAACAATAAAGTGACTGTTGGAATTCCATCCTTTGTTCTCAGGGGTAGGCAAACCAAATGATGGTGAAACGATACTATAGATATTTTCGGCAATGGGAGCTACCACAAAATCAAAGTTATCATTTGCTGCCCACGTGCTATTAGTTAGCAACCCAATCAGGCCGAGGGTGAGTATAATATTTTTAGAGATTTTCAACATTATTTCCATTTTTCATATTGTCGAGATATTCACCTCTAAATTTTTCCATTATCTTTTTAATTCTTCCCTTATTTCTCAAGGTTTTGAGTGTTTTTCTAATGTTGGGTAACTAGTTAATATACCGTTTATCTACCATTATACCCATTTCTCTCTATCGCTTACTATTACTAGTTTTCGACTCAATTAAATGATCAAATGGGCTTTTAATTTTTGCAAAAGAATAGTTAATGAATATTACTTGAAACCCTAAATAAGGAAGGTCTTGGATGTCTACATTAATAACCAATCTTTTTTATTCAAAACAACATACCCAGGAATTTGATCTACATTTAAAAAAACTGTCTAATGCCTGCGTTTTACCATCCAATATTAAATATTGATTTTTGAGTAGCCCATATTTTCCCAGATTTTAATTTCCTATCTGACGCAACCAGTACTGAAATTTTGTTTTCTCTAGTTTCAAATATTA
>CAZPHF010000115.1:0-7434 GCA_964586115.1 uncultured Flavobacteriaceae bacterium | reverse complement strand
CTAGTAAAATACCCAATCCTATAATAAGAAATAGGTCACTATAACCAAGTTCAAGAAACAGGCTTATAAAATGGATGACCAGTAAAATAACTCCTAGCATCACCGTGAAATAGATAGAATTTTTCATGAGACTTCCGTTGAAAGATTGAAAAACACCTATAAAATTAAGAAAATGCAGGCTCAATAACAAGGATAAATCCTTTTTAATTCCGAATCTAACACTGTTTAAATGATCTAAAATAATATTGGTGGAAGTCACATTATTGCTATTTTTGAAACAAAGATAAATTGATGAAAATTGTATTTGCCACAAATAATAAATATAAAGTAGAGGAAGTCAAAGATCTATTACCAGAAGTGATAGAAGTATTGACCCTTGCAGAGATCGGATGCCATGAGGATATAGAAGAAACAGCAGAAACCCTTGAAGGTAATGCGAAAATTAAATCAGATCATGTAAAGAATCATTACGGTTTTGATTGTTTTGCAGATGATACGGGCTTAGAAGTTGAGGCACTTAACGGAGCTCCTGGAGTATATTCTGCAAGATACGCAGGGGAGGAGGCAACATTTGAGGATAATGTGCAAAAGTTGCTACAAGCCTTGGAAGGAATATCAAACAGGAATGCCCGTTTTAGAACCGTGATCTCTTTATTTTTGAATGGAAAACAGCTGTTTTTTGAAGGAGTTTGCGACGGAACCATTGAAGAGAGTACTTCGGGTGAAAAAGGTTTTGGCTATGACCCTGTATTTAAACCGAATGCATTTGATATTACCTTTGCGGAAATGGATCTCAAGCAAAAAGGGCGCATTTCACACAGGGGCTTGGCTGTTAAAAAATTGGTTGAATACCTTAATGCACAACTTTAAAATAACGTAATCTGCCCATCTTCATCATCATCTGTATCCTCACTATCATTTTCTGATGCTGATTCATCTTTATTTGGATGTTTAGGTGGCTCAATTATTTCCTCTTCAACAAGTTCTACCTCTTCAAGAACAGGTTCACTATATGGAAGTGGTTCCAATAAATTAATATCTTTTATTTTTTCTACAGTAAATTGATTTCCAAGTGCTTTAATTCCTTTTATCGCAATAAATTCTTCAAAGTTTATAATTTCGTTCTCAAGACTTCTTTTCGAATAGATCACCTCAGCCATAGGGCGGAAATCCATGGCTACAATCATAAGTTTTGATCCTGCATGTTCCGAAATAAATTTCTCTTCACGATCAGGATGCTCAATCATAAATCTCTTCACATAATAGCGGTCTCTTTCTCCGTCAAAATAAACTACCGAAATGGGTTTATTGGGTTTCCATTTTTCCAGGACGATCATGTCACTTTCAAAATGGGTATTCAGATTAGGGATTATCGTCTTGACTTCACCTTTTTGATTGATGATCAATAACCTGTCATCGGCTGTAAATTCTCCAATGAGATCTCCTCTCTCGTCAACATTAAGCCTTTGTACGGTTTCGTCAAACCAAATCTTTCTAGGTTTTAATGTAGAAACTCCTTTTTCTTTTAATTCGATCTTCTTGATCGGATATTTGGTAACAATATTACCTCGACTGGCCCTGCCTTTGATGGTTAATTCTGCCAGGTCAACATCCCATTTAAGCTTTTTTACAAGCCCTACTGCTCTTAAATTGATCGAAATCACCTCAGCCTCCCCATTTGGATTTGGTGTAAAATATAGCACCTTAGACCCTTTAGATCCGGTTGTGAGATCATATTCCTTATCTCTGGTGATAGATGTAACGGCAAACCTTTTCATATAGGCATACCCGGTTTTTCCATCTTTATAGAGCATATTATATATGGTTCTTTTGTCTTTCTTCTTAAAGACAGCAGTATGAATGATGTTTTTACCTACAAAGGTTTTAGTGTCAACCTTTGTGACCATCATTTTTCCGTCGCTTCTAAAAACGATCACATCATCTATGTCAGCACAATCAGCTACAAATTCATCCTTCTTTAAGGAAGTACCGACAAAGCCTTCAGCCCGATTGACATATAATTTTGAATTTCGCATAACCACTTTTGTGGCTACGATATCCTCAAAAATTCTAATATCCGTTTTCCGCTCTTTTCCTTTACCGAATTTATCTTTTAAGTTCTTGAAATAATTGATTGTATAGTCAATAATATTGGCTAAATCTTTTTTTACAAGGGCAATCTTTTCTTCCAGTCCTTCGATAAACTGCTTTGCCTTGTCTATATCGAATTTTGAAATCTTTTTGATACGAATATCAGTTAGTTTGACAATATCCTCTTCGGTGACAGCCCTTTTAAGGTTTTTGGTATGCGGTTTTAAACCCTTATCAATAGCATCAATAACGCCCTGCCAGGTTTCCTCTTCTTCAATGTCCCGATAGATTCTGTTTTCTATAAAAATTCTTTCCAGAGAGGAGAAATGCCATTGCTCTTCCAACTCTGCCAATTGGATCTCAAGTTCTTGAGTCAACAGGTCTACAGTATGATTTGTTGAATGCTTGAGCGCATCTCTTACACCAATAAAAACAGGTTTATTGTTTTCTATAATACAACAGATCGGAGAAATGGACACTTCACAATTGGTAAAGGCATAAAGTGCATCAATTGTCTTATCAGGCGATACCCCGCTTGGCAATTGAATCAAAATTTCTACATCCTTGGCCGTATTGTCTTCGATCTTTTTGATCTTGATCTTCCCTTTTTCATTGGCCTTTAAAATAGACTCAATGAGTGAAGAGGTAGTAGTGCCATATGGAACCTCAGTAACAACAAGTGAAGTTTTGTCTTTTTGAGAAATTTTAGCCCGAACTCTGACCTTGCCGCCCCTTTTTCCTTCATTGTAATTGGTGACATCTGCAATTCCGCCCGTTAAAAAATCAGGAAATATAGAAAAACTTTGACCTTTTAAAATTTTAATAGAGGCCTGAATCAATTCAAGGAAATTATGAGGAAGAATCTTGGTAGAAAGACCTACAGCAATTCCTTCAGCGCCCTGCGCGAGTAATAGAGGAAACTTTACCGGGAGATCAATGGGTTCTTTTCTTCTTCCGTCATAAGAAGCCTGCCATTTAGTGGTTTTGGGATTAAAAACAACGGCTGTGGCAAATTTTGACAGCCTGGCTTCAATGTATCTGGAGGCCGCTGCACGGTCACCTGTAAGGATATTACCCCAGTTACCTTGCATGTCAATCAATAATTCCTTTTGCCCCAATTGCACCATGGCATCAGCAATACTTGCATCCCCATGAGGATGATATTGCATGGTATGTCCAACCAGATTGGCTACTTTATTATAGCGTCCGTCATCCAGATCCTTCATTGATTGCATGATCCTTCTCTGAACAGGCTTAAAGCCATCATTAATGCCAGGAACTGCTCTTTCCAGAATTACATAAGAGGCATAATCCAGAAACCAGCCTTCATACATACCATCAATTTTTGTGATGGTATCTTCGTTTTGATCTTTATTTTCTTCTAACTCTTCGTATTCAGCCATTGACTTTTACTGTACGGATATTAATTTATACCTCCTCGATCAGGTCTAATTCAACCTTGAGGTTGTTGATAATGAATTTTTGTCTTTCCGGTGTGTTTTTCCCCATGTAAAATTCAAGTAATTTTTCAATTGAAGTTTCCTTATTGAGCATGACAGGGTCAAGCCGGATGTCTTTCCCTATAAAATGCACAAATTCATTTGGAGATATTTCTCCAAGCCCCTTGAATCGGGTTATCTCGGGTTTACCCCTTAACTTATTCATGGCCTTTTGTCTTTCTTTTTCAGAATAGCAATAATGGGTTTCTTTTTTGTCCCTTACCCTAAAAAGCGGCGTGTCCAAAATATACAAATGCCCTTCCTTGATCACTTCAGGGAAAAACTGAAGGAAAAATGTGATCAGTAGCAAACGAATATGCATACCATCTACATCGGCATCTGTTGCAATCACTATATTATTATAGCGTAAGTTTTCAATACCATCTTCTATATTAAGCGCAGCCTGTAGCAAGTTAAACTCTTCATTTTCGTATACGATCTTTTTACTGAGTCCATACGAATTCAAAGGCTTACCCTTTAAGCTAAACACAGCTTGGGTATTCACATTCCTTGATTTTGTAATCGAGCCGCTTGCAGAATCTCCCTCAGTAATAAAAAGGGTACTCTCAAGCCGGTCATTTTTTTTCATATCACTTAGATGAATCCGGCAATCGCGTAATTTTTTATTGTGAAGGCTTGCCTTTTTCGCTCTTTCTCTGGCAATTTTTCTAATACCAGATAATTCTTTACGTTCCTTTTCGGCCTGAACGATCTTTCTCTGTATATTTTCGGCCGTCTCAGGATTTCTATGAAGATAATTGTCAAGTCTTCTTTTTACAAAATCATGGATAAAGGTCCTTACGGTAGGTAGGTTGCCTCCCATTTCAGTAGAACCTAATTTGGTCTTGGTCTGACTCTCGAAAATAGGTTCCATCACTTTGATGCTGATGGCACAAACGATGGATTTCCGAATATCTGATGCATCGAAATTTTTTCCGAAAAATTCTCGAATTGTTTTGACAATGGTTTCTCTGAAAGCATTCTGATGTGTTCCACCTTGCGTGGTATGCTGTCCGTTGACAAAGGAGTGATATTCCTCACTGTATTGAGATTTGCTATAGGTCAGCGCAATTTCAATATCATCTTCCATCAAATGAATAATGGGGAAGAGTTTAGATTCTTCCGAGATATTCTCATTGAGCAGGTCTTTTAGGCCATGTTCAGATCGGTATTTTTCTCCGTTAAACAGGATGGTAAGACCTGTATTGAGGTATACATAGTTCTTAATCATTTTTACCACATATTCATTTCTGAACTTATAGTGTGGAAATATCGTAAGATCTGGTATAAATGAAACTTTGGTTCCTTTTCTTAGGCTGGAGGCTTCGGGAGCATCGTCACTGACCAGATTTCCTTGTTCAAATTCAGCCACCTTGGAAAGGCTATCTCTAACCGATTGAACTTTGAAGTAAGAAGACAAGGCATTAACGGCTTTTGTTCCGACTCCATTAAGCCCCACCGATTTTTTAAAGGCTTTTGAATCGTATTTACCTCCTGTATTCATTTTAGACACCACATCAACAACCTTACCCAATGGAATACCTCTTCCGTAATCACGCACAGATACCTGATTATTTTTTATAGAAATTTCAATGGTTTTTCCAGCTCCCATCACATATTCATCAACGGAGTTATCAAGAACTTCTTTGATAAGAATATAAATGCCATCATCCGGAGCCGATCCGTCACCCAATTTACCTATATACATACCAGGGCGCATCCTAATGTGTTCCTTCCAGTCTAGCGAACGAATATTGTCTTCTGTGTATGAAGTTTGGTCTGACATTAAGATTTTGGATTATGTAGCTGTGCTAAAGTAGTAATTACGGCATTAAAATGAAATAGTAGTTCAAATTTTTATTAACACAATAATTAAAAGTTAGTATGTGCATTAATTTGTTATTTTTACTCAGATTAACCACAAAACAAGAATGAAAAAACACATACCAAATCTGTTTACCCTGATGAACTTATTTTCAGGTATGATTGCCGTGATTATGGCGGCTACTGATGAGCTTGTTATGGCTGCTTTTTTTGTGTTTCTAGGAATCTTTTTTGATTTTTTTGATGGGTTTTTTGCCAGAAAGTTCAGTGTAGAAGGTGAATTGGGAAAGCAACTTGACTCACTTGCAGATGTGGTGACTTCAGGGGTTGTTCCCGGAATCATAATGTTTCAATTAATGCTTCATGCTGCTAAAGGGCATTGGTTTATGGAGTTGAGCTGTGAGGTTGGCAATTGGCATGAATACCAGGACACTTACTATTATTTTCTGCCATTTAGTGGCTTATTCATTACCTTGGCTGCTGCCTACAGATTGGCAAATTTCAACATTGATGAAAGACAAACAAATTCATTTATAGGGCTACCGACTCCTGCCTTCGCCATTTTTGTGGTATCCCTTCCTTTGATACTATTTTACACTGACAATTCATTTTTCCAAGAATTGCTTCAAAATTTTTATGTGCTTCTCGGGATTACTTTGTTAGGTTGCTATTTGATGAATGCCGAAATTCCACTTTTCTCCTTAAAATTTAAAAATTATGGATGGAAGGGAAATGAAACCAAATACCTGTTTCTTTTAGGTACAGTGCTTATGTTAATTACTTTGCAAACCATTGCTATTCCCTTGACGATTTTACTTTATGTCTTGTTATCAGTAATTGAGAATACGATAAAAAAATAAGGGAGTAGAAATATCTAAACCCTTATTTATTAAATACTTAAAGACGTTTAACTATTCTTTAGCTTTAAAAGAGAAATGTTGTCCTCCAATAGAGGCTTCAAACATGAGTCCACCACTGGTTTGAGTGAAAACAGCCAAACCGTCTTTAAAGGCCACATCAACCGATCCACCTTCTGTAATGGCTACAGCTGAAGCCTGACCATCAAATTTCACTTTTTTATTAGTGAATTTTTGATAAGCGTCTTCGTTTTCAAAAAAGATTACTTCTTTATATTGTTGTCCTCCTGCTTGAAACCCAATGGTTACTTGCGACAAAGTAGACTGTCCGGTAGGGGTATGATCCTTATATACAATACCTTTTCCTCCTGCACCACCTATTCCAAGAGCTCCCTTCGTTACTTTAGGAAATACTGCATATCCATATGATTTATCCTTGAACGATTGTAATTTAGGTTGTTTTTCAATCATGGCGTCCAGGGCTTTGCCAGAATCTTCAATAAGGTCCGCTTTCCAGCCGCCAACCTGAGCCTGTAGGCTTGCCACAACAAATATTGTCATGAACATTACCAGGCTTTTTAATTTTAGTGTACTTAATGTTTTCATTGAATAAGAATTTGGGGATTAATCAAGATCAAATTTAGCCAATTTAAGGGAGTATTATGATTTTCAAAGCCGCTTTTTTTCGATTTTATGGTATTTAGAAACTATTTTCAAAAGATTTGAAAATCAATTGAATCTGTATTAAAAGTGCTAAAAAACGCCGTATACCGTACAATTTTTGAATAATTATAGAACCTCAACACAATTTATTAAGGTTTTTTGTGTTATTCTGTTTGTTATGTTATAATGATACAAATCCTCTCCCTGTTTTGTCATTATTTTTTTCAACGTTATCGTTTAATTAAATAAGTTATGAAAACAGATTATCAAACACAATTCTTAAGGCTTTTATTTTTTGTGCTGATACTGACAAGTATTTCAGTTCATTCACAAACAACAGTTCCTTTTGTCAAAAGGTATGAAACCTCAGGTATCAATGGAGATCTTACTATTATTGGAAATTCAATTTTAGGAGAATCAGTTGATACTCCTTATAATGGGGATACTCAGAATAATTTTATCGACATGGTATTTATAGATGTGGATAATGATGCCTCAAC
>CAZPHF010000114.1:0-7503 GCA_964586115.1 uncultured Flavobacteriaceae bacterium | reverse complement strand
CTATTCGATGGCTGGAACGTTCTTTTCATTTCTAAATATCTTAATAATTCTGTGTCTCCTTTTTTTCTCTAAAAGTCCGGCAAATATACAAAGGTTTTTAGTTCTGACAAGAAGTAAGTGAAAAAAAAACCAATAAATTCTAAGAGTTTTTAACAATTTAAAAATGTATTTTTGTTGGAAAATATAACCTATGGATTATAGTAAACCCATGTTAAGGGATAATGCCTTAAAAGATGAAGTGATTATTGTGACTGGAGGAGGCAGTGGATTAGGAAAAGCCATGTCAACTTATTTTCTTGAATTGGGAGCTAAAGTGGTTATTACTTCTCGGAATTTAGATAAATTGTTAACAACTGCTAAAGAGCTTGAAGAGAAAACCGGAGGCGAAGTACTTCCGGTGAGTTGTGACGTAAGACATTATGAACAAGTAGAAGCCATGCTCGCTGCCGTACTCGAAAAATTCGGTAAAGTTGATGCCTTGGTCAATAATGCCGCAGGTAATTTCATTAGCCCTACAGAACGCTTATCAGCCAATGCCTTTGATACGATCATAGATATTGTACTTAAAGGATCAAAGAATTGTACTTTGGCACTAGGGAAGCATTGGATCGCTACAAAGCAAAAGCGCTCTACTGTTTTAAATATCGTTACTACTTATGCTTGGACGGGCTCAGCCTATGTCGTGCCTTCTGCGACTGCAAAAGCTGGTGTATTAGCAATGACCAGGTCGTTAGCCGTTGAATGGGCTAAATATGGCATAAGGACCAATGCAATAGCCCCCGGACCATTTCCAACAAAAGGAGCCTGGGACAGATTACTCCCGGGTGAATTAAAAGAGGAATTCGACATGAAAAAGAAGATCCCAGTTGGAAGATTGGGAGTACATCAGGAACTGGCTAATCTTGCGGCCTATCTGATTTCTGACTTTTCTGCATTTGTGAATGGTGAAGTTGTCACAATTGATGGAGGTGAATGGTTGAAAGGAGCAGGTGAATTCAATATGCTTGAAAAGATTCCCGAACAAATGTGGGACATGCTTGAAGCGATGATAAGAAGCAAAAAAAATAAATAAAAGACCTGACCTTTATTCTGGTGAATATCTGTTTATTTCTTCACTATTCAATTTATAGTCAACCCCTTGGTTCACAATGAATTTTTAAGGCTGTCAAAACTTGTGGATAAGCAAGGGTTTTATGTTAAAAACTTCGTTTCATAAGCTCATAAATAATTGTATTTTTACAGCGATATAAATTCAATATTTGAATGGGAAAGATTATAGCGATTGCTAATCAAAAAGGGGGAGTTGGTAAGACCACAACAACGGTTAATCTGGCAGCGGCACTTGGTGTGCTTGAGCAAAAAGTTTTGCTGGTTGATGCGGATCCTCAGGCCAATGCCACTTCCGGATTAGGAATTGAAGTTGAAAGTGTTGAATTTGGTACCTATCAGGTGCTGGAGCACACTGTTTTAGCTAAAAAGGCTATAGTAAAGACCAATTCACCTAACGTAGATATGATCCCTGCTCATATTGATCTGGTAGCTATCGAGATAGAACTTGTTGACAAAGAAAATAGAGAATCTATGTTAAAGCAGGCCCTTGATCAGGTAAAGGATAATTATGATTACATCATTATTGATTGTGCACCTTCTTTAGGTTTGATCACGGTCAACGCACTTACAGCTGCAGACTCTGTTATTATTCCGATACAATGTGAGTACTATGCGCTAGAAGGGCTGGGCAAGTTGTTGAATACAATAAAAAGTATCCAGAAAATTCATAATCCGAACCTTGAAATAGAAGGCTTATTACTAACGATGTATGATTCTCGATTAAGACTGTCGAATCAGGTTGTGGCTGAAGTGAAAAAGCATTTTCACAATATGGTGTTTAAGACCATTATTCAACGTAATATAAGATTGGGAGAAGCCCCTAGTTTCGGAGAAAGCATTATTTCTTATGATGCTACTAGCAGAGGAGCTGTAAATTATATTAATTTGGCTCATGAAATTATAAAAAACAATAGTAACAATGGCCAAGGCGACTAAGAAACAAGTTTTAGGAAGAGGCTTATCAGCCTTATTAAATGATACGAAGGAGGATATAACCTCTGTTCAGGACAAGAACGCAGAAAAACTTGTTGGCAGTATTGTTGAGATAGAATTAGATGCTATCGCGGTCAATCCATTTCAACCAAGAACCAATTTTAGCGAAGAAGCGTTGAAAGAACTTGCAGGTTCTATTAAGGAATTGGGCGTAATACAACCAATTACAGTAAGAAAACTTGAAGGAAATACATTCCAGTTGGTTTCTGGTGAAAGAAGGTTTAGAGCGTCCAGATTGATTGGCGCCACCTCCATTCCTGCTTATGTGCGCCTTGCAAATGATCAGGAAATGCTGGAAATGGCCTTAGTGGAAAATATTCAGAGAAAAGATCTTGATCCTATTGAGGTAGCCTTGTCATACAGGCAACTGATTGAGGAAGTGAAACTTACCCAGGAACAATTGAGTATCCGCGTTGGTAAAAATCGTTCTACGGTAACCAATTTTTTAAGATTATTAAAACTGGACCCCATCATTCAAACCGGAATTCGGGATGGTTTTTTAACTATGGGACATGGACGAGCACTCATCAATATCTATGAGCCTGAGTTACAATTGGCGGTGTATCAAAAAATCATTAAGGATAAACTCTCAGTTCGTCAGACCGAGCAATTGGTAAAAAGTGTTAAAGAGGGTAAGCCTGTTGAGGCATTACCAGTAGTTAAAAAAGAAATCCCAGAGTACTTTAAAAAAGGGATAAAAGAAATAAGTGGCTACCTAGGGCTTAAAGTTGATGTGAAACTTTCCGGGAGTGAAAAGGGGAAAATTATTATTCCATTTCATTCAGAAGAGGATTTTGCTCGCATCAAAAAATTACTTGAGTAAATGTTGCAAAAAATTACTTTTAGTTTAATTATTTGCATTTTTTGTTGGAACCTTTGTCAATCTCAGGAGGAGAAGAAGGATAAAAAAAAGAAGAAAGACAATACAGAGGAAGGAGTTCTAACGCTGGAATCGCAAATGATCGACCCCCTTTCACCTGCAAGGGCCGCATTTTACTCTGCGGTACTGCCTGGATTGGGTCAGGCCTATAACAAAAAGTACTGGAAGGTACCAATCGTATTTGCAGCTTTGGGTACAGGTATTTATTTTGTGGTTGACAATCAAAAGGAATACGATCGTTATCGAGATGCTTATAAGCTTAGGATTTCAGGCAGACCAGATGAATTTGACGGAACAGGAACTAACCCCAATATTAGTGAAGACGGACTCATCAGGGCCCAGGAAGTTTTACAAAAAAACAGAGACCTTGCTGTGTTTATCACGATTGGTTTATATGCTTTAAATATCATAGAAGCCAATGTTGATGCGCATTTGGATGACAAGGCCTTTAACAGGAATTTATCGTGGAAGCCCTCTTTATACATCGATCCTGTGAACAATCAGACAGTCGCTGGATTGAACTTGAAATTTGATTTTTAACTGAAAAAGGAGAATTGAACAATGAAAATTGCATTATTGGGTTACGGTAGAATGGGACAGACCATAGAAAAAGTGGCGATGGAGCGAGGTCATGAAATCGTAATCAGAAAAGATATTGATCCATTGGAGATAGATCTAAGTATTGCCGACGCGGCAATAGATTTTAGTCACCCCACCGCTGCATTTGACAATATTAAGTCATGTATAGATAGTGGCGTGCCTGTAGTTTCAGGGACCACAGGATGGTTGGACAAATTTGAAGAGATCAAGGAATATTGCAGAGAACAAGGTGGGTCATTTATTTACGCGTCTAATTTTAGCATTGGCGTAAATTTGTTTTTTAACTTAAATACTTACCTTGCTCAAATGATGAAAAATATCAATGGCTATGAGGTTGGTATGGAAGAAATTCATCATATACACAAATTGGATGCGCCCAGTGGTACAGCGATTTCTTTGGCAAATGATATTCTCCCGCATTCAGAAAAAAATAAATGGACTATTGAGTCTCCTGAGAAAGATGCACTGTATATAAAAGTAAAAAGGGAAGGAGAGGTTCCTGGAACCCATGCGGTAACCTATGCTTCTCCCATAGATGCCATAGAAATCAAACATTCGGCTTTTAACCGAGAAGGATTTGCCCTTGGGGCTGTTGTAGCTGCTGAATGGCTAAAAGATAAAAAGGGCATTTTTAACATGAAAGATGTGCTGAGCTTATAATTTTAGAGATTAACTTCTGGAAAACAGTAACAATTCCAAAAGTAATTCTACTAATAGTAGAGAATAACAAATAAATAGAAATACGATTATGACCTTAATTCAATGGTTACTTTTTATATTGATCCTGCAGGTTGTTCATTTTTTGGGCACCTGGAAATTATACGTAAAAGCAGGAAGAAAGGCTTGGGAAGCCTTAATCCCGATCTATAATGCTGTGGTTTTGATGCAAATTATCAACAGGCCAAAATGGTGGGTGATTTTGTTATTTATTCCAATTATCAATTTGCTGATGTTCCCGATTATCTGGGTGGAAACCATTAGAAGTTTTGGTAAAAATTCATCTAAAGATAGCTGGTTGGTGATATTGAGTCTTGGATTCTATATCTACTATGTGAGCTATATGGAGGATGTCAGTTATATTAAGGATCGCAGTTTAAAGCCAAGGACAGCCACCGGTGAATGGGTGAGTTCCATTGCTTTTGCCATTATTGCAGCTACTTTGGTACATACCTATTTTATGCAGCCCTATACCATACCAACGTCTTCGTTGGAAAAGTCTTTGTTGATTGGAGATTTCCTCTTTGTGAGTAAGTTCCACTACGGGGCGAGAGTTCCTATGACAACTGTGGCAGCTCCTATGGTACATGATACCCTTCCGTTTGTTAAGATCAAAAGTTATTTGAATTTCCCTCAATTACCTTACTTAAGATTACCAGCCCTGCAGAAGATCAAACGAAACGATATCGTAGTATTTAGCTGGCCCGTAGATACCGTGGAGCAGTTCTTTAAGAGAACCAATAGAAGGATCAGAAAACCAATAGATAAAAAATCTAATTATGTAAAGAGATGTGTTGGTGTTTCGGGAGATTCTCTGGAGATCAGAGATGGTTATGTCTACATCAATGGTATAAAGAATGAGTTACCAGACAGGGCGAGACTGCAATTTTTTTATGAAACAGACACCGACGGTAAAGCTTTGAGCGTAAAGAGTTTAAAAAGCCGTTATCATGTTAGGGAAGGCGGAAGGTTACAAGATGGGAATTATATATTAAACCTCTCAGACGAGGATGCACAGCTGGTCAGTAAAAATCCTACGGTAAAAGAATTGAGAAAACGAATTAGTCCAAAAGGAGAAAGGGAAGAAGTCTTTCCAAATGTTGCTTCCCTTAATTGGAACAAGGATAATTTTGGCCCTGTTTACATCCCGGAAGCAGGTAAAACAGTAGACTTAAATTTAGAAACCTTGCCTTTTTATAAGCAGATCATTATAGAATATGAAAAGAACAGTATTGAGGTAAATAATGGACAGATCTATTTGAATGGAAGTTCGGACCCGGTTAGTTCTTATACGTTTAAGCAAAATTATTACTGGATGATGGGTGACAACAGGCATAATTCTGAAGATTCAAGGTATTGGGGTTTTGTTCCTTTTGATCATGTGGTTGGAAAGCCGGTTTTTATCTGGTTTAGTTGGGATTCTGATGGTCAGGGTCTGGCTAAGGTCAGATGGGATCGTTTGTTTACAACTGTTGGCGGAAGCGGAAAGCGAGTATCTTATTTTTATCCATTTGTGGGATTGATGCTTGCTCTTTATGGCTTTAATTGGTATAGAAAAAGAAGAAAAGCTGCTTAACTAGATATGTTATTGTCATGGCTTTATTGATACAACCTACGTTTTTTGGCCCAGTGACTCAATATGTGGCTATGGCCAGTCAAACAGCTATCGTTTTTGAGAAGCAGGATAACTTTCAAAAGCAGACCTATAGGAACAGGTGTTATATCTATGGGGCCAATGGTAAGCAATTGCTATCTGTTCCCATTTTGCATTCCAAATCAAAGGGAAGGCAAAAAACCAAAGAGGTTAAAATTGACAATAGTTTTTCCTGGCAGAAGATTTTTATAAAGTCTTTAGAATCGTCCTATCGTTCTTCTCCCTATTTTGAGTTTTATGAAGATGAGATCAAGATCGTATTTGAGAAATCTTATTCCTATCTACTGGATCTGAATTTAGAAGCCCATGAAATAATGAGTTCTTGCCTTCAATTGGAAAACAATATCACATTTACAGATACCTATAAGGAATTGAATTCAGAAGTTCAGGATTATCGTTTTTTAGTCGATGCCAGAAAAGAACCTGCTTATGACCTGAGTTCCTATACACAAGTTTTTGATAATAAGCATGGTTTTATAAATAACTTAAGTATCCTGGATCTTTTGTTTCATGAGGGAACAAATGCCTTGACTTATCTGGAATCTCATAGAGGTATCTTTGAAGAAAAAAGATAATCCATATACACCTTCTGGTGAATCTTAACGAGAAGGGATAGGAGGTGGGCCTTCCGGAATCATGGCTTTATAGACTTCAGCACCTTTTCTATCTTTGTATTCCTGACGCACCTCTTCAATCATTTTGGGATTTTCATACAAATCAAGCATGGTCATTGCCATAGCCTTAGCTGCATGCATCATACCTTTGTGGCCAATTGACATTCCTCCACAGGCTACAACTGCCCATGAATGCCATGGTGTCCCTTTTGGGGCAGTAGTGATTCTAAGATTTATATTGGGTACGTTCCAGCTAACGTCGCCTACATCGGTAGAACCTCCGTCAGGATTTTCAAGGGTTGCCCTTAAAGGATTGATATTGCTGTCGAATCCTACCTGGGGTTTATTGGTAGCTTCCTGTATTTTTTCACCAAAAGTTATTTCTTCTTCTGTATAGACGATGGGCCCCAGAAGTTCGAGATTATTTTGCATGATTTCACCACCTGTTCGATTGACCAATATTTCGTAAATACCAGAAATCAAAGATATTTTATAATCGACATCAGCCATGATCGCAGCTCCCTTGGCCATTTCCATCACTCTTTCATAAACAGGATTCATACCTTCTCGTTTAGAATCTCTGATACGAACCCATAATTTTGCATAATCAGGAACAACATTAACTACTTGCCCTGCATCCTGTATATGATAGTGCATTCTAACACTTGGCTTAACATGTTCGCGGTAGTAATTGATTCCTGTGGTGTATAATTCCAATGCATCAGAAGCACTTTTTCCATTCCAAGGATCCATTGCAGCATGCGCTGCCTGGCCAAAAAACTCCACTTTAAAATCTACTAAAGCTAAAGAACTTTGAACATCTGCTTCGGTCATCGCATTTGGATGCCAGCTAATATTTACATCAACATCATCCCAAAGGCCTTCTCTTACCATCCAGATTTTACCGAAAAATTTCTCTTCACTTGGCGTACCAA
>CAZPHF010000113.1:0-7667 GCA_964586115.1 uncultured Flavobacteriaceae bacterium | reverse complement strand
ACTCATAAAACGTCTACTTCAGCTTCAGCTAACGCTGATTCAGGAAAATGCAGTGGAGGCGTTGCCGAAGGTGACCCTTCATATACAGTATTTCCAAATCCGGTACAAACCGTTCTGACTATTCAACAGAATGTTTCAGAAAATAGTGACGTTGATATTTATAACTTGAACGGTGTATTAAAGTATCACAATAGATTCAACAAAAATAGCTCAAAAATCAAAAATGTTGATATGACCTCTTATTTAAATGGTTTTTATTTCGTAAAAATCACTACAAAAAAGGGTGAAAAAGTGTATAACATTATAAAACAAGAATAAACTAAATATGACTAGAAACCAGAAGGTATTTTTTGCTGTTGTTTGCCTCTTTTTAATGGCGTCTTTGCCTGTTTTATCTCAAAACAAACAAGTAGACAGCTTAAAAGGGATCGTTGCAACAGGAGCAAAAGATACTGCTATGGTAGCCACCTTAAATAATCTGGGTTTAGAATTATTGAATCAAGGGAATATTGATGAATCGTTAGAATATAGCGAAAAAGCAAGGGACCTTTCAACAGAACTGGGTTATATAAAAGGTAAAGCACTTTCTTTAAAACAGATTGGCAATGCCAATTATTATAAAGGAAATTATTTGGAAGTTTTTGATTATTGGACACAATCATTAGAGAATTTTGAAATACTCAAAGATTCCATAGGGATTTCTAATATATTGAGTAATCTGGGGATCGCATATTTCAGTCAAGGCGGCAATGCTGAGGCTATTGATTATCTTTTGCGATCTTTGAGAATTGCTGAAAAATTAAAGAACCCATTACGTATATCGACTGCATTGTTAAATATAGCCGGGGTCTATTCAGATAGTCCTCAGGACTGGGATAAAGCGTTAAATTATTACGCACAAGCTTACCCTTATTTAAAGATTATAAATGATCCCGCTAATTCAAAAGGCTATTATTTCGGGGTAGGTGAGATTGAATATACCAAAGGTAATTATCAAAGTGCCCTGGAATATTTTGAAGAAGGACTTGAGGTCACAAAAAACACTTTATATTATTCAGAAAATTTATTATTATTGGGTAAGACAAAGTTCAAATTGGGAGAATTTGAAGCATCTCTTAGTCTTTTAAATGAGTGTTATTCAAATGCGGTCAAAGAGGATAACTTATTGGTGAAAGTTAAATGCTTAATTGAATTGGGCATAGTGTATCAAAACAATGACTTTAATAAAGCGATAAGTGCTTATAGGGAAGCTGAAGATTTAGCGATCAGTCAAGACTTAAGTTATGAATTGGCACAAATTTATGATGGAATCTCTCAATCATATGTAAATAAGGGAGATTTTAAAAAAGGATACCAATATCAAGCCAAATACTTAGCGCAAAAAGATTCGATATTCAATTTAGAAACCAATGATAAGATGCGAGGGCTTCAATTTGGTTTTGATCTATCCAAAAAAGAGGATGAAATCGGGTTATTAGAAAAGGAAGCTCAAATTCTAGAATTAACAGAGAAGCGTCAAAAAAACGCCATATATGGGGTAGCGATTGCTTTATTTCTTATCGTCTTACTCGCTTTAGGTCTTTTTAGAAGATATAAATTCATAAAGGAAACCAATGTAATCATAGAGGCAGAAAAGGATCGTTCAGAAAGCCTGTTGTTAAATATTCTTCCCGAGGAAACAGCTCAGGAATTGAAGGAATTTGGTAAGGTGAAAGCCAAAAGCTTCGAAGCCGTAACCGTATTATTTACTGATTTTGTAGGTTTTACTGCTTATGCAAAAAACCTGAAGCCTGAAGAATTGGTCAATAGTGTGGACTATTATTTTTCCAGGTTTGATGAGATCATGGAAAAATATGATGTGGAAAAAATAAAAACAATAGGAGATGCCTATATGTGTGCAGGTGGATTGCCCGATCCTGATGAAAACCATGTTTTTCATGTCATAGAGGCCGCATTTGAGATCATTGAATTCATTAATGAATCCAAAAATTCTGATTTGATGAACCACCAGACCTTCGATGTTAGGATAGGAATCAATACGGGTCCGATTGTTGCCGGAGTGGTAGGGACTAAGAAATTTGCCTATGATATTTGGGGAGATACCGTAAATGTTGCATCTAGGATGGAAACAAAATCTAAACCCGGTAGGATCAATATATCTGAAAGTACCTACGAGCTTATCAAAGATCATTATGATTGTGAATTTCGAGGAGAAATTGATGTAAAGAACAAGGGGATGATGAAGATGTTCTTTGTGAATGCCAAGAAGAAGGAAGTGCAAACTTGAAATAAATCGCCTACTTCATATCTTTCGGGCAATGGATAACCTAAAATGGATGGATACTCTTTTTTTGTAAGGGGTAAAAACGATATGATGATGAAACACATTAATTTCTAAAACAAAATATATGAAATCAGTAATTATTACAGGAGCAAACAGAGGAATTGGACTAGATACAGCACTGGCATTTGCCAGGTCAGGATATAAAGTATATGCGACGATGAGAAACCCGGAGGAGGCGACTACTTTATATGAAAAAGTAAAGGAAGAATCACTAAGTATTATAATGAGGAAGATGGATGTGAATTCTGACGAATCGGTGAATGAATGTATTGATCATATTCAAAAAGAGAACGGTCCGGTTGATGTTATTGTAAATAATGCAGGTATAGAACGACATGGGGCCATAGAGGAAATGGATCTATCTGTTTTTAAAGAAGTCATGGAAACGAATTATTTTGGTGTCATACGATGCGTCAAAGCTGTATTGCCTTTAATGCGGAAATCGAAAAATGGATGTATCATCAATATAGCATCGGTGGCAGGTCATATTTCGAGTTCCCCGTTGGCGCCTTATTCGGCGTCAAAGTTCGCTCTCGAAGCCTTTAGTGAAGCATTGGCGCAAGAGGTAAAATCCTTTAATATCAGAGTAGCAATTATTGAACCGGGTATCATCAACACCGATATGGCGAATGACATACAACATGCTTCACCTAATTCATTATATCCACAATCTTTTAGATTTGGAGGCATGTTCAGAGCATCATTGGAACATCCCACCTCACCAACTTTAGTTGCTGATACCATTCTTGATGTTGCTGAAAGCGGTACCTGGGAGTTAAGACATCCTGTCGGGCCAGATGCCCAACCATTTCTTGATTGGCGAGCCTCAATGACAGACGAGCAATGGGTAGACTGGAATGCCGCTGCTGATGAGGAGTGGTATAAAGCAGTACAAGAAAGCTTTGGATTAGATGCAAGAGCTAAAGTGAAATAAACACACAGTCCATCAGAGAAACTAATCCGAAGTTTCTTTAAGATAATCATTAAGGAATCCGCTGGTTTGTAAAAAGACTTGCGGATTCTTCATGTGTAATATATCTTTAATGGCCTTCATCTTATCTTGTTGTTTGTAGAAGTAGGCTTCTGTAATTTTATACCCCATCCAATAGCCAAGATCATTCGGCCTATCATCTTTACCCGAGGTTCCGTATAGCCAGTCAGTATAATTTCTTTTATTCATGACCTGGACAAATTCCTTGCAAAGGGCCGCTTTATGCTCCTCACCATAGACAAAGGCATCGCCGTTAATTTGTTCACCAGAGATCAATTCACCTATAAAATCAGCACTGCCCTCAATGAGACATTGGAATAAAAGATTCTCTTCCGCACCGAGGCTGGTTTGTTGAAAATGGATCAATTCATGGGCCACTAACCCGGGAAGACCCTCAAGATCGTTCTGCTTTTCCAAACCTAGAATGACGCCGTCTTCAGAAACGGTTCCACCAGAATTAAATCGTCCAACTACAAAGTAAATAGGAGGAAATATGGCCTCCGGATACCAGTATTTCATGGCAGCATAGATTGACCTGATCCTTTTTCGTTTGGATTCCAGATCCAGGAGTAAATCCTTTGATTTTAGGTAATCAGCCTTTCTTAACTGTACCATGGCGTAAAGAGAGTCGGCTCCTAAGATTCTGTTGTCAATAAATCCATTTAGGCCTGGAGTACCGTCATCGATATAAGCCTGAAAGGTGTTCTCTCCTGATTTTTCCATCTCATCAAAAGCCTGCCAAAATCGATCTACGTCTTCAGTAACGAATTCAGCCTCTAAAGGATCATTGGAAAAATTCACTTGGGCTGTTAGTGAAAGACTGCAAAACATGAAAAGGAAGATGAAATATGTAATTCTTGGCTTCATTGCGTCAAATTTGATTGGTAGAATATTTTCTGAAGGATAAAGATAGAAAAAGTGATGGAAAAATTAATTTGTGGTGAAACCCTGATTTTGTGGATCACATAAATGCATTGGCTCATGCATGAAGTGTATGATCTTCTTTGGTTTTGAGGCTGAACATTTCTTTTTTAATTCTAATTTTCTTAGAAGATTTCTGAACTTGCTTGTTGAGTAATTTAAATCGTAAATCCACTACAAGAGAGCCTAAGAGGTAGCCGACTAGAAAAAACATACCTGAAATCACAACGATAAGTAACATATGATTCCAGAAATCTTCAAATTTCATTTCTATTTCTTTGCTGGAATTGATCAATCCAAATTCATCCAGGACTAAAAAAGGAAATCTAAAATATTCACTCATTGCCGTCTCCATCTCATCAAAATTTAGAAGCATAAACCGAATCGAAGCTATAGCATATGCCACAATGGCTATTCCAAACCCCACCATTAAGGAATAGACTTTTCTATAAGACAAACGTATGACATCATTTAAGTCATCATGCGTGAGATTGCTTTTCCCAAAAATCCATTTTTTTATACTAAAAATACGCCTGTATTTTTTCACATAAATAGTGGAATAAAGAATCCACAAATAGATTAAAGTCAACGGGGTGAAGATCGTGAGTAAAGTTGTTATCCATAATAAGATAAAAGTGACATAATCTGCTGTGGATTTTTCTTTAAGCTGAGGTATTTTTTCAATTCCCGTTTGCAGTAAAACACTAGGAGATAGTAATATTTTTTGAGTAGAGTAGGGTTGTGCTGAAAAGTAAGACAGATTGATTTTGGTAGATAGTGATCTTTGAGAATAAGCGGGCATTGTATTTAAATGAATCATAAAAAAAATAGCAAATACCCATTTCATAAAATTAGCTTTATACGCATGAAGTTACAGCTATTGTTAAGAAGCCACAAACAATATAGGACCAAAGACGTTATTTTCTTAACCAAGGGGTGTGTTTAGTTATCGAAGCAATATAGTATGAGTTTTGTCTGGTCTTTCTGCATTCAATTTGGGGTCTTTTTATTTCAATTATATCAGCCAACTTTATATGTTATAAACCCAACTGGACAAAAGAGTTCAGATTATAAGATGTTTTTCTTGAATAAGGTAAGTAACCATCATAACAATTTATTCATTGATCATTTGTCGTAAAACTGACCATCATTTCACTGAAAAAGAAGTAACTTTAGTAAGCTTATTTTGATTTGAATCTTTTAAAAATCTATCTCCACAGTTAAAATAGTCTCTATGTGCAGATTTATAGCTTATATCGGTAAACCCATTTTCGCAGATGAATTAATTCTGAAACCAAAGAACTCTCTAATGAAGCAAAGTCATCATGCCCTGGAGTCAGAAATGACTGTTAATGGTGATGGTTTTGGAATTGGTTGGTATAATCACTTCAGAAGAAAGGAGCCAGCCTTATATAGATCCATACGGCCTGCCTGGAATGACGAAAACCTTTCTTATAATGCTTCCATGATCAAAACGAATTGTCTTTTGGCTCATATTAGAGCAGCTACTCAAGGTGGAGTTTCGATTCATAATAGTCATCCTTTTCATTATAAGGAATTCCTCATGATGCAAAATGGAGGTATCAAGGAGTTTGGTAAAATAAAAAGGAAAGTGATCAATCGTTTGAATGATGATTTATTTCAATGGATCCAGGGGCAAACCGATACACAATATATATTCGCTTTGTTTCTTACCCTGGCAGGTGAATTAAAAGAGCAAAAGGGATCCTTAAGTTTGGAAGATCTTTCGAATTGTCTGTCTCAAACTTTTGCAGAAATAGAAGAGATGAAAAAAGAAAGCAAGATCGAAGGACCCTCTTTGTATAACTTAGTACTTACAAATGGTAAGTCACTTATTGCCACACGTTATAGCACAGATCCGGCTAAAGAAACCAGATCCTTACATATTGCTTCAAATACTGAATGTTATGTATCTGAGGAAGGCTATTTAACCTGTAAACAGCTAAAAAATAATGAAAACTCGGTTCTCATTTCTTCAGAAGTTTTGACAGATAATAAAGAATTCTGGAAGGAAGTGCCTGAAAATCATTGCATCATGGTAGAGGAGGATTTGACTGTTCGGATTAAACCTTTGAAATAGGCTTAACTTGATATTATTGGCAAACAAAAAAGGAAGCAATCTTGCGAAAGCTTCTCTTTTCAGATCAGAATAGTTTCATTACCTAACGACTTGTGCCAAAACAGCAGTAGCCTAGATGTCCGAATGCACTGCCAGAAACGGATTGGGTTTACCTTTATAAACACTAAACACACACATTATTGACGGAAGAAGTAATAGCAGCGTCTTATTGAGAAATAATTAGGAAAAATTGCCGTTTATATATGGTAATAATGCTTATATTTGAATATGGCAACTATAGAAATTAAAAATGCGGAAAGACTAATTAGGAAGATTCCAACGAGAATGGATGATTTGGAAATAGTCAATTTTTTACATCAAACAGAGTTGGATTCGAAATACTTGCTAGTCTTTAAATTGATGTCTAAAATGACAGATAAGCTTATGGCTGATTTGTTGGATGTGAGTGAAAGGAGGTTAAGAGATTTTAAATCGTATAAGGTAAAGATTGAAAGACAATCTTTAAAGGAAAAAACGGTTCTTCTCTTGACTCTATTCAAACATGGTCGCTTAGTTTTTGGTAATGATGATAGTTTCAGAACATGGTTGAATAAAGAGAATTTTGCTTTGGGAGGAAAAAAACCTTTTTCCTTTTTGAAATCTAATGCCGGAATAAACTTTATTGATGACCGACTCACCGGCATAGAGTATGGTGATAATTTGTAGCTTATGGAAGTTTACCGAATATCTACCAGCAAATATGCAAAATATTTAACTGCTTCTGGTGCTTCTGCCCGTTGGAACAGAGATGGCGAATTTGTTCTTTATACTGCTTCTTCAAGATCATTGGCCACACTGGAATTAATGGTTCATTTAAATTCAATAAAGCCTTTAATCAACTATAAAATCATGGTTATCTCGATTGAGGATAATGATCATCTTATTGAGCAAATTCAAAGTAAAATATTGCCAAAGAATTGGAGAGATTTTAATTCATATTCGAAACTACAAAATATTGGGAGTGATTGGTATAGAACTAACAGAAGTTTAGTTCTAAAAATACCGTCAGCAATAATAACCAATGAGTATAATTACATTATAAATACGCGTCACCCTGATTTTTTGAACTCAATTAAATTAGTAAGGTCCGAGGATTTCTATTTCGATAAAAGACTCCTGAAGCTAATTAAGGAGCCTTAAAAGAATTTCTTTACTAGATTAGTTTCTACCAATCTTTTTAAGAGAAAGCTCTACGGTCTTGTCTAAAAACAAAAAGCCAGGCTTATTCAGCTTGGTCTTTTATCATTAGTACTCTAAACGTTTCCATTCTC
>CAZPHF010000112.1:0-7687 GCA_964586115.1 uncultured Flavobacteriaceae bacterium | reverse complement strand
TATTTGATGAATTATGCCTTAGGTGGTGCTTTTAACAGTAGGATCAATTTAAATTTAAGAGAAGACAAGGGCTGGACTTATGGGGCACGTTCTTATTTTAGTTCAGATGATAATCCAGGACCATATACTGCCAGTGCAGGGGTAAGAGCCGATGCAACAGCAGGAGCTGTTTCTGAATTTATGAAGGAGATCACCAACTATAAAAAAGATGGTATTACCGATGAAGAATTGACCTTTATGCGTAATTCAATTGGACAGCGTGATGCACGTAGCTACGAAACACCTAGACAAAAAGCAGGTTTCCTAAGCAGAATCGTACATTATGATCTCGATAAGAGTTATGTAGATGAACAAACTGAGATCATCAAAAACATTTCTAAGGAAGAGATCAACGCTTTAGCTGATAAAACCCTGCAAGTAGACAATATGAATATTGTAGTAGTAGGAGATAAAGCCAGCAATATTGAAGCCCTGAATGAATTGGGTTATGAAATTGTTGAGTTGAATGAAAAGGGAGAAGTTAAAAAGTCTACCGATGAAGAGATAAAAAAATAGTAATTTCTTCTCTTTTTAAGAATTTAAAAAGCATCCTTAGGGGTGCTTTTTTTGTTTATTTGGTTTTGGGTTTGAAAGAGTGAGGGGTGACATATAGTTACAATGCCTCAATAAATCATTACCTCCATGATCCACATCAATTGATTACTTGACAAAGATCAATGTATTTTATTGAAGTAATTTGCAAATTAGTATATGCTAAAGCTTTGATCATGAAAAAATTGCTGATTGCGTTGCTATACTTGTTTATTTGTCTTCCTGTTCTTAGTCAAACCTTTGAACCCGCTCCTGCTGACAAGGCGGTGGTATATTTTGTCAGGACGCTGAAAGGAGGTTTCGGAAGTTTGGCCAATACTTTTATTTTTGATTCTGAAGAAGCTATGGGGATACTGTCGTATAGAAATTTTATCAGATATGAATGTGAACCGGGTGAGCATTTGTTTTGGGCTATTAGATCAAATATATCAACCATTACATTTACCTATTATAAATCGTATGTCAAGGCAAATCTGGATCCGGGGAAAATCTATTTAATGGAAGTAAGGCTTCAAATGGAAGGGATCGATATGGAACCGGTTGATCCGGCGGTTGACGATACCCGCCTTCATCGAATCAAAACCGTGGTCAATAACAAAAGTTCTATTAAGGCCAATGCATATATGAAGAAAAGAAATTTTGGAGTACATAAAATTGATAAATCCTTTGCTAAAAATGGGATGAAAAGATATGCCAGGTTTGAAGAAAAAGATAAGGTTTTAAACCTTTATCCTCATTGGTATGTGGCACCGGAGGCTCTGAAGTTGGATAAGAAAAAGAAACGAAAAGAGACTGATACTTGACTTATGATTCAAGAGGTTTGTAATTCAATTTTGAAATTTAAAGACCTTTTCTTATTTGAAGTTTGAAATTCAAATATTTGGATACTACAATACTTTAATTCATATGTGTCATACCAATAATAGCAGGCAAATACTGAATAAGGATAAAAAGAGGCACAAGCTGATCTTCCAGAATAGGTGTGCTTTTTTTAATTCCATAAATTGAAACGCGATACCTAGAAATTTGACGCTGGCTAGCGCTATGATTATAAATGAAGCATAGCCGAGAGAAGTATTTGCAAATAAGGCTGAAATTACCGTTAGGCCAATCAATGAGATCCATGTTATACTGAGTTTCTTGTTCATGGCTAAAAGAGTAAATAAATTACAGGAAACAACAAGATCCAAATCAAATCACACATGTGCCAAAAGGCGGCTCCGGCTTCAAGGTCTTCAAGAGCTGTACTTCTGTTTTTGATGCCGACAAAAAAGAATGACAGGATCACCAGGCCAACTATTACATGCACTACATGGAATAGGGTGAGTAGCCAGTAAAAGTTAAAAAAAGTATTATAGCCCATGGTGAGTCCGGAGTCAATTTTCGCATTGTATTCTATACTTTTTAATATCAAAAAAAGTAAGCCCAATACCATGGCCAAACCTGTATATTGTCTGGCTTTTAAAAATTGACCCTTTTTGAATTCATTTACTGCAGCTGCCATAAATAAGCCACTTGTGAGTAGAAAAAGAGTGTTGATAAGACCATACGTAGCGCTGAGTTGTAATCTTGATTCGTGAAAACTCATGGCTTCCTGTCGGCCATAGTAAGCCATGGCTATCATAGCAATACCAAAAGTGATCAATTCGAGAAAAATAATGATCCAGATAAGAATTCCACCAGGTGGATAATATAGGTTATTAGGCGCTGTACTTTCCTCTTGCACTTCTATTTTCATTATGAATTTTGAAGAGTTAAAGGTAGGTAAATGATTAATAATATTTGAGTAAAATCATTGCCTATATGGTTTTTTAGGATTATCAAAGTGATCTATAATTTTAAAGGATATTAGATGATTTATTTTGTTAATACTCAAGATAAAGGGCACGAACAATTTAATTTTCCTATATTTAAAATTGGTTTAAAAAGTTCTTAGCTAAGCTTAAAATGTTTAGTAATTGTTAATTGTAAAATATAATATCAAACACTTATTTATGAAAATAGTTCTTAGAACTTTGCTGGTAGTTGTCCTTTTCATTGTTGTTTATGCTTGTAATAAAAAGCCAACAACTATAGAAACGAAAGAAGAAGTGCGAAAAAGAATTGAAATGGTCACAGATCATGGCACCATGGTGATTGAGTTATACAATGAAACTCCATTGCACCGTGATAATTTTATCAAACTTGCTAATGAACGTTTTTATGACAGTGTATTGTTTCACAGGGTGATTGATTCGTTTATGATACAAAGCGGAGATCCGGATAGTAAAAAAGCCCAGGCAGGTGATACGCTTGGTAATGGAGGTCTTGAGTATAAAGTGGCTGCTGAATTCAATCCGAATTTATTTCACAAAAAAGGAGTCTTGGCGGCAGCAAGAGACGGAAATATCGAGCGTGCTTCCAGTTCAACTCAATTCTATATCGTGGATGGAAAGGTGTTTAATGACAGCCTTCTTGATAGGGCACAGGCAAGAATTAACACTTGGCTCGGTCAGCACTATTTTAAAAAAGATCCTGGCAACAAGCCGCTACTTGATTCTTTGCAAAAGGCTATGGATAATGAAAATTTGCAACAATACACGTTATATAGTGACAGTATTAGCAATATGGCCGAGACCTATACTAATTTTGAATCGTATACCATCCCTGAGCAACATCGCCAAATTTATAAGACAATAGGAGGGACCCCGCATCTTGACCAGAACTATACGGTGTATGGAGAAGTTGTTGAAGGGCTCGAAGTCATCGATTCTATTGCCACGGTGCAAACCGGAGATTTTGATAGGCCTGTTGTTGATGTTAGGGTTTTGTCTGTTAAGGTGTTGAATTAAGTTTTATTTGTTGAAATGATTGAATATGTTCTTCATTCTCCAATCACCTGTTCTGTTCATTTTAAAAAACGAAACTTAAATTCTTCAGAGCAGATCTCAAAGCTATCAACATCGTCATTGGTTTTGTCAAAATAAACCAGTTCTTGTTGTCCACCGGTATTTGAAAACAGCATTTTTAGCTGACTGCCTTCCACGGTGAATTCCCAAGTTTCATTACCAAGGTAGGTGAAAGTCAATTTATTAGCTGAATTTTCAAGAATCTCCATTTCTTCTTCTCCCATCAAATCATCGCTGTAATAGTAACAGTCGTCGTCGGCCATTCCCTTTGCCATAATGATCTCAGAGATCCAAAGTTCTATTGGCTTACTCATGTTTTCGTTGATTCTCAAATAAATGATTTCATCCTCTTCAGTGACCTTCCATTTTGTTCCATCGTTTTTTTCAAGGAAAGTTTCAATGACTAGCTCATCATCCTTGCTGTCTGAAGTACAATTGTTTATAGTCGCTACCAGCAGCATACAGCTAAAGAGCAATAGCATTCTATAGACTACATTTTTCTTTTTAATCATGATTACTTTATTTAAAATTCCATTTAATATAATAGTCTATTAAAGTTATGCAGTCATGCGGTTTAGTGCAATGATTAGGATCATTGGAGGTATTGATTGTGATTGGGGTTTTAAAGGTTTTGTGGGGATGGTTGGGTGCATACATACTTCGACCCGCCTGCCGACAGGAAGGTATTCTTTATTCAAATGCATGAATCCTACAATGCTTCAATGCTCGAATAATTTGTTTTACTTAAACCTCCTGGCTCAAATATTTTTATAAATAATTCGTTTTATAGTTATAATTAAAAACATTGCTATGAAAGTTTTTGAAAAAGAGAAAAGAAACCTGGTCATTGAATCTGTGATTTTTATAATCATCTCAGCTGTATTTCTAATATATGTGGTAAACCTTTAATAGAAGTTTTCTTTTTTAGGATATTTGAACATCGAAGTGTTCTGTTAAAATGATAATGTTTCTCTAGATCTAAATCGGCCTATTTTATTTGCCCGTCCGCCAGGCTGGTTTCGTTCTTTTACTCATGCTCTCTTATAGTAATTTTGGTATTCGTGAATTGTTAGTTGATGTAAACAATATTAAGATTATAGGAGTTTGAGACTAGTTTTTAGGAAGAGGAAGGTTCATTTTCCTTAGGATATCCATATACCTGGGGTTATCCTTAAATTGCCTATAATAAGGAAATTCTGTTGAAATATATGGCATCATATTCCCTCGTTTTTTATAATCATTTTCAATGCATTCCATGGCTTTGTCAATATTTCCGAGTTTGACATATCTTTCTGCTTTTACATCACCACTCATATAACAGTCATCCCCATAGATGTCATTCATCCTAAACATTTCCTCAATGGCTGCGATATGACCATTTTCATTAAAGGCTTTTAAAACGGCCTCTCTTCCTTCCTTATTCCAATGTCCATAAACTCCTACTTTATTATTCCAAAGGTCGATCCATTTACTATATTCTTCATTTTTATAAGTACTCTCCAATTGAACTTCATTTAAATTGAACTTCCCAAATGCAAAATCCGGATCAATTGAAAGCGATTTCTCAAAAGCCTTAAATGCGGCTTCCTTGTCATCATTGTTATACCAATTCACCACTCCATAAAGTCCTAAAACCAATGGTTTCATCGGGTCTAGTGCCAGTCCGATACTGGCTTGCTGATTAGCTTCGTCTGATCTGCGTAAGATCATTAATAAATGAGCATAGTACATTCTGCATAAGGCATCGTTTGGGTCTAATTCAATGGATCTTAAAAATTCCCTTTCACCTTTCTCCCAATCCCATTCTGACCATACCGCCAGAATGGCTGCAACATAATGGGCCTTTGCAGAATTTGGATCCAATTGCAGGGCTTTGTTCAGATAGGGATATACTTTTGGAAGTGTCACAGATTTAGGTAAAAACCCAAAAAAACCAAACAAACTCCAGGAATTTGCCAGCCCTGCATAAGGATCTGCCCATACCGGATCTAAATCCGCAGCTAGTTGAAAATACTCCAGAGCTTTTTGAGTCGACTGTTCATCCAGTTTTTCCCAGTAATAGAGTCCTTTTAAATAAGCATCATAAGCTTCTGGATTTACTGTTTTTGAGCTAGCCAACAAGCGATCTTCCTGAGGGGTTAAGGCAATGTCTATTTCTTTAGAAATTTGTTTTGTTACTTTATTGTAAAAATTCAGGATCTCTTTTTTTTCAATTTTGTAATCCTGTACCCAAAGTTGCTCTTCTTCAGGAAACACACGAATCAATCTGACTTGAACGCAAATAGAATCATCTCCCATGCAAGTAATTTCTCCTTCAACCGCAGCATCAACATTTAATTGCGCAGCGATTTCGGGAATCGACATGGCGTCGTCTTTAAAAGAATTAGAGGAGGTTTTTGAGGGTACGCGCAGGGCGCTGATTTTTTGCATATCACCAATAAGGGAGGAGTGCATTCCAGCAACAAAATATTCTAAAGAATCAGTACCAGTAAAATTATCAAAGGGTAAAATAGCCAAAGATTGTATCGGCCCTTTGTTCATTTTACTAAACTCAAGTATAATCCACCTGGTTCCAAAAACAATCAAAATGATTAAAATCAGACTGCTAATGACCAACTTTACTGAAAGGGGTTCGTTCTCTGTTGCTATAGTTCCATCTTTGGGTAAGGTTCGTTCAATTCCCTCAGGGCCAATGTCAAAAATCCATGAAAGTACGAGCGTGACAGGAAATCCAAGAATTAAGATGGCAATAATCATTTGCATCACCCAGGGTTCGGCTTCAAAACTAGCCGTAATAAGACCGGCGATTTGCGCCAGTACCCATGCAGCAATACCGTAGGCAATAGAAACCCTATAGACTTTGCGTCTTTCAAGTTCTGATAAGAACTTTTTAAGATTCATGGTGACTTTCTATGGGTACTATAAAGAAAGTGATCAATAGCCTAATATCCTATGATTTAAATCATTGAGCTGATTGATTGAAATCAATTTGTACAGGGCAAGGTTTTTAAGTAAGGCTTTTTTATTTAAGCATTGAAGCATTGAAGCATTGAAGCATTTTTGCATTTTGAGAAGCCTTCGATAAATATATCTACCCTTCGGAAACTAATTTGACACTTTCGTCCTATATGAATTTTTTAAAACAGCTGTTATGGATAATTTCAAGGTATAAAAAACCAAAATATTATGAAAAAAATATTGATTACAGGATGCAGTTCAGGATTCGGAAACAGTGCATCTAAATATCTTGCAGAAAAAGGCCATCATGTATATGCAACCATGAGAAATATCAATGGAAAAAATGCAGATGCTGCTGCAGCATTAAAAGAATTTGCAGTTACCAATAATGTCAATTTAGAGGTCCTGGAAATGGATGTAACTTCAGATGATAGTGTCAATGCTGCAGTTGCTCAAATTCCTGTTGTAGATGTGCTAATCAACAATGCAGGTCTTGGATTTGGCGGTGCTATAGAGGCCTTTTCTTCTGAGCAATGTTTGGCACAATTAGATCTAAATATAGTAGGTACCCTTCGTACAGCAAAAGCCGTACTACCAGGAATGCGTTCACGTAAGTCAGGATTGATCATTCAAATTAGTTCGATTGCCGGACGTGGGGCCTTCCCAGGATTCGGTGTATATCATGCCAGCAAATGGGGGCTGGAAGGCTTGAGCGAGGCCATGCGCTATGAATTGGCACCATTGGGCATAGATGTGGTCATCGTTGAACCAGGTCCGTTCTCGACAAATTTCTTTGGTAATATAGTTCCTGCAGGAAGTGAGGAAATTGCTGCGGCATATAGTCATGTTGGAGAATTTTTTGAAGGCTTTGGCCAACAAGTAGAAGGGATGTTTGAAAACCCAGACGCTCCGACAGATCCTATGATTGTAGTTAAAATATTTGAAGATTTGATCAATACTCCCAATGGAAGCCGTCCTTTAAGAACCATTGCAGGCCTTGATTTTGGATTCCAGGCACTTAACGATGCCGTGGAACCGCTTAGAAAAGCAAGTTTAGCATCTATGGGAATAGAAAACTTAGATGGGCCTGAAGGGGTGTGATAATGATTTATTGATATAATGGTTTTATCAATAATTCAAGTATTCTCGCATTGCAGAATTCATGCATTACTCGATTTGAACAACGAATTCCTAACTCGCCGGCCTTTAGATTTGTACCTATAAATAATATCTATGATTATGATGTTAAA
>CAZPHF010000111.1:0-7815 GCA_964586115.1 uncultured Flavobacteriaceae bacterium | reverse complement strand
GGCGCAAATTTAGAACAAAGTTTTTGTTTGGCAAAAGAGTTTTTTTGATTTTTTTCGCTTGTCTACAAAATCCAAGTAGTTTCCATTTAATTTACTAAATTCGCCTCAGTTTTAAATTGTCTATATGCTTTCTTTTGATTATAAAAAATTCAACACCGCTTTGGGGTGGTTGACCTTTGGAATAGCCTTACTTACCTATACTTTAACGCTGGAACCAACAGTTAGTTACTGGGATTGCGGGGAGTATATTGCGACTTCTGTCAAACTGGAAGTAGGACATCCTCCTGGAGCACCTTTATTTCAAATGATGGGGGCATTCTTTGCCACTTTCACCAATGATGTAGAACAAATTGCCATGTTGGTTAATTTTATGTCGGCCCTTGCCAGTGCATTTACGATTCTCTTTCTTTTCTGGACGATCACCGCACTTGCGAAAAAAGTAGTCGAAAAATCTTCAGGTGAATTGACCAAAGGGAGTTCAATTGCCATACTAGGAAGTGGTTTGGTTGGCGCCTTAGCCTATACTTTTTCTGACAGTTTCTGGTTCAGTGCCGTTGAAGCAGAAGTATACGCCATGTCTTCTTTTTTAATGGCTTTACTATTTTGGCTGGCCATTCATTGGGAAGCTGAAATGGACAAGCCAAGAGGCAACAAGTGGCTGTTACTGATCAGTTTTATCGTAGGGCTGTCATTTGGAGTGCACATCCTGTCTTTATTGGTGATCCCTTCAATAGTTTTTATTTACATCTATAAACGATACCCTGAACTGAGTGCCAAGCAATTTATTCTGGCCAATATAGTATCAATCCTAGTTTTAGCCTTTGTTTTTAAATTGTTGTTCCCTTTTACTTTAAGGTTCTTTAGTGCCTCAGAATTATTCTTTATCAATAGTCTTGGATTACCCTTTAATTCGGGGAGCATCATTGCAGGGATTCTTTTGGTTGCCTTGTTTTATTTTGGATTGAGGCATACAAGAAAGAAAAAATTATATACAGCAAATTTATTGCTCTTGTCTGTATTATTTATTATGATCGGATTCTCTTCATGGTTGATGCTGCCTATCCGTGCAAACGCGAATACCACGATCAATGAAAACAATCCCTCAAGTGCCAGAGAACTGCTCGCCTATTATAATAGAGAACAATATGGAGATGCCAATGTGTTTTATGGTTCTTATTATTCACAAACTGCTGACAGAGATAAAGCAAACCCTTATCGTGACGCCAAACCTAAATACGAAAAAGATGAAAAGGCCGGTAAATATGTAATTGTTAATAATTACAAAGATGCCTTACCAAATTATAACAGCAAACACAAAGGAATCATTCCCAGAATGGTCGATCCATCTGGTTCTGTAGTCAAAAACTACAAGGCGATAGCTGGTATTCCTCAAAGATCAAAGAGACGCCCGAATTTTGGTGAAAACATCAGTTTTATGATTACCTACCAATTTGGTTATATGTACGGCCGTTATTTTATGTGGAATTTTACGGGTAGACAAGATGATATTCAGGGTAATCTTGATAATCATGGGAATTGGCTAAGCGGAATTGACCCTATTGATGAAATCAGACTAGGCTCGCAAAAGAATCTTCCCACCGAGATTACTGAGAACAAAGGGAGAAATAAATACTATTTTCTGCCGCTTATATTAGGTATAATCGGACTTATATTTCATATCAAAAGAGATATGAATAATTTTTATATCCTGCTTCTGTTCTTTGCTTTTACAGGACTTGCGATTATTTTCTATACCAATCCAAAACCGTTTGAACCTCGGGAAAGAGATTATGCTGTTGTAGGGTCATTCTATGTGTTTGCCATATGGATAGGATTTGGTGTGCTGGCCTTATATGAGAAGCTTAAGAATAAAGTAACAAGCGCTTTTATGCCAACAGCATTGACAGCTATATGCCTTTTAGCGGTGCCTGTGTTAATGGCCAAAGAAAACTGGGACGATCATGACCGCTCAGGAAAATATACAACCTGGAACAATGCAAAATCCTATTTGGATTCCTGTCAGGAAAACGCCATCATGTTTACGATTGGTGATAATGATACTTTCCCGCTTTGGTATATGCAGGAAGTGGAAGATTACAGAACAGATATCAAACTGATCAACACGAGTTTGTTTGCCAAAGACTGGTATATCGATCAGCAAAAAAGAAAGACCTATAAGGCTGACCCTATCCCATCTCAATTAACACATGATGACTATAAAGAAGGTTCTCTCGATGTGGCGTATCATTATCCCTATCCTTTTCCTCAATTCAAGGATTCTGTGATGGATATCAAGTTCTTTATGAAGTGGATACAAAGCAAAGATAGTCGAACCCTTATTGATTTTGAAGAGAATGGCCATCCTGAAAAGGTATATCCAACAACGAAGTTAAGGTTAATGGTCGATAAAGAAGCTGTGCTTAGAAATGGTATCGTTGCAGAAAAAGATGCTGCTTTGATTGAGCCATATATTGACATACAGATTTCTGAATCTGCCTTGATCAAAAACAGGATACTGATGCTCGATATTTTGGCAAATAATAATTGGGAAAGACCCTTATACTTTACAGGAGGAGCTCAGGCTGCAGAGGAGTATATTTGGTTAAAGGATTATTTACAGTTAGATGGTCTGGCCTACAAATTTGTTCCTATCAAGACTTCAAATTCTCAAAGAAGTTTTATGGATATGGGAAGGATCAATACTGATATCATGTATGAAAATGTGAAAAAGTGGACCTGGAAAAATTCTGATGGTGATATCTACCATGATCCGGAAACCAGGAAAAACGGTATCTCATTTAGAAATAGTTTGGGAAGGCTTGCAGATGAACTGATTAAAGAGAAAGATTTTGTGCGAGCAGAGGAGATCCTTGATATGTCTTTAGAAAAGATGCCTATAGAATCATATGGTTATTTCAGACTTGTCATTGGGCATATCGAATCTTATTACAATATAGACAGGCCGGAAAAGGCGCGAAAAATTGTAGAGTTTCTCATTCAGAATTTCAAAGAACGAATTTACTTTTATAGCAGCCTTAATTCATATGAACTCACTCAAAATTTTGGTGATCTTGAAGGTACTCTGGACTTGTATAAATATATCATTGCCACCTGTGTAGAATTTGATACAGAAGAATATTCTGGTCAGCTTAAAGAAGATTTTATGACCTCTGTAACGCTTCTGGAAGAAGTGTTGGAAGAGTAAATGGATACATTGTTCATTTTTTTGTATATTGGGTAAGCCCCCTTAATTTATTCGAAAAATACTATTACATGAGATCTTATCTGGTGAAAACCCCAAGATTGGTGCAACGATTTTTTTATAATTATTCGTGGCGGATCAAGACCACAAAAAAAGAGATTTACCTCACTTTTGATGATGGCCCTGTACCCGATTTTACACCATGGGTACTTGAGACATTGCAGGCCTATGAGGCCAAGGCTACTTTTTTTTGTGTAGGGGAAAACATTAAAAAATTTCCTCATATCTATCAACAGATTAAAGATCAGGGCCACAGTATTGGCAATCACACGTTTAACCATCTTCAGGGTTGGAGGACGCCTACCAATAAATACATAAAGAACATACTGAAAACAGAATCCTATTTGTATGATGATGCTGATAAAAAAGGGAAAAAACTTTTCAGACCACCCCATGGTCGGATCAGACCGGTACAGGCTAAAATACTTAGAAAAAAAGGATACAAGATCATCATGTGGGATGTGCTAAGTGGTGACTTTGACCAAAGTCTTCCGAAAGAACTATGTTTGGAGCACACCTTAAAACACATCAAAAACGGTAGTATAGTTGTTTTCCATGACAGTGATAAATCTTTTAAGAATCTTGATTTTGTGCTTCCCAAGGTATTGGAGCATTTTACTCAAAAAGGATATGACTTTAAATCGTTATAGAATAGATAGAATAAAGAATTTCGAATAAGGAATTTTAAATTTCGAAGTAAAAAAATAATCAACATTAAGTGCAATAGTCAAGGTAGGCATAAGTGAATTCCATATTCTTCATTCCTTGTTCGACATTCGACATTCAAGTAACCGAAATAAAAATTTTGTAAGGATTATACTTTAAACGTACTGCTGTACAAGACTAATCAAAGTATTAGCATCCTGCTGACCTGTTTGGCGCCATTTCATTTCGCCATTTTTATAAATGATGAAGGTCGGGTTACCTTTAATTCTTAAAGCAGCTGCAAGTGTCTCATTTTTAGACACATCAATCTTTACAACTTTTGCTTTATCCCCAAGGGCAGCGGCAACATCACGCAATATAGAGTGCAAATTTGTATTCTCGCCTTCCCAGTCTGCATAAAAATCAATTAAGGTGGGGGTTTTTGCCCCTATCAATTCTCCAAACTTAGTCATACTTAAGTTTTTAATTCTATAAATACAAATATAGTATTTTATCTCAACATCATTTATAATGCCCAAAAAATTAACTATTTAGCAATTATTATGTTATTCTTTCATCCCCGAAATACAAATTTGTACTTTTACAATCACCAAACTAATTCTAAATGGCTGAACAAAAAAGACTTTTTTTACTGGATGCTTTTGCCTTGATCTTCCGTGGCTATTATGCTTTTATTAAAAATCCGCAAATCAATTCTAAAGGCATGGATACTTCTGCCATTATGGGGTTTACCAATTCCCTATTGGATGTCATTAGACGGGAAAAACCTGATCACCTCGCTGTGGCCTTTGATAAAGGCGGATCACATGCAAGAAGAGAAGCTTTTCCTGAATACAAAGCCAATCGCTTGGAAACACCTGAAGCCATCAAAATTGCCGTACCCTACATTCATGAAATACTAAGGGCTATGCATATTCCAATCATTGAATTGGAAGGTTATGAGGCCGATGATCTTATTGGAACTTTATCCGTTCAAGCGGAAAAAGCAGGGTATAAAACCTTTATGGTTACCCCCGATAAGGATTTCGCACAATTGGTAACAGACAATGTAGTAATGTACAAACCCGCACGAATGGGTAACGGTATTGAAATCTGGGATGTTGAAAAAGTAAAGGAAAAATTTGAAATTGAAGACCCTAAACAAGTGATTGATTTTTTAGGCATGATGGGCGATTCAGTGGATAATATCCCCGGATTACCTGGTGTTGGAGAAAAAACTGCTAAAAAATTCTTGAAAGAGTATGGCAGTATGGAGGCTTTATTGGCAAATACCGGTGACCTCAAGGGTAAAATGAAAGAGAAGGTTGAAGCGAATAAAGACCTGGGTATACTGTCAAAAGAATTGGCCACCATCATGCTCGATTGCCCGGTTGAATTTCATGAAGAGAATTTCGAATTGAACACGCCTGATATTGAAAAAGTAACAGCCATATTTCAGGATCTTGAATTCAGAAGGTCTCTGGAAAATATACACAGAATTTTTAAAGTCAAAACCAATACTGAAGCTCAGGTCGACACACCGGCCAAACCTGCAGTTGAAGAGGAAAGTACCGGTCAGCAATTAGATATGTTTTCTATTGCAAGTCAGGACTCAGGGTCAACTGAGCTATCAAGTGGCTTTCGAAACGCGGAAAATACTGATCATTTTTATCAATTTGTGGATACAGAATGGTCTCAGTCGCTACTTTTAAAAAAATTGCTCCAACAACCTTCTGTTTGTTTTGATACAGAAACAACTAGTTTAAATACGCTGGAGGCAAAATTAGTAGGGATCGCTTTCTCCTATGAAAAAGGCAAGGGCTACTACGTTCCTATTCCTGAAAATGAGGAGGAGGCAAATCTTGTTTTAGAGAGATTTACACCCTTTTTTAATGCTGAAAGTATTGAAAAGGTGGGGCAAAACCTGAAATACGATATCAAAGTATTGAAAAATTATTCAATTGAGGTAAAAGGACCTTTGTTTGACACCATGATCGCGCATTATTTGATCAATCCTGATATGAGGCATAACATGACTGTACTCTCCGAAACCTATTTACGCTATACCCCTATTCCAATTGAAGCACTCATTGGAAAGAAAGGAAAAAATCAAGGTACTATGAGAGATGTTGACCTTGATTTAGTCACGCAGTATGCCGTTGAAGATGCAGATATTACTTGGCAATTGAAAAAAGTATTTGAACAGGAACTCGAAAAGAATAAGCTGAGTAGTTTATTTAAGGATATCGAGATTCCCTTAGTGAAAGTGCTCGCCTCCATGGAAATGGAGGGCATCAATTTAGATGAAAATTTCCTCAAATCGTTGTCTAGTGATCTCTCTAAAGATATTCAGCATTTAGAAAATCTCATTTACAAAGAAGCAGATACGGATTTTAACCTCGCTTCTCCCAAACAATTGGGAGTTGTGTTATTTGAGAAACTGCAGCTAGTAGACAAACCTAAAAAAACCAAAACAGGTCAATATGCTACCGGGGAGGAGGTCCTGTCTAAACTAGCCTCGAAACACGAAATCGTTAAGAACATTTTAGAATGGAGAGGACTGGTTAAATTGAAGAACACCTATATTGATGCTTTGCCAAACCAAGTAAACAGTATGACCGGAAGAATTCACACGACTTATAGCCAGACCGTAGCTGCCACTGGTAGGCTTAGTTCCAACAACCCTAACCTGCAAAATATTCCTATTCGAACAGAAAGAGGCCAACAGGTTAGAAAGGCTTTTGTGCCCAGAGACGCAAATTACACCTTGTTGGCTGCTGATTATTCTCAGATAGAACTGAGACTGATTGCTGAAATGAGTGGAGATACAGAAATGAAGGACTCCTTTTTAAGAGGTGAAGACATCCATAAATCAACAGCAGCCAAAGTTTTTAAAGTTGATCTGTCAACAGTTACCAGAGAACAGAGAAGTTATGCCAAAACGGTTAATTTCGGAATTATTTACGGCGTTTCAGCCTTTGGTTTAAGCCAACAAACCGATTTGAGCAGGTCTGAGGCCAAAGAATTGATAGAAACCTATTATGAGACTTACCCTACTTTGAAATCATATATAGCAAAACAAATAGATTTCGCAAGAGATCATGGATTCGTGGAAACCATTCTGGGAAGGAGACGCTATTTGAAGAATATCAATTCAAGAAACGCCATTGTCCGTTCAGCTGATGAGCGCAATGCTGTCAATGCACCCATACAGGGAAGTGCTGCCGATATTATTAAAATTGCTATGATTAAAATCAATGACCTTCTAAACACTGGCGGCTATAAATCAAAAATGTTATTGCAAGTTCATGATGAACTTGTTTTTGACATTCACCATGATGAGATGCAGGTGCTAAAACCCCTCATTAAAGAAAACATGGAGAACGCCTATAAAATGTCTATTCCCTTGACGGTTGATCTTGGAGAAGGCAACAACTGGCTGGAAGCACATTAGGGTCAATGAAATAATGATACAATGATTTAATGATTTAATGTTGTTATTTAATCTAATAAGTAGTGTCTCGGGTTAATACAAACAATTCGTTGGAATTCTTGAGAATAACTATTATGTCACTTAAATCAGTAACCCATCTAGTATTTCAATAAACAGGTTGTCAAAAACCATTAGTTGGATTTAACAGAATTGACCAATCTTTACTTTTTATACTCTAAGAGGGTAAATTTGTTACTATTGTTACAACTTTCTTATATGAAAAATGGGCTGTTGAATATTTCATTTCAACAATCTGCTCAATTAATCAATCATTGACAGGTAGTCGTCTAATTCATACTAATTTGGCTAAGATTAATGATTCCAAAAATATAGGAACATCCTATTTGCCAAATGAATAATTAGTTGTAGTTTTGCAAACTCTTTGAACTGAAGAGAAGGAATGTTTAATTTTAAT
>CAZPHF010000110.1:0-7833 GCA_964586115.1 uncultured Flavobacteriaceae bacterium | reverse complement strand
ATAAAAACATGGAATTCAAAGTTGTGAAAATCAACCATGAATTTAAAAACATTGTTGTATCGCATAAAGCACTTATTGAAGCAGATCTTGCAGAACAGAAAAAAGAGATCATCGGTCAATTGGAGAAAGGACAAGTACTGGAAGGTGTTGTGAAGAACATCACTTCTTATGGTGTATTTGTTGATCTTGGTGGTGTTGATGGATTAGTTCACATTACTGACTTATCATGGAGCCGAATCAATCACCCAAGTGAGATCGTTGAATTGGATCAGAAATTGAATGTTGTTATCCTTGATTTTGATGATGAGAAAACAAGAATTCAACTAGGTTTAAAACAATTGAGCAAACACCCATGGGAAGCTTTAGATGAAAATCTTAAAGTTGGTGATAAAGTTAAAGGTAAAGTAGCGATCATCGCTGATTACGGTGCATTTATTGAAGTAAGTGAAGGAGTTGAAGGATTGATTCACGTTTCTGAAATGTCATGGTCAACTCACTTGAGATCTGCTCAGGATTTTGTAAAAGTTGGAGATATTGTTGAAGCAGTAATTCTTACCCTTGACAGAGAAGAAAGAAAAATGTCACTTGGTATCAAGCAATTGCAACCAGACCCATGGACTGATATTACTACAAAATACCCGGTTGGTTCAAAACATACAGGTACAGTTAGAAACTATACTAACTTTGGTGTATTCGTTGAATTGGAAGAAGGTATTGACGGATTGGTATATATCTCAGACCTTTCATGGACTAAAAAGATCAAGCACCCATCTGACTTTGTAAAAGTTGGAGACAAGCTTGAAGTTGAAGTCTTGGAATTGGATGTTGAAGGGCGTAAATTGAACTTAGGTCACAAACAAACTACTGAGAATCCTTGGGACAAACACGAAGCAACCTATACGATTGATTCAGTGCACCCAGGTACCGTGAAAGAAGTAAATGATAAAGGTGCTATTGTCACTTTTGAAAATGGAGTTGAGGCTTTTGTACCTGGACGTCATATGGAAAAAGAAGATAGATCTAAATTGGTAAAAGGTGATGCAGTTGATTTCAAAGTATTGGAATTCAACAAAGAGTACAGAAGATTAGTTGTATCTCACTCTGCTATATTCAGAGCTCAGGAAGAAAGAAATATCAAGACAGTTAACAAGCAGTCTGAACAAGCTGAAAAAACAACTTTAGGTGATATTTCAGGTCTTGCTGATCTTAAAAAGAAAATGGAGTCTGGTAAAAAATAATCAGATCTTTATTTAAATTCAATAAACCGTTCTTATTTTGGTCTTCAAAATTTGAACGGTTTTTTTATTGTCAAAATTTGGGTAAAAGGTATATTTGTAAGACTTAAAAAATACCAAATGACTTTAATTAAATCTATATCAGGAATACGTGGTACTATCGGTGGAAAAACTGATGATAATCTAACCCCTTTAGATGCTGTGAAATTTGCATCAGCTTATGGGGTATGGCTTATAAAAAGAAATCCTTCCGGCAAAAAGCTTAAAGTGATCATTGGTCGTGATGCAAGAATTTCGGGTAAAATGATCAGTAGTTTAGTATCGAACACCTTAGTAGGCCTAGGTATTGATGTTGTAGACTTGGGTTTGTCAACCACACCTACCGTTGAAGTTGCTGTACCTCTGGAAAAGGCAGATGGTGGTATCATAGTTACTGCATCACATAATCCAAAGCAGTGGAATGCCTTAAAATTATTGAATGAAGCAGGAGAGTTTTTAAATGCTGAAGAGGGTAATATTATTTTGGAAATAGCTGCTGATCAGAGTTTTGAATATGCAGAAGTTGATGATTTAGGAGTCTATAGCAAACGCAAAGACTATTTTAAAAAGCATATCAATGAGGTACTTCGTTTACCACTTGTTGATGTTGAAGCGATTCGAAAGGCAGGCTTTAAGGTTGTTGTAGACGCGGTAAATTCAACTGGAGGAATTGTTATTCCCCAATTACTGGAGGCATTGGGTGTTGAATGTGTAAAATTATATTGTGAACCCAATGGAGAGTTTCCACATAATCCCGAACCTTTACCAAAGCATTTACAAGAAATTTCCAAATTGGTTGTTTCTAAGGGAGCAGATCTTGGGATAGTAGTAGATCCTGATGTTGATCGTTTAGCCATTGTGAATGAGGATGGCAGTATGTTTGGTGAAGAGTATACCTTGGTTGCTTGTGCAGATTATGTACTTTCAAAAACACCTGGGGACACGGTTTCAAACCTGTCTTCCTCAAGAGCATTAAGAGACGTGACACAAAAGTATGGCGGAACTTATGAAGCATCTGCAGTTGGTGAGGTGAATGTAGTGGAACTCATGAAGAAAAATAAAGTGATCATTGGAGGAGAAGGAAACGGTGGAATCATTTACCCGTCGTCACATTACGGTAGAGATTCTTTGGTTGGTGTGGCCTTATTTTTAAGTCATTTGGCACAATTAAAGATCTCCTGTAAAGCATTGAGAGATTCTTATCCGTCTTACTTTATGAGTAAGAATAAAATTGAATTAACTCCCCAGATAGATGTTGACGGTATTTTAAATAGTATGGCGGCAATCTATAAAAATGAGGATATCAGTACCATTGACGGGGTAAAGATTGATTTTGAATCGGAGTGGGTACATTTAAGAAAGTCAAATACAGAGCCCATTATCAGGATTTATACAGAAAGCGATTCGCAAGAAGCAGCTGATGCTCTTGCCCAAAGAATTATAGAGGAGATAAAAGTAATTGCCAAGCTTTAGTCTGGTAAAACACAGAATTACGATGAGTTTAGAAAAGTATTTTGATAAATTTCGCAAGCAGATCATTGGTATTGACCAAACTTTTGAAACCCCTTATGGAATTCAGAAGATGGTATATGCTGACTGGACTGCCAGTGGCCGCTTATATAGGCCCATTGAAGAAAAAATGTTGAATGATTTTGGACCCTATGTAGCGAATACACACACAGAAACAACATTTTCTGGTTCAGCAATGACTATGGCCTATCATGAAGCACGGGAGATTATTAAAAGACATGTGAATGCCGGGAAAGATTGTGCATTGATTGCCGAAGGAACCGGAATGACTGGTGTGATCAACAAGTTTCAACGCATATTGGGTCTTAAAGTATCGGAAAATTTAAGAGAGCTGGCGGATGCTATTCCTGAAAAAATGAAGCCCGTGGTTTTTATAACGCATATGGAGCATCATTCCAACCAAACCTCTTGGTTAGAGACAATTGCTCATGTGGAGATCATTCCCTGCGACGAAGATGGTTTGGTTAATTATGATAGTTTAAAGGAATTACTTGATCAATACAAGCATAAGGAAATGAAAATTGCTTCAGTAACTGCCTGCTCAAATGTAACCGGAATTCAGCCAGATTATCATCGTATTGCCAAAATTATGCACCAAAATGGTGGTGTGTGTTTTGTTGATTTTGCCTGCTCAGCACCTTATGTAAAAATAGATATGCATCCTGAAGATACCGAATCGCATTTGGATGCCATATTTTTTTCACCGCACAAATTTTTGGGCGGACCTGGAACTTCTGGTGTTTTGATTTTTCACAAATCACTATATAAGAATATGATTCCTGATAATCCCGGAGGAGGAACCGTAAACTGGACAAATCCTTGGGGAGAACACAGATATCTTGAAGATATTGAAACCAGGGAAGATGGAGGAACCCCTGGGTTTTTGCAAACTATAAGAACGGCACTTGCGGTGCAACTAAAGGAAGAAATGGGGGTGGAACAAATCCATGACCGTGAAAAGGAAATTATCGAAAAAGTATTGGAATCATTGCATTCTATTGAAAATCTGAAATTATTGGCTGAGCAGCACCATGACAGGCTAGGTGTATTTTCATTTTATATAGATGACCTGCATTATAATCTTGGAGTTAAACTGTTGAATGACAGATTCGGGATTCAAACCCGTGGCGGATGCTCCTGCGCAGGAACCTATGGACATTTTTTACTTCATGTTGATCAAAATCAATCTAAGGAGTTACTGGCAAAAATGGATGAGGGCTGCCTGATTGAAAGACCGGGTTGGATCAGAATGTCAATTCATCCTACCACTACCGATCAGGAAGTAGAGTTTATTTGCGAGGCAGTCAAGGAACTTGCCATTCATTGTAAAGAATGGGCTGATGATTATACATATGACATACGCACAAATGAATTTTTACACAAATCATTCCAGCCAAGAGAAAAAGACCTGGTGCGCAAATGGTTTAATCTAGATAAATAGAGTTTTGGGAGCATATGTAGCACTTTTAAGAGGGATAAATGTTTCGGGGCATCGCATCATTAAAATGACCGATCTTAAAACTGCGCTTATTAATGCTGGATTTCAGCATTTGAATACTTACCTTCAAAGTGGTAACCTGGTTTTTGAATCTGAATCAACAAATTGTGGCGTATTGGAAAAAATGATTTCTGAAGCTGTACTGAAAGGTTTTGACTTTGATATCAAAGTGAAGGTGATCAAAAAAGAGCAGTTCCAACAAGCATTTTTAAACAATCCTTTTACAAATAATTCTGAAATTGATACCAAACAATTGTATTATATCCATTTGATGGGGGAGCCTGATCTAACCGTTTTTAAGTTGCTCCAAAATGATGAGAAATTTCCTGAGCAAATGAGTTTGGAAGGGGAAGTTATCTATGTACATTATCTCAATGGCTACGGTCGATCGAAACTGCATGGAAATATCTTTGAAAGTAAATTAAAAGTATCTGCTACAGCAAGAAACCACAATACCATGAAGCAACTTTCTCACATGCTGGATGGGCTTGGATAGCCTTAAGAAGAAGTATTTTCATGACCAGGAGGCCTCATATTCTTAAAACGCTTATGCGTCCAGAAATAATATTGAGGTTCTTGTCGGATTTTTGCTTCCAGTTTTTGCATAAAAAGATCCGTGATGCCAAAGTCGGGAACTTCTCGCGGATTTTCACTTAAGATTTCCATCTTCGTTTCGTAGAAACCTCTTTTTACTTTGGTGGTTTCAATATACATAACGGCGTAGTTGTATTTTTTAGCCAGCATTTCGGTACCGGTAATTACCGGTACTTCTTGTCCAAAAAAATTGGTCCAATGATAGGTTTTGTGCAGTTTAGGTGCTTGGTCTACCAACATACCATAAACACTGTCTAGTTTATTTTTATCATTTTTATCAAGTGTTGCGATCAATTCTTTAGAAGGTACCAGGGTAGTATTAAAACGGCTTCTTGACCTTACGATATAATTGTTCATGTACTTGTTGTTAACTTTTTTATAGGCAGCAAAACCATTATGTTGAACTCTCAGGTTAAGGCTGAATAACCATTCGAAATTCGCATAATGGGAGCTCATTAAAAGCACATTTTTATGCCGGCCCATAAAGGCCTCCATTTCTTCAGGATTCGTTAATTTAAATCGCTCCAGAATTTCTTCGTTAGAAATACTGAATGTTTTTATCATTTCCATAAAAATATCCAGAAAATGACTGTAGAACTTTTTCATAATGATTCTTATCTCCTCCTTTGATTTATCAGGGAAGGCAATCATAAGGTTGTTCATCACAATTTTTTTTCGGTAACCAATCACGTGATATAGAAAAAAATATAACAGATCAGACACCATATATAACACCCTAAAAGGAAGGATAGAAATGATGAAAATCAGCGGATAAATAAGTATATAAGCCAGGAAATGTATCATAGTGAAGGCAAATATCGTAGAAATATCTGAACCGTCTTTACAATTCTACATAAAGTGTCTTTCCAAAGTGCTAAAATCTTAAAAATTGAGAATGGCCTAGACTGGTTTCTTTCCCATATGTCTAAATCTTCTGTGGGTCCAGAAATAGAATTCAGGAGTTTTTCTGATCTGTTTTTCCATTTCCATAATATATTTGTTGGTAAGCTGATGCAAAGGAGCCTGCTTCGGCTGTTCCTCAAGTAAAATAAAAGTAGATTGATAAACACCTCTTTTTACTCTTTCCGTTTTAAAATAGAATACCGGAAGATCAAGTTTTCGAGCGATGGTTTCTGGACCTACAATGATGGGTACTTCAACGTCCATAAAATTGCCCCAATATTTGATCTTTTCCCATCTTGGGTTTTGATCTGCCAAAAAGCCATAAGCCTGAATTTTATTATTCTTTAGATTGGTTAATATTTCAGGATAGAATTCTTTGGAAGGCACAAACTTAACGCCAAATTTGATACGTGTTTTTTTGATAACCCGATCAAAATATGGATTGCTCAACTGTTTGTATACCACGCTCATATGATAATTTAAACTGCGTTCCACAATAAATGACACCCATTCCCAATTGGCATAATGACCCGATAGAAAAATAACACTTTTATGCTGTTCATAATAGGAGTCAAGCAATTCAGGATTTGTAATTGAAAGGCGCTTCAATATTTCCTTTTCAGTTATGGTAAATGACTTGATCAGTTCCATAAAAACATCAACAAAATGTTGAAAGCTTTTTTTTTCTAAATCGAGTAGATCTTTGTCACTTTTTTCTGGAAAGCAAAGTTTTAAGTTAGATCGGACTATTTTTTTTCGGTAACCAATGATATAATATAATATCACATAGAGAAAATCGGATATCATAAAAAGAATTCGCATTGGCAGGATAGAAATGAACCAAAACAGGGGATAAAGGACTATAAAAGCTACGAACTGCATGCTGAGATTTTAGACAACAAATATCGGTATAATTTTGTTTTTCTCTGAATAAAAAATTTTATGCGCCCGGACTTTTGTTTCCCTTTAAATTGATAAATTCGTAGCTGCTTACTTTTGTAAGCCGAGATATACCAAAAACTAAGAACAGCATTTATGAACATAGCAGTAATTTTGATCATTGTGGCCAATGTGATTGTTTCTTTTATAGGATTTAAAGACAGAGTATTCTTTGAGAAATATAAATTTCAGATTGGACCTATTGTCAAGGGGGAAAGAATAAGGTTATTGGCTTCTGGATTTTTACACGTCGATCAGTCCCATTTATTTTTTAACATGTTGACCTTGTATTTTTTTGCTGACCCTGTAATCAGGTTTATTGGGGTTCCCAAGTTTTTGGCTGTTTACTTTGGATCCTTGTTGGCGGGGAGCATCTTTGCGCTGAGTTTTCATAAAAAAGAACCCTATTACAGTGCTGTTGGAGCATCAGGAGCCGTCATGGGCGTTTTATATGCGGCCATTATGTTGAATCCAGGAATGAACCTGTATATGTTTTTTATTCCAATTCCAATTCCGGCTTATGTTTTTGGAGTGGGTTATTTACTCTATTCCATTTTTGGTATGAAGAAACAATGGGGCAACATAGGCCATAGCGCCCATATTGGAGGTGCTATTGGAGGGTATATACTTTCCATTCTCTTTTATCCAAGTATTTTGATGAATAACAAATTGATTGTCATTCTTTTGGCGATTCCTATCATTCTTATGTTTGTATTTAAAGATAAGTTGGAGAGGAATTAAAAGTATTGGCTATAGAGCAATGTTGATCTTTTTTATCCTATAACAGAAGGTATTCTTACAAGTTTTATGATCATCCCAAAGCTATTTTTTTGGCTTTAATAAAGAGAAGTATCAGGGAACTAAGTTTTGATAACAATTTATGCGGGTTTATAAATTTTAATTTCCTTGTTTTTACTACATTTGCCGAACATTTCAAAAACCTGTACCAGGATTGTATCTGATTGAAAAATCAATGCATTTGATCCTTGATCAGGGTAAAAAAATAAAAATGGAAGAAAAAAAATTCGATCTTAATTCTTTGATAGGATTTGTGCTGTTAGGCGCAATCATGATATATTACTTTTATACCAATCA
>CAZPHF010000109.1:0-7913 GCA_964586115.1 uncultured Flavobacteriaceae bacterium | reverse complement strand
AACGAGGTTCTAAATCTTGTGCTTGAAAAGTGAAACTAATCAAACAAAAAAAGAGCAAACAATAGAAGAGTTTATTTTGTATTTTAGTTAGCAAATAGTAGAATATTGATTTCTGTTAATAATTCAAATATAATTAAATAAACATTGTACGGTATGTGTTTTAAAACAAAAAAATACAATGATTACAGGTTCTAATTTAATTGGCTATTAATGAACGAAACGCCAACAAAGAGTTACATTCAAATAAATAGTCAATTAGCATAATTTTAATAATCCCTTAATTTTCAAGCTTACATATACTGTATGCTTGATATTATGTAACATAAGAATTTTCTTAAAGTTGACAAAAGTCATAATTTAAAGAGTATATTTTTTCGAACTTTCCATGATAATTAAGATATCTACATGTCAAGTTATTTTAAAATTTTTTAATTAAACATTGATAAAATGAAGAATACAATTCTAAGCTTTCTCTTTTTATTATTTACGACTGCAGGATTTTCCCAGGCTGACAAGGTTTCAGTTGTAAAGAATTCCGATGGAATGAAACTGGTGGTGAACGGTGAAGATTTCATGATCAACGGTATGAATTGGGACTATATCCCAATTGGAACGAATACAGTGAATGCGAATTTCTGGAAAAAGTCTGATGACGTCATCAGAGCCGGGCTTGACACAGAAATGTCATTGCTAAAAAATATGAATGTCAATGTGATACGTCAGTATACTGGTGTTCCTGCAAAATGGATTCGATATATCTATGAAAAATATGGTATTTATACCTTGCTCAATGATCCATTTGGTCGCTATGGATTAACATTAGATGGTGTTTGGACACCTGTTACTGATTATTCTGATCCTCGCACACAAGATTTTTTATTAGCAGAAGTAGAACAACTGGTAGAAGGTTACAAAGATACACCCGGTTTATTGATGTATTTGCTGGGTAACGAAAACAACTACGGTCTTTTTTGGGCAGGAGCTGAAACTGAGGATTTTCCGGATGATGAAGAAGAAAAGAAATTTATCGGGGAAAAACGTGGAAGACCCATGTATAGATTGATGAATGAGGCTTCTTTGAGAATTAAGACACAGGATTCATCTCACCCTGTGGCCATTTGTAACGGTGATGTATTATTCATAGATATCATTGCAGAGGAATGCAAGGATGTGGATGTCTATGGAACAAACGCTTATCGAGGTGTTTCCTTCGGTGATATGTTTCAGGTGGTTAAGGATAAACTCGATATGCCCGTTATGTTTACAGAGTTTGGAGCAGATGCCTTTAATGCGATAGAGAATAAGGAAGACCAAAAGTCCCAGGCCTATTACATGGTGGGAAATTGGAAAGAGATCTATGAAAATGCCGCTGGCTTGGGAAAAGCTCAAAACTCTATTGGGGGTTTTACATTTCAATTTAGTGATGGTTGGTGGAAATACGGTTTTAATGATAGGAAAAACGAGGATCTGCATGACAGCGAAGCTACTTGGGCCAATGGAGGATATGCCATAGATCTGATTCCTGGTGAAGACAATATGAATGAAGAGTGGTTTGGTATTTGTGCCAAAGGGGCTACTAGTGTCAGAGGGCTCTATGAACTCTATCCGAGGGCTGCGTATTATGCGCTAAAGGAGGCGCATGAGTTGAATCCCTATGATGAAGGCCTAACTACAGATTTAATACAAAACCATTTTGATAACATCGATTTGATGGATGCTTTATTGAGAGCACGAGGTGATAAAGCAGCACTAGGGGCTGAACGAAACAGTAAGATTCGGTTAAGTACCCTAAGAGCTGAATTTACCACCTTCAATACAGGGGGCTCACTTATTACGACCCCTGAAAATCCGGAACCTGGTACCACCAACTTTCCGAATCAGTTGGGGTTTGATCATTTGGAGTCCTATTATATAGGAGTGGAAGGAACACCTACTTCAAATATGCGCGCCAATGTCAATTTTAATATCCTTGGCAACGTAGCGACCAATCCGATTGATGAAATCTACTATGAAACAAGAGGGCGGACCATATCGGTTAATACGGATGATGGAAATGTAGATATAACGAACATTAATAAGGTGGCAGTTTATGATGCTGAATTTGAATGGAAGGCGAAAGATTTTGACGTACGGGGCTTTTACAGAACCGGTCATTATCATTGGGGATATGAAGGCGATTTTTTCGGCTTATATCCTGAAGCAAACTATGGGCCTAACCTTGATATTTATAACGGTGAGATTCTCGGTATGGAATTCGATGGAAAAAGAGCTATTGATGGCTTTAAAGCCGCCTTTGGATCGCAACTCTGGTGGGGAGCGAACCCCGCATTTCTATTAAAATACAGCAGAACAATAGGAAAATTTGATGTTACAGGAATTTTTCATGAAGACGTAGATGATGCCCCTGGGGCTGTCACTTCCTTTTTTATACCGCTGCCCAAAACCCGGAGGGCTACTCTGTATGTGAAAAGAGAATTTGGAAAATTCGGTGTAGAAGTCGGAGGTATGTGGGGTGGACAACCCTTGAATGGACGTGAGTTTCAGTTTACGGAAAACAATCCTAATTATAATCCGGAATCACCTGATGATGCACCAAAATATATCATTTATACCGATGAGGTTAATTCTGGTGACAATTGGGGAGGCAAGGCTAAAGTAACCTACACGGGCGGAGCTTTTAACTGGTATGCACTAGGTGGGGCTCAGGGCTTGGTAGCCAATGGTGGTGCCGATAACACTCAAACATTTACGGGATGGAGATTAAAGGATACCGGAAGTGGTAACCAAACATACTTCCTTACAGGTTTTACGTTTGGCTTAGATAATTGGCAAGTGGCTCCGAACTTCTTGTGGCGTAAGCCAATTGTTGGCCCGATCCCTAACGATGTACAAGCTCCGGGAAGACTTAGAAATATCCAAGATGATCCTTTTGCGGTTCGCGCGGGAAGCAGAGAGACGGTAGCTGGTGAATTGCTGCTGACCTTTGATCCAACACCTGCTACATGGATGTATGCATGGGACAATGACAGGGCTGAGGATGCCAAGTTTGCAATGAGTGCAGGGTTTGTGTTTCGGAATCATCCAACTGCTCAGGACGCGGCTATAGGGTTTTTGAGTGATCGTACTTCTTTTGCATTTCCTAATTCGGCTCCTGCACAGGATTTATGGGAAACTAACGTACGGATTGTTTCCAAAGCAAATCAGGATTTAGGCTTGGTAGCTAATCTTTATTTTGGTAACGGTCAAGCCCGAGGTGATGATACTAGAACGATTGAAAGAGTTGGTGGTGACATTAGGGTCATCTATAAAAAATTGAAATTTATTAATTCGGTTAGATTTAATGATTGGGGTCCTTATGACTATCACCGCGATTTCAACCTTACTTTTCCGGTTCAATTGATGCTAGACATATCTACTACTCTTGGAAAACCGGACTGGTTCATTCTTCCGAATACCATGATTGGAATTCGGGGTACCTGGCGTACGCTTGATCAGTATTCAAACCGTTACCTTCCAAACGAAGCGCTGGAATTTGCCGATCAGCCGATTATTAGCCCTGTAGGATTTGAAAACGGTACAGAATGGGAAATAAGAACTTACGTTCACATAAACATTGGTAAATAAAAAAATGGATAAAATGAAAAACATAACATTTCTTTATCTAAAGAATACACTGCTCACTGTTACTCTTTTACTGCTGATTTACGGTTGTGAACGGGAGTATTCAGATCAGGTCAAATTTGCAACCTACCCCAACAGTCCAGAAATTTTTATCGATGGATTCAGCGGGGGGCTGGAATATTTTCCTTTTGATGGCTCTAAACTTGATGCCTTTACCGTTGATAACGGCACGAGCTATAAAGGAGATGCATCCATGCGTTTTGACGTGCCCAACGTCGGTGACCCATCCGGGTCTTTCGCAGGAGCTATTTTTCCAGACAATGGAGGTCGGGATTTATCTGGTTTTGATGCGCTGACGTTTTGGGCAAAAGCTACAAAGGCGGCAACCATAAACGAGATCGGTTTTGGAGTCGATTTTGATGAAAATAAATACAGAGTTATTAAAGAGAATTTACAAATAAATACAGGATGGGTAAAATACACGATCCCTATCCCAGACCCTTCTAAACTTATTGTTGAAAAAGGAATGTTTATTTATGCAGCAGGACCAGAAGACGGAGATGGCTTTACGTTTTGGGTGGATGAACTGAAATTTGAGAAGTTAGGAACGTTAGGGCAACCAAAACCCGCTATTTTTAATGGTGAGGATCGGGTTGAAAATACATTTCTTGATGTTCAGATTCCTGTTACAGGGCTTACTCAGACTTTTAATTTGGCATCAGGGGTTAACCAAACAGTTACAGCTACACCTGGATATTTCAACTTTAGTTCTACGGATGTTGATGTTGCGCGAGTAAGTGAGTCAGGCATTATTACCATGGTTGGGCTGGGTACGGCAACCATAACGGCTCTATTAGATGGTGTTAAAGCTAAAGGCTCTTTGTCGGTTGAAGTATCTGGTAGTTTTGATTTAGCCCCGATTCCTCCAGGAAGGTTACCAGAAAATGTAGTTTCTATATTCAGCGATGTCTATGACAATGTCCCGGTGGAATACTATAATGGTTTTTTTACCCCGGATGGTCAAACTACACTGGGAGGTGCTGATCTTAACATAAACGGAGATAATATCATCCGTTATACAGATTTGAATTTTGTAGCAATAAAGACTGTAAATACTTTAAATGCATCTGTAATGACCCATTATCATCTCGATATTCAGGTTGAGGATGCACAGATAGCGGCAAATGATTTTATTCAAATTTTATTACTTGATGCAGGTCCTGATAATGTTATAGGTACCGCTGATGACACGGAAGCCTTTGTTGAATTCCGCAGCCCGGAACTGGTTTCTGGCGAATGGGCAAGTTTAGATATTCCATTAGCTTCTTTTAGTGGATTAAATACATCTAATCTGGCATTGTATTTCTTTATTTCGGATGCTACCATAGCTAATATTTTAGTGGATAATATCTATTTCTACAAGTAGTAATATTTGATGAGATAAAAACAGAAAAAATTTATGAATAAGATAAATCAATTAAAAATGAGAATGCAAATATTGCGACGCTCGCATTTGAAGTTGAAACGGTATACCACAGGGTTTACAAAGTGTATACTGCTCACAACTCTTTTTGTTGTGAATTTGGGATGCTACAGTGAAGACCAAACGGTAACGAATTTTACCGAACTTACCGTGCAGGATGAATTTGATACCGACGGGCCCCCGGACAATGCTATATGGAATTATGATATAGGAACCCGTGGGGACGGCTGGGGAAATAATGAGTTACAGTACTACACTGACCGCCCTGAGAATATTATAGTGCAAAATGGCTACCTCATTATTACCGCCAAACAAGAAAATTTTGAAGGATCTTCATATACCTCTGCGAGAATTTTGACAAAAGATAAGTTTGAACAAAAGTATGGCCGTTTTGAGGCGCGAATTCGTTCACCTTATGGCCAAGGCTTATGGCCCGCATTTTGGATGCTGGGGGCCAATTCTGATGAAGTCATCTGGCCTGAATGCGGTGAAATCGATATTATGGAAATACGTGGGCAGGAACCTACGATCTTATTTGGTAGCGTACATGGGCCAGGCTATTCAGCCGGTAACGCGATAACAAAAAGGTACGACCTGGTTAATGACCGTTTCGATACCGATTTTCATGTATTTGGCATTGAATGGGGCCCGGATTTTGTGAATTACTATGTAGATGATGTTTTGTACAATCAGATTACTCCAAAAGACCTTCCCGAAGATGAGAAATGGGTCTTTGATCAACCCTTCTACATTATTCTAAATGTAGCAGTAGGGGGTGGTTTTGTAGGTTCTCCAAATCAAGAAACAGTTTTCCCTCAGACCATGTTAGTAGACTATGTGAGGGCTTATAAATATAAATGACGAAATTAATTAATTAGGACTATGAAACAATTAGTAGCAATTACCAAGAGGGTTTCCGTATGGATCTTCCTTATATCTATTTTAGGATGTAGCGATAATGATTTAGCTGATTTACCACAAGTAGAATCTTCTTTCACTTTCACGGTTAATGAGGATACAGGAACAGTAACTTTTATAAATGTTTCAAAAGAAGCAAGGACCTATTTTTGGGATTTTGGAGATGGAACTACTTCTAAAGAGAATAATCCTATAAAAACCTATACAAGTAGTGGCACCTATAAAGTGACCTTAGTGGCGTCAAATCAATCTGGGGCTTCCAATGCCTATGAGAATGAGATCATCATATCGATTAAAGAGATCGCCTCACTTCCTATCACATTTGACGAACCTAATGTGATTTATGATGTTGCTACTTTCGAAGGAGCAACTTTTCAAATAGTAGAGAATCCTGACGTTTCTGGATCAAATGACAAAGCCACCAAAGTTGGGGAGTTAACAAATGGCGGAAAGGAGTTTGAAGGCCTGTTTTTTAATTTGGGAAGTCCGATAGACTTAACCACCGAGAAATCCATTAGTATGAATTTCTGGTCAGAAGCCCCTATAGATGTTTTATTGAAACTGGAAGAAGGAACTGCTGTATCACTTGAAGCTATAGCCAAGCACGAAGGAAACGGATGGGAGGAAATAGTATTTGATTTTAATTCTGCAGCATCCTATAATAGATTAACCCTGTTTGCGGATGGTCCGGGTACAACAGCGGGTACATTTTATTTTGATGATATAGAACAGGTTGAAGGAGACAATGGTGGCGGAACATGTACCGAAGAAATTTCTCAGTCATTGGATGCAAGCGATTTTAATTTGACTTTTCAAACAGATCCTGGTGCTGCTATTGGTTCCTTTGGTGGCGACTACACTTATATCGCGAATCCAGATGCTGATAATGCGGTAAACCAATCTTGCCAGGTGGGTCAGATTGATAGAAATGGAGAAGAATTTGCAAATACTCAAATTGAATTTGATTCCAAATTTGATTTTAATACAAATGCAGGATTTAAACTGAAAGTTTGGTCTCCTGTAGCAGGTACAAATGTTCTTGTCAAACTTGAGGACAAAACAAATAATGGAATTAACGTAGAAGTAGCAGGGGTAACAACTACTGCAAATGCATGGGAAGAGCTTACCTTCGACTTTGCTGCTGGTGAAAGTGGGAAACACGATAAAATCATTCTGTTCTTTGAGTTAGCCTCTGGCACTGTAGAGACTTATTATATTGATGACTTCATGCTTTATAGCAAAGGCGGTGGTGCAGTCTGTGTACCTGAAATGAGCCAGTCATTGGATGCAAGCGACTTTGATTTGACTTTCCAAACAGATCCTGGTGCAGCTATTGGTTCCTTTGGTGGCGACTACACCTATATCGCGAATCCTGATTTTGATAATGCGGTAAACCAATCTTGCCAAGTGGGTCAGATTGATAGAAATGGAGAAGAATTTGCAAATACTCAAATTGAATTTGATTCCAAATTTGATTTTAATACAAATGCAGGATTTAAACTGAAAGTTTGGTCTCCTGTAGCAGGTACAAATGTTCTTGTCAAACTTGAGGACAAAACAAATAATGGAATTAACGTAGAAGTAGCAGGGGTAACAACTACTGCAAATGCATGGGAAGAGCTTACCTTCGACTTTGCTGCTGGTGAAAGTGGGAAACACGATAAAATCATTCTGTTCTTTGAGTTAGCCTCTGGCACTGTAGAGACTTATTATATTGATGACTTCATGCTTTATGGCAACGGTGGCGGTGGTACTTGTGCAGCAGAAACAATGCAATCTCTTGGTGGAGCAGATTTAAACTTAACGTTTATGGCAGATCCAAGCGCAAGTATCGTAGAAGATGGTGGTGATTTTGAATGGATAGACAATCCAGATTTTGATAATACGGTAA
>CAZPHF010000108.1:0-7991 GCA_964586115.1 uncultured Flavobacteriaceae bacterium | reverse complement strand
GTGTTACCGCAGGAGGCTCGATACTCCAGCTGAATTTTAGCGGAGGCTTGATCATAGCGCTAGGAAATTAAACCATTTTGGAATTTATACAAATATTCTTGTTCAAAATGAATTAGTCATTTTAAATTATCTTTATACGTAACAATTAAAACCCCCTATTTTATGAAAAAACAAAAACTAATTACATTATTAACTTTGTGCTTATTGATGGTAGCTTCAGTTACAGCACAAAAAAAACCTAACATCCTTGTGATATGGGGTGACGATATTGGACAATCCAATATTAGTGCCTATACTTTTGGAGTTGTAGGTTACCAAACACCAAATATTGATCGACTTGCGAAAGAAGGAATGATGTTTACAGATTATTACTCTGAGCAAAGTTGCACCGCTGGAAGATCTTCGTTTATTACGGGGCAAAGTGTTCTTCGAACAGGATTAAGCAAGGTTGGTATGCCTGGTGCAAAAGAAGGTCTTTCTGAGAAAGATCCAACTATTGCTGAAATGTTAAAACCACTAGGCTATGCAACAGGTCAATTTGGTAAAAATCACTTGGGTGACCGTGATGAACATTTACCTACCAATCATGGATTTGATGAATTTTTTGGTAACCTATATCATTTGAACGCCGAAGAAGAACCTGAACTACCCGATTATCCGGATCCTGAAGAATTTCCTGATTTTGCGAAAACATTTGGCCCAAGAGGGGTAATTCATTCATACGCAGACGGTAAGATCGAAGACACCGGACCGTTATCAAAGAAGAGAATGGAAAGTGTAGATGATGAAACCCTTGCTGCCGCAGAAAAATTTATTCGAAATACTGTGAAATCAGGTAAACCATTTTTTGTTTGGTGGAACGGTACAAGAATGCATTTTAGAACTCATGTAAAAGATGAATTAAGAGGCATTTCAGGCCAGAATGAATATGGTGATGGTATGGTAGAACATGATATGCATGTTGGTAAATTATTGGATTTATTAGATGAATTAGGTGTTGCAGATAACACTATTGTTCAATATGGTACAGACAATGGACCACATAAGAACTCATGGCCGGATGCCGGTGTGAATCCTTTTAGAGGAGAGAAAAACACCAACTGGGAAGGTGGTTGGAGAACCCCTTCTATGGTAAGATGGCCTGGACAAATTAAAGCCGGTTCTATATCCAATGAGATCATGTCGGGTATGGACTGGTTTCCTACTTATGTAGCAATCGCCGGAAATACAGAAGTGAAAGAAAACTTATTAAAAGGTGTTACTGAAGGTGGTAGATCTTATAAAGTTCATTTAGATGGATATAACTTTTTACCTTATTTAACTGGAAAAGAAAAAAAAGGACCCCGTCAAGAATTATTCTATTTTTCTGATGATGGAGAATTAATGGCTTTGCGCTATAATGATTGGAAAGTTACCTTTATGCATCAAGAATCAGAAGGCACATTAGATACTTGGTCAAAACCAATGGTCACTACTAGAATTCCATGGTTATATAATTTAAGGAGAGACCCTTATGAATTCGCTACAACAACTTCTAATACCTATTGGGATTGGTACTTAGATCACGTTTTTTTACTACTTCCTGCCTCGAAATATGTGGGTAAGTTTATAGCTACGTTTAAGGAGTATCCACCAAGAATGAAAGCCGCAAGTTTTAACTTGGGAGATACGATGGATGCTTTAACTGCTCCAACAAGTAATTAAAATTTAAAAAACATTAGAAAAGGTGGGTTAGAAAGCCTGCCTTTTTTGTTTAATTTATAGTTAAAACTAATTTGATGAAAACATTTTATTATCTATTTGTAGTAAGTTTCTTCTTCTTGACTATTAATTGTAAAGAAGTAAATAATGAAACAACTACAGCTAAAACAGTTGAAGCTGTTGTAAGTGATCCTCTGCCCTCTTGGAATGATGTTCAATCTAAAAATGAAATAGTTGCCTATGTCAAAGACGTCACAGATCCTAATAGTGCAGATTTCATTCCTATTGCTGACAGAATAGCGACATTTGATAACGATGGCAATCTATGGAGTGAGCAACCCGTTTATTTTCAATTATATTTTGTTTTAGATAGAATTAAAGAAATGGCAAAAGATCATCCTGAATGGAAAGATCAACAGCCTTTTAAAGCTGTTCTAGAAAACGATATGGAAACCATAAAAAAATCTGGTATGAAAGGTATTGGTCAATTACTAATGGCAAGTCACGCTGGAAACACCACAGAAGAGTTTGATGCCATTGTTAAAGATTGGGTAACCACTGCGAAACATCCAACTAAAAATGTAGGTTATGACGAATTGGTGTATCAGCCAATGTTAGAATTATTAGCCTATTTAAGAGCGAATGATTTTAAAACCTATATCGTTTCAGGTGGTGGAGTAGATTTTATGCGAGCATTTGTGTCTCCAGTTTATGGCATACCTTCTGAACAAATTATAGGTAGTAGAATTACAACTGAATTTGATTACAACGATGGCAATCCAAGAATTATACGCACAGCTGGTTTAGATTTTAATGACGATAAAGATGGTAAACCACTAAATATTCAAAAAATAATTGGTAAAAAACCTGTCTTTGCTTCGGGAAATTCTGATGGTGACCTACAAATGATGCAATGGACGGCCTCAAATGAGTACAAAAGTTTTATGTTATATGTTCATCATACTGATGCCGAAAGAGAATGGGCCTACGACAGAGATTCACATATTGGAAAACTGGACAAAGGCTTGGATCAAGCTTTAAAAGATGGCTGGACAGTGATAGATATGAAAAATGATTGGAAGGTGATCTATCCGTTTGAAAAATAATGATCTAGTGATATATTGATGTAGTGATACAATAATTTATTATTTCAATGTATCAATACATCATTATATCATTGTATTAAATTACCCCACAAACCCGGCAGCCTTATGTTTACCATCACAATAGGGTTTGTTTTCGGAGGCACCACATCTGCAAAAAGCTGTCATTTTTTCCTTAACGACCACTGTTCCATCAGCAGACTTTATTGCTACATCTCCTTTGACCAGTAAAGGTCCATTTTTCATTAATTCTACTTCAGTTTTCATATTTCTAGTTTTATTCGTTGTTTCATTTTTTTCATAACTCAAAGCAGCTGAGGGGCATTTATCAATTTGTGCTTTCAATTCATCAATAGATGCGTTTTCCGGTGCGATCCATGGTTTAGCATTAGGATCATATACACCTGGCAATTCTTTTACACAGATCGCTGCATGTATACATTTTTTAGGTTCCCATAGAATGGTTAGATCCTCTTTTTGGTATTTTTTTATAATGCTTTTACTTTCCATGCTATTCGTTTATTATAGTTTTACTAATCCTTACACCCTATTTCTATCTTCTCAAAGATAGCCAATAACCTATAGACTTATATATTTTACAGAAAAAACAAAGTAGATTTCATAAAACTACTTCAAAGAACTATTTTTGAAAACCCGATCTGAATGAGCTTGATATATTATTATTTGAGGCCTTGTATAAGATACTTTAACGGGAAAAGTCCATGGATTCAATATGTCTAGAGAATTTGTTTCAAGAATTATAATCATTGTAACGACTTTATTAATCGTTTCAAAAATTAATGCGCAAGAAGAGCTGCCTGAAGATGCTTCAGTGAATAGTCAAATCTGGTTAGATTATAATGCGAAATACCGTCTTAATGACAGGAAGAGCATCAGTGGTTTTGCTGGTTACAGATCAATATCTCCTCATATTTTTGATAAATTCATGATTGTTCCCACCATGGATATTCTACACTTAAAAAGTCCTAAATTTATAAAACGGGAAAAACCTTTGATCTCTTCCTTTCATTTAGGGACAGGTTTGTTTTACACTAATAACCTAAACGAAGCTAATAACTTTGAATTCAGGCTAGTACAAGGGTTGAAATTTTTCTTGCCCTCAATCGATTTAATACCCTTAAAAACATATATTCGATTAGAAGAAAGATTTCAAAAAACATTCGACGATTCCTCTTGGAATGTATCTGGCAGATTTAGATTTAAAGTTTCCACAGTTCTTGAATGGAAAAAACACTTGTTATCTTTTAATCAAGGAATGTATATCCCAATGAGTATTGAGTTCTTTTATAATCTCAAAGAGGCTGACAGGTATAATGATGTTATTCGTATTTCACCAGGTCTGGGTTATAAATTAAACGATGATTGGAAAGCTGAATTTTATGTCTCTTATCATCTAAGCAATAACACTTCTCAAGATGACGAATCAACAAATGATTTTGTTTTCAGGTTAAGGATATTCAAATCTAGCATAAGTAAGAAACCGTTTAAAATCGATAGTAAAGAGGAGGATCTAAAAGAACTTATTGAATAAGAATTCCTGTTACCTTTCAGTTAAAAATCATAAATACACTAGGCTGGATTTTGACTTTGCAATTCCTGCATCAACTTATTAGATTCCTTAATTTTACCCAATTCTTTGAGGATTAAAGCCTTCAAATAAACTACTTCAGAATTTTCAGGCTCTAATTTTAATGTATTGTTTATCATCGACTCTGCTCTTAAAAACTCCTTGGTTTGGTAGTAAAAGGTCGCAAGATTATACATGGATCTACTATCTAGAGGGTTTAGCTCAATGGCCATCTTCAAATCTTGTTCGGCTAAGTCATTATTTCCTGTTTCAAAATACAACAATGCCCTGAGATAATACGGACGTCCTGCATCAGGCTCTTTATCCATCCAGGTATTTAAAGTTTCCAAAGCCCTATCAGTTTGTTGATTGATACTATATGCCGTAGCCAAATTTGTGTATACAGGAAACAAAAGGCTATCCATTTTTAAAGCTATTTCATAATGTTTAATGGCTGGTTTTATATCATTATTCTGCATAAAATAATCTCCCAACTGTAAACGTCCTGTGGAAAAATCTGCATTACTAAAAAGCATTTCTTCCAATTCTTCCTTGGCTTTGAACAAATTGAGTTTTTCAGTCTCAGACCAGCCATCACCTTCAAATCCCACCACGAGTTGAGCACTTCCTATTCTTACCAATTTTGTCGAATCTATCATATGTTTTTTAGCGATGGCAATTCTATCCTGAGGATTCATCGTTCTAAATTGCATCAAGGCATTATATCTAACCACAGCTGAAGAATCGTTCAGGGCTGTAAGTAAAGATTTTAACTGTTCCTCACTTGAAAAATCAAGATTATTGATTACCGTCGATCTGGCAATAGGAGGATAATTCAGGTCATTGATAAACCCATCCAGTTTTTTTCTGTCTTCTGGATTAATTGTTGGTTGGTTACTCAACAACAAATAGTCCGAAAAATGTGGAACTCTTTCCTTACCATACCAATTTACCACCCATTCTGCCGCCCATTCCTCTGATTTATCCTGATGACATTCACTACAGGCGTTAGGGGTTCCATGAACAACACTTTGATCTGGTCTTGGAATTCTAAAACTATGATCTCTTCTAAAATCATTACCCATATAATACCTGCCGGTCATATGACAATTGATACATTGAGATGCTTCAGTATTTGCTTTGTGAAAATGATGTTTTGGTGAGTCATAGGTATCCGGTACATGACATTGTAAACAAAGTTTATTTCCTGTCATTTTAAGTTCATTTGAATGCACATTGTGACAGTCACCACATTTAATTCCCTGTGCGTGCATCTTGCTCTGCAAAAAAGAACCATACACATAATCTTCCTCTAATATCTGACCATCTAAATGATAGTATTCTGCTGAGATGTTCTGAATGAGGTATTGGTCCTCAAAATCCATTCCCGGAATCAAATCCTTGGTTAATTTTACCCTTCTTGCATGACATGGGGCGCACATATTCATTTGAGACTTTTGATCACCACCCAAAACCATATACATATTTCCTTCCGTTTCACCGGAATCGGCCCATTTAACATGTTTTTGTCCAGGACCATGACAACTCTCGCAACTTACATTGATCGATGAATAAGTGGTGTGAAAGGAATCCTTTTCAACAAAATAATTCTTTTTGAGATTTGTCGAATGGCATTCTGCACACATGGTATTCCAGTTCTGCGCCCCTCTGCTCCAATGCAACCAGTCCGTAATTACAATTTCATCTCCTGCATACTGATGAAACCACTTATTTTCCAAAGTATTCCAGGTTACTCTCAAAACCTGCTTTTTCCCATCTGAAAAATCAACGATATATTGTTGTAAAGGTGTTAGGCCGAAAACATAAGTAACCTTATATTCATTTTCAGAACCGTCAATTTCAACTGCTTTGACAAAATAATCACCTTCCCTCTTGGTGAAAAAATAGTTTACACCATCTATACTTGCTTCTGCATTATTGAAATCACCTAACACAGATTCATCAGTAACCAATTGCATGGCCTTATCATGATGAGAACCTTGCCAGTCTGAAAAGGCTTCAAGATGGCATTCTTTACAGCTTTGATCACCCAAATATCCGTCTCCCACCATTTCGCTTAAAGATTCTATTTCCTGGTATGCGTCTTTATCTTTTGAAGTGTCGCAGGCAACAAATAACAAAAGCGTAATGAAAAGAGTCAATGATTTCATGGGTGTCAGATATAGACTGCTAAAATAGGTGATTCATAAAAAAAGACCTAAGAAAAAAACCAGGTCTTTTTAGTATTTACTTATTTACGGATTAAAATATTTGCAGAGGAGAAATTATTCCAAATGTTAGCCTTCCGGTATTATAGTCATTTACCCCAACTCTTTCTTTTGCATAATCGGAGTAATCATAAACCCTTCCCACATAAGAAACAAAGAATTTAAGATTAATATCTGCCCATGGCCAAAATTCAAGAGATGGAATATAACCATACCCCGTTCGCCAATCATCTGTGGTTTTCAATGGATCCCTATCATCCAGCCACTTGGCCTTATCAATAAATCCTACAAAGCTTACACCCCATTTATCTGCAAACCTATAATCAATTTTGGTCCAGTGACTGTAATATAATGTGTTTTCCAAAGCATAAGGGTAAAGGTCATCCGGAACATCTCTACTAATTATACCGGTTCTATCGAGATCTTCCTTGCTCCATTTAAAATCATAGGCTATAGTCCATTTATCGAATTTTAGCTGATTACCGAGGGCAAAATAATTCTTAAAGGTATTTTTGGCTTCATTAAATAAAGAATATGACCATAAGGTAGTAAATTTACCATCCCAAAAATTTCCCCTCCAATTTGCGACGACAGCTAAAGGAAATTCAGATCCTTCAAGTTCAGGAAGTCCCTGGTATAATTCCTCAAAAGATTGTGTTCTGGAATTCAGTAACTGAAATGACAGGGCATGGTCTTCTGTAGTTTTCCAGTAGACACCAACTCCTGTTAAAAAATTGTCGGCCTGCTCTATGATATCTGAATATTCGTATATATCTATAGGGTTCATATCAAACTCTATTCCACCCCAGTCGGCAAAAGTTTTACCTACTGTCAATTGAACACGATCTGACAAGTCAAAGCGTAAATAAGCAAAATCTACCCCTTTAATGATCTTGTCAATGGTCTGTGGCTCAAAGGTACTGGTATAACGATGTCTGAATCTGAAATAAATTTTTTCGTGCACATATCCTTTAATTTCCAATCGAAATTGATCAATCCTGAATTTTGTTTCCTGATGCTTACCATCCATAAAATCATTTCTTAATCCCATTTGAATATTGGCAATCATATCAACATTTTTGAGTAATGACTGCTTCCCCGTAGGGATCAAACTCCGATAAGAAGAGAGTGTGTCCGACTGTCTGTTTTGGCTTTGAACAACTCCAAATGATAACAGCAGTATACCAAGGCTAACTATTATTTTTAATTTCATAATATTGCTTTTTAAGAATTAATAGGTGTAGAATAGCATCTGTATATCCTCCAAACTTCTTTCTTTTTGTAAAGCGAGCATTAATAGTACCCTTGATTTTTGTGCATTCAATTCATCAGAAGCAATGGTGTTATTTTCATCATCGTTAACTTCTGCAT
>CAZPHF010000107.1:2643-7994 GCA_964586115.1 uncultured Flavobacteriaceae bacterium | reverse complement strand
CCCCAGCCTACATGTCGGCCACTCACATTTTCTCCGGTACCTACCCAGATCACGTTTGCATTATTCGGATCAATGCTTACCGTACCAATTGAGTAAGATTGCTGAGCGTCAAAAACAGGTTGCCACGTAATTCCGCTATTGCTGGTTTTCCATAATCCACCAGAGCCAACGGCGACAAACCAGGTACTTCGATCAGTAGGACTTACGGCTATATCGGCAATGCGTCCGCCCATAACGGCCGGGCCAATCCCACGCAGGCTAAGACCCGAAACAGCCTCAGTTATTGCGTCTTTGTTTTGCGTTTGCGCAAAAGAAGCAGTGTATACAAAAGAAGAAATAATGAATAGTAAGGCGGCGGTAAAGTTGTTTTTAGGCATATTAAAAAGGTCTTGATAGTTGTTAAGTATAATTGTTTTCTAAATGAATTTTATTTTGAGCAAACCAAGATAAATAATGTAGCGTTAAATACCTAGTGTAAAGTTTACTATCCCGGGTCGGGCCAGGTTTAGCCTTATTAGTCTTTTATCGCAAAAAATAATAATTGTTTAAACCAAGCCTGTAAATCCTAAAAAAGAAAGTGATAACAGACCCGCTACCAACAAATTGATGGGAACCCCTTTCATACCTTCAGGGATATCTGCTAATTCCAATTGCTCACGGATACTGGCAAAAACAATCAAAGCCAAGGCAAAACCAATAGCATTTGCAATAGCAAAAAACACAGCTTTTAAGAGGCTGCCGCCTTCTAAACCTAGGGCCAGAATGGCTACCCCTAACACAGCACAATTTGTTGTAATCAAAGGTAAAAATACTCCAAGGGCCTGATATAGCGGAGGGCTTACTTTTTTAAGGATGATCTCAACCATTTGCACCAATGAAGCGATTACTAGAATAAAAGTGATGGTACGTAAATAATCTAATCCCGTGGGCACCAATACAAATTGATGTAATAAATAGGTTACCAGAGTTGCTATGGTCATCACAAACAAAACAGCTCCTGACATACCCACAGACGTAGACACCTTGTTTGAGACCCCTAAAAACGGGCATATACCCAAAAATTGAGAGAGTACAATGTTGTTGACAAAAACAGCCGTTATAAGTATTAAAATATATTCCATGTTTTAGTCTATTTTGGTTGATATTTTATTGAACATAACACTTAGATAAGCCAAGGCGATAAAAGCACCAGGAGGTAAAATAAAAAGGATAATCGTGCTTGCATCTTCTGATACCATTTTGAAATCAAATAAGCTACCGCTTCCTAGTACTTCTCGAACCGCTCCAAGCAGCGTTAAAGCAATGGTAAAACCGATGCCCATCCCTAAAGCATCAATTACAGACGACATTAGATTGTTTTTTGAAGCATAGGCCTCTGCCCTTCCCAGAATTAAACAGTTGACCACAATTAACGGAATGAATATTCCCAATTGTTCATATAAAAAAGGAATAAACGCTTCTAAAACCATTTCCACGATCGTTACAAAAGAGGCAATAATGATGATAAAGGCAGGAATTCTGACTTTACTGGGTATTTGAGATTTGACTAAGGATACTACGATGTTTGACATCAACAGCACGAATAAAGTGGCAATACCCATTCCTAATCCGTTGAAAGCAGAGGACGTTACCCCTAAGGTTGGACACATTCCCAGTAGCATCACAAAAACAGGGTTATCCTTGACAATTCCTTTTAAAAAATTTTGTTTTTGGCTTATCGTTTCGGCCATAGCGCTTAATTTTTAGATTGGGTTTGGTTCTCAATAAATACATCATATGCCATCTGGGTAGCTTCGCCAAAAGCGCGTGTTGTTATCGTTGCTCCAGTTAAGGCATCTACATCCCCTTGATCCTTTTTTACCTTTAAATTATAGGTCGAAGGATGTTTCCCTCTAAACTGACTGAGAAATTTTTCGTCTTTCATTTTGGTTCCTAAGCCGGGCGTTTCTTTTTGTTCCAGAACGGCTATATTTTTTATACTTCCATCAGGAGTAAAACCAACCATGATTTTAACCAGGCCACTAAATCCTTTTTCAGAAGAGCCAACTACCGCCGTACCTATTTGATTCTCGTTCAAAAACCCCGAATAGATTTCAATACTATCTTTGGCGAAGTCAGATTTTATCAGTTGGACATCTTCAACAGGGTTGTTGTTAAATTCTGGTAAAACAGTTTTTAAAGCGTTTATTTTCCGTGTTAATTTGGCTTGTGCTTTAGGGCCTTTAGTGATATCATTTATAAATCCCAGAGAAATTCCTGCAATTACAGTAATTACCAAAAGCGTGACTGTCATGTTGAAAAATGTAGATGCTTTCTTGCTCATAATTACACAATTTTTGCTTTGATTTTACTACCAAAACGTCTTGGTTTAAAATAGGTGTTTATTAGGGGCACAAAGGCGTTCATGATCAAAATAGCAAATGAAATCCCTTCAGGATATGCGCCATAGAATCTTATCACCACAGTAATAACACCTATACCCGCAGCGAAGATGATCATTCCCTTTTTTGTCATCGGACTCGTAACTAAATCAGTCGCCATATAAAAGGCACCCAAAATAGCCCCACCAGATAGAATATGAATTAATGGATTGGCATACATTTCCGGATCGATCACCCAGAAAATTCCGGTAAACAGGGCCATAGTTAAAAGAATAGTCACCGGTATGTGCCAGGTGATCACTTTTCTGATCAACAGGTATAGGCCACCCAAAATCAGTGCTAAAGCTGACATTTCACCAGCAGAACCGCTACTGATACCCAATAATAATTCCAGAATTGTCGGTATTTTTTCTGATATGGTTGACATGGTTTCACCATACATCAACCCTTCTTTAATAATGCCTAAAGTGGTTTCACCGGTAACCGCATCAAACAAAGTACCATTGTTTTCAAAAGGAATAGGCCATGAGGTCATTTGCACGGGAAATGAAACCAATAAAAACACACGCCCTACTAAAGCAGGATTAAAAATGTTGTATCCCAATCCGCCAAAAGACATTTTGGCGATTCCTATAGCTACCAAACTTCCAATAATGACCATCCACAGCGGAAGCGATGAAGGTAAGTTAAAGGCTAATAAAATTCCTGTGATTAAAGCCGAACCATCCCCTACTGTAATGGCCGTTTTTAATATATATTTCTGAATCAGGTATTCAAAAGCGATGCATGAGAGTACAGCGACAGAAGTCATGATCAAGGCACTTATTCCAAACAGATATATTGATACCAAAAATGCCGGAATTAAGGCAAAAAGCACATCATACATCACCTTTTTTGATGTTCTGTCTGAATGCACATGTGGAGAGGCCGATATAATTATTTTTTCGTCTGCCATTTTAATTGTTTGCGGTTTGTAGTTTTTTAACAATGTTTTTACCAAATCTGATGTAGTCTAATAAAGGTCGGTGCGAAGGACAAACATAACTGCAGGAACCACATTCAATACAAGTCATGATATCTTCAGCAGCTGCACGTTCATAAAATCCTTTTTCTGATAAATTCATCAGTAAATGAGGTTCCAGACCCATAGGACAAACAAAAACGCAATTACTGCAACGAATGCAGTTTTTAGATTCCTTTCTGCTGGCTTCGTCTTCGGAGATGATCAATATTCCAGAAGTCCCTTTAGTAACCGGAACATCAGTGTTTTTAATGGCCTTTCCCATCATGGGTCCACCATTTACTATTTTGCGTGTGCCTTCCGGCAGTCCACCAACTTCCTGAACCAGGTCCTTGATAGGTGTACCAATTTTTACCCAAAAGTTAGCTGCATGTTCTACTGCTTTACCTGTTATGGTTACCACTCGTTCAATTAATGGTTGGTTGAACTGAACAGCCTGGTAGATCGCAAAAATGGTTCCTACATTATGAACAATCACACCCACATCCATGGGTAAACCACCTTTAGGAACTTCCCGTTTTAAGATAGACTTGATCAACTGTTTTTCACTTCCCTGAGGGTATTTAACTCGTAAAGCCGCTACTTTTATACGCTGATCATTTACAGAAGCCTTCTTCAGTACCTTTATGGCATCTTTTTTATTATTTTCTATCCCGATAACAGCTTTATGAATATGTAAAGCATGCATCAAGATTTGAATACCCACGATGATCTCGTCTGCTTTTTCGAGCATTAATCTATGGTCGGCAGTTAAATAGGGTTCACACTCCACGCCATTGATGATCAGGCAATCGACATGCTTGTCGTTTTTAAGATCCAGTTTAACATGAGATGGAAATGTTGCGCCACCTAATCCAACAATACCAGAATCTGTAATGTGTTGCAGAATATCCTTTTGATTCATGCTTATTTCCTTTTTTAATGGAAAATTGGGCGATTCAAAATTGGATTCATTTTTTTGGTCTGTTCTGATCACGATACACTGCTTTTTATAACCACTGCTATCGACAATCATGTCAAGTTTGGTCACGGTTCCCGCAACAGGAGAATGTATATTGGAAGACACAAAACCACTTGATTTTGCAATTACCTGCCCAATAATTACCTTATCCTTTCGCTCTACTATGATTTCTGATGGAATACCTATGTGTTGTGCAATGGGAACATAAACCGCCTTAGGAACAGGCATCCTTCTGATCGCTTTAAACGAAGTGATCTTGTTTTCAGCTGGGTGAATACCTCCTTTTGGAAATGTTTTAAGCATTTGTACTTGGTTTTTCAGATTTTACTTCAACCTTAACTTCTGCCACAGGTATTGCGATCTTTTTTACAACCGGTGTCTTCTTAGGTTTTTCAACCTTTGGTTTTTTTACTTTTTTTGGAGGAAAATTAGTTTCTATAATAGAATGTGTAGGACAGACTTCCACGCATTTTCTGCATAAAGTACACAAGGCCGGATCTATATAAGCCAATGCACCGGTCATGATAATTGCATCCTTTGGGCAAACATCTTCACATTTGGAACATCCGATACAAGCCACATTACAGGCTTTTTTGGCAATACCACCCTTATCTTCGTTCAGACAACCCACAAATATTTTAAGATCTCTTTTGTTTCTGGGACGCATTTCAATAATATCTCTTGGGCAAGCCTTTACGCAGGCACCACAAGAAGTACACTTGTCGGTTATAATTACAGGTAAGCCGGTTTCCTCATCCATATACATGGCATCAAAATCACATACATCAACGCAATCACCATCACCCAAACAACCATATTGACAATCTGTTTCTCCCCCATAGACCAAAGATGATATGGCACAGGAACGAGGTCCTTGATAGATAGTGGTTTTAGGCCTTACATCACAACCTCCTTGGCAAAGTAATACCGCCACGGTTGGATCCTTTTCAGCCACCTCTTTTCCTAATAATTCGGCAACTTGTTTCAT
>CAZPHF010000107.1:0-2543 GCA_964586115.1 uncultured Flavobacteriaceae bacterium | reverse complement strand
CGGTTGGATCCTTTTCAGCCACCTCTTTTCCTAATAATTCGGCAACTTGTTTCATCACATCATTTCCTCCAACAGGACAGAAGAGCTCCGATATATCATCAGTAGTTACCAACTTTTCTGCAAATGCCTTACATCCTGGAGAACCGCATCCACCGCAATTGGCTGCTGGAAGTATTTCATCTACTTCTGCAATCAATGGGTTTTCATATACATAGAATTTTTTGGATACAAAATATAATATAACAGCGGCCACTATACCAATGGAGGCAAGTAACACGACACTATATAAAATTGAAACGGTCATTTTAAGTCATTTTTAAAATTGAAACTTTAAATTTCTTTTTGAAAAAAGAATTCAAATAATGTAATGAGAAGTAGTAAGGTCCAAGGACCGCTAAGGCTAGTAAGCCCGCTTGCCATTCAGCAACAAAAACTGATGAAATAAGTAAGACAGCAATTAATAATATAAACGGAAATACATAGGCCCAAAACACAGCTTTCAAGCCGAGTTCTTCTTGCATCACTACATCTACTTGCTCATGAAGCTGAAAAGGTTTTACAGGTTCAGCGTGAATCATATTTGGATTGTCAATTTCAATTTCTTTAGAATTTGATTCTGAAGCACCACAGGCAGCCTTTGCTTTACATCCTTCACAATTAATATTCTCTTCTAATGAAACCGTTATTGTGGAAGAAGTAATTCTTGATATGGCGCCAGAATGTCTCATATAATCCTGTTACTGATAGTAAGTTGGTTTAATAGATGCGATAACAATACGTTAAATGAACTAGTTACAGCAAAATTAACACTTCACCTTGTTATAGAATATGACCATTGTCAGAATTTGAACCAAATATTTTAGTATGTTGGTATAACAAGCCTTTAAAACATGAAAAAGCCCCGCGAATGCGAGGCTTTTTTAATTGGCATAACCAATTCATACTTTTCTGAGATTGACCTGAGTCAAGTTTTTTACATCCCAACGATCTTCATGACCTTATTGAGCATTTCAGGATTCTTTGAAATCCAGTCAATTGCAGCTGTAGTCAAATCACTGTCACCTAAAACAGATTTCATGATACCATCAAGTGAGCCCTTATTTTCTGTAAGGATATTGGTTAAGGCACTTGCGGTTTCAGGGTTCTCCTTTAAATAATCGATGGTTTCCTTTTGTAAACCTTCGTCTTTCATCAAAGCTTCCTTAATCTGTTTATCCATTTCAGGACTTTGTTCAGCCAAGGCATCTACCCCTACTTTCTTAACGTCATTGGTTGAAATTGACGGCATGGTTTGAGCAGAAACTGCTGTTGTAAATGCTAAAGCAAACATTACAAATAGTACTTTTTTCATTGTTGATTTTTTAAAATTTTAGTGGCCGCAAGATAATTAAAAAACGGACACAAAAGCACTAGTGATAAGTTAATGAAAAATTGCTGGGGAAGTTATTACAGCCCCATACTTCTGTGCATAGCTTTCTAAAGATTAAACTATTTCTTAAAAATATTCGTTATTTATTTTATGAATCGAGAAACTATACATTTATACGACGACCATCAGGGGCTGAATAATACCGATTTTAAAGCAATGAGTGTTCAAGAACTCTTCGATCTTAGACATGATTTGTTGGAGCTTATGAATAATATGGGGGAATTGCTGAAAGAATAATTAATCACTCTTTATGCATGAGGGATAAAACTTAACTGCTTTTCCCACTTGAACGCAAGTTTCCAAATTATCAAGCCAGACTGATGATTTAGTAAAATAAACAGTTTCTTCTTGGCATTCGTCTAATGTAATATCAACCTTTAGAGTATTCCCCTGTGTGGTAAAGGTCATATACTCATAGTCGGATAGGAATAAATCGCCTTCAACAATAAGCGTATCGATTGAATTTTCTTTGATTTTACAATCTCCAGGGATAAAGATATTTGGGTTATATTCAAAGCACTTGAATTCACTAGTATAGTACCACTGTTCGATATGAGGAGTACTATTATTGTTTAATCGTATGTACACTGTTAAATTATCATTTGATAATAACCACTCTGTTCCATCATTTTTTTCAAGGAAAGTTTGAAATTCATCACCTGTATCGGTGCAGGAAAGCAAAAAAACGAAGGAGCTCAAAATTAGAGTAGCGAAAAGTGTTTTTATTGCTATGATATGCTTTTTTAAAAAAACAATATTGTTCATTAATGAGAAAAGGCTTTTTAAATATTGCATGATAAATTAACAGTTTTTATTCATACTCTAATTTTGCAATAACAAATTGATTATACAATGATTTGAAGCAACTGGTTCATTGATTCTTATCATCAACATAGGATTAAATGTAAGGGATGGATTTAAGATGTTTTTAATTCTAGACAAAAATGTAAATAATAAAAAAATGATTTATTCACGTATTGTAGCATTATAGCATTGAGAATTTATTGGAATTAATCATGGAGGTTTACTTTGCGTTTTAATTGCTAATCGGGGGCTTTGCTTTTGAAAAGGCTAAAGATTATAGATGCCCTTGGCTGTCTCAACTAAAATTCAC
>CAZPHF010000106.1:0-8034 GCA_964586115.1 uncultured Flavobacteriaceae bacterium | reverse complement strand
CAGCTTCATAAATTTGATTCCAGGTAAGAATTTCATCTGAGGTAATATGAAAACTATGGCCAAGAGCCTGCTGATGTCCTAACAAACCTATAAACCCTACAGCAAAATCTCGTGCATGCGTAATTGTCCAGAGAGAAGATCCATCTCCGTGAATAATAATTTTCTCACCCTTTTTAATCCTGTCAACAATAGTGTATTCTGTCCAGCCCCCAATGGGTACCGGAATTACTGTTTCATAGGTAAGTGAAGGTCGTACTATGGTAATAGGAAAAAATTTATTTCTATACAAAAACACCAAACGATCTTCACAGGCAATTTTATTTCGAGAATAATCCCAAAATGGATTCGCTAAGGGGGTCGATTCAGTGATAATAGGGTGTGATAATGGCTTCTGATAGCAGGAAGCTGAGCTGATAAAAATATATTGATCTGTTTTGTCTTTAAACAATTCATAATCCCTGTCTATATCTTCCGGCCCAAATGCAATCCAGTTCACAACAACATCAAAATAATGATTCCGGAGCAATGTTTTAACCTTACTCGTATCATTAATGTCGGCCTTTAAAATATGGGCTCCCTTAGGAATATTATGTGAATTTCCTCTTGTCAACAGATATAGATCCATTCCATTTTCAAGGGCCAATCTACTACTAGCAGAAGATATATTTCCTGTTCCACCTATAAATAAAATTTTCATCTTGTTTCCGTTTTAGAAGTCTTCTTTAGATTTAAGAAATACAATTGAATTCGTCAATTTACTTCTCGTTTGTAAGTCTTTCTCTTCTATAGTTGTCTTTTTCCTTAATCATAATATCGATTACTTCCATTATTCTGCCTTCTACATATAGATCTATCATGTTTGTCTTTTGACAAAAACGTATAAATTCTTCAATATGACCTTTTGGAATACCCATGTGCTGAATAAAAACATCATCTCCCAGTTCTTTCCTAATGTTTTGAGGAGCCTGTCTCCTTTTCTGATTAAGATTGGCCTCTGTTTTATTCTCTTTCCTTTTCTTCTTTCCTATCATTGATACCAAATTGATAAGGTTTGCAGAAGGAACAACGTAATTACTGCTGGTTGGATCATCATAACCCTGTTTGGAAAAATCAACGGCATCTTCAGATACCAAGGGTAATGAATCCCTCATCCTTTTTGTATCAATATAAAAAAGTCCATCCAAATCGTGCCCTTTCAATTCGATCTCTGTTAATTCCTCTATTTTGGGCTTTAAGTCAATTTTAAGTATTCTTTGCTCAATGATTTTTTCATCGACAATCAATCCAAGTGTATGAAATTGTATTCCAGAAAAAATTAAGGTGTCATTGGCTGAGACGGTTATCCGAAACTTCCCGTTAAGGTTGCTAATGGTTCCCTGTCTGGTACTTAAATTGAGAATATGAATATCCTGCAGCTGAACCGAATCGCTTTCCACAAAACCATCTATAAGCACCGGCTCCTGAGCAGCGATGTCAAAGCAACTTGACAGTAGGACTAGGAGTATAATGACTTTGAAGCGATTAATCAAAATAAAAGGATTTATCTGAAGTACTAATTTCTAAAAAAAGAGGTTGGTACCTAATGAATATCTAACAATAATACCAAAATACTTCGAGATTCTGAATTCGGGGATCATTTAATTAACAGAATATTATGACCTCAAAGACTAAAATTTGATCCTTTACTTTCATTGAATATTATAAATATGCAACCTTGGCATCAATTACTATCCTCATAAAAATATCCGCAATTTCTGCGCTTACTATTTCTTGCTATCAATTCTTTCTTGGCTCAAAAAAATGATTTATTTCCGCTAGATCATTCCAGTTAATTCAAAAATATTTAGTATATTATACTGATTATTAGTAATTTACAAAGAAGCTGAAATATGAAATTACTTCTCTATTTTTTTTTCTTACTCCTAACCGGATTCTTAGGATATGCCCAACATATTGACGTAAAAGGAAATAGGCACGAAGTCTCTCCTTTATTCGCGGGGGAAACGGTTTTGAACATAAAGCTACATTATTCTAAAAAAGAGGTGCTTAGTTATACCAATGATTCGACTTATATAGAATCTAACCTCAGTTATCTTGAAACTGATGGCACCATAAAATCACTTGAAACGGAATTAAGAGTTCGTGGAAGTTTCAGACGAACCAATTGTTATTATCTCCCATTATGGATAAAAATAAATAAAAAAGCTTCAAAAGAGACCATCTTTAAAGATGATAAAAAATTAAAACTTGTCCTTCCCTGTTTGAAATCGACAAAATCAAATGATCATGTCTTAAAGGAATTCCTGGCCTATAAAATATATGAATTGATATCTCCTTACCATTTTGAAACAAAACTGTTGTCTATTCAATTTGAAGAAGAAAAGAATAATAAAAAAATCAACCATGATCTGATGGGGATTTTTATTCAGGATGATAAAAAAGCAGCCTCATTGAATCATGGAAGGGTAATCAAAAGACATATCCATCCAAACAACCAGGATCCGGTTACTAGTGTACGTAACGCATTGTTTCAGTTTATGATCGGAAATACCGATTATTCAATAGCCTATCAGCACAATGAAAAACTTATTTTTGTGGATGATAAAATTATACCAATACCCTATGACTTTGACATGTCAGGATTCGTCAATGTCAGCTATGCAGTAGTTTCGGCCATCAATAATAAAACTCTTCCCATTAGTAAAGTCACAGATAGATTGTATCGCGGTTTTGATAGAGGTGATGAAATTCTTGAACAAACTAGAAAGGAATTTCTATACCTTGAGAAAGATATCTATGCATTAATGGATCAATATAAAAGCTATTTCAGGGATCCAAAAGAATTTACTGAATGCAAAAATTATATTATGGGTTTCTATAAGATCCTCAAAGAGGATAAAAAATTTAAAAATAGCGTTTATAAAAAACAACGAACAAAGATGGATTAGGCATATATTTACCCACATTTTCTTCTAGAAATATAAAGGTATTAAAGTGCTGTTTTTAAAACTTCCCACACATTATTTGCAACAATATGCTGACCTTCAGCTGTTGGGTGAATCCCGTCTTGTTGATTTAAATTTGGCATTCCTGCAACATCTTTCAATAAAAACGGAATTAAATCAATACTATTCTTTTCTGCAAGATCTGGAAAAATCATTTTGAATTCATTCGTATAGTCCTGGCCCATATTTGGGGGTATTTGCATACCTGCAAGCAAAATCTTCACATCTGGATTGTGACTTTTTACCTTATCAATCATTTCTTGCAGGTTATTCCTTGTTTCACTTAGTGGAATACCTCTGAGTCCATCGTTAGCTCCAAGTTCTAATATAAAAATATCTACTTTCTGTTTCAGGACCCAGGACAATCTATTCTTACCACTAGCTGTGGTTTCTCCGCTTAATCCTGCATTAATTACATTATATCCTTCTAACATGGTATCAAGCTTTTTTTGAATCAGCGCTGGAAATGCCTCTTCAACTTCAAGCCCCATACCTGCCGTTAAGCTATTTCCAAAAAATAAAATAGTTTTTTGGACACTATTAATTTCCTCTATTTCATCAACTTCCGCAACAGATTGACTCGTATCATTTTTCTTCGCATCCCCTCCTCCGCAACTTAAAAACATCAGGCATAAAGACAAATAACAAAACTTTAACATATCATACATAGGTACTCAAATTTAATTTTACTCATTTTCCTTATCTTTCTCGATCCTTAAAAAGCAGCAATTGAGCATGACAAATATATTAAATGTAGAGCACCTGGAGAAGACTTATAAAAGCGGTGAAAAAGAATTAAAGGTTCTTGACAATATTTCATTTAGCATTCAGGCCGGAGAGACTTTTTCGATTGTTGGCCCTTCCGGAAGCGGTAAAACAACCTTACTTGGCCTTTGTGCAGGTCTTGACCAATCTAATAAGGGTGAAATTGAACTTTGTGGCACTAAAATAGGTTCTTTAAATGAAGACCAGAGAGCATTGCTCAGAAACAAAAATGTAGGCTTTATTTTTCAGGATTTTCAATTACTTCCAACACTTACAGCACTGGAAAATGTCACAGTACCTCTTGAATTACAGGGAGCCAAAAAACCTGAAATAATAGCCAAGGACCTTTTAGAAAAAGTAGGTCTTGCCGATCGGATTGACCACTACCCCTCTCAATTATCTGGTGGTGAGCAACAACGAGTAGCCTTGGCAAGAGCATTTTCAAACAAACCTAGCATTCTGTTTGCAGATGAGCCAACCGGTAATCTTGATGCAGAAACAAGTGAAAAAGTTGTACAGCTCCTTTTTAATCTAAATAAAGAGGCTGGCACCACCTTGGTGATTGTTACTCATGATATGGATCTGGCCAAAATGACTCAGCGCATCCTTAGATTGCAACGTGGAAAAGTAATGAATGAGCAAAGCGTTTTATAGGGTGGGAAATCGAACAAAATCAAAAGCAAGTACACAATGGCTATTCAAAATGGCCTGGAGAGATGCCAAAGCAAGTTACAAAAGACTCGCGCTTTTTATGGCTTCAATCGTTTTGGGTATAGGAGCAGTTGTATCAATTCAATCGTTTAGTGAAAATCTAAAAACAAACATAGAACTCCAGTCAAAATCGTTGATGGGAGCAGATTATATTATTGATAGTCGTCACAAAGCCAACGAAAATGTTCAGAAAATAATTGATTCACTTGGTGGTGCTGATGCAAGAGAAATCAATTTTGCATCGATGGGACTATTCCCAAAAAACGGTGGCACCAAACTTATTCAGGTGAAAGGTCTGGAGGGCGCATTCCCTTTTTACGGAGATTTTGAGACTACTCCGATAAGCGCAGCGAAAACTTACCAGGAAATGGGAGGTGCCCTTGTAGATGCTACACTTATGCTTCAATACGATATAAAACCTGGCGATAGTATTAAGATTGGAAATGTAACCTTGGCCATTAGTGGTTCACTGGATGCTGCACCCGGAACTAGTGGTTTTTCAAGTGGTATTGCACCAACGGTCTATATTCCATACCGTTATATTGAAAAAACTGGTCTAATCCAAACTGGTAGCAGGCTTGAATATCAATATTATTTCATAGCGCCGCCTGATACAGATCTGGTAGCAATGAACAAGAAGCTCGACCCGATTCTTGACGCTGAAGAGGCTGATATGGATACGCATTTGGACTCCAGTCAGCAATTAGGGCAACGCTATCAGAATTTTGGTGTATTTCTTAATCTTGTTGCCTTTATCGCACTGCTGCTAGGTTGCGTTGGTATTGCCAGTTCAGTTCATATTTATGTAAAAGAAAAGTTACGCGCGGTAGCAGTACTTAAATGCCTTGGTGCCACCAGAAAACAAAGCTTTTTGATCTTCTTGATTCAAATTATAGGTATGGGGTTTTTAGGAGGTTTGGCAGGGTCAACCTTAGGAATAATTCTACAGGAACTGTTTCCTTATCTGCTAAGCGACATGCTACCTTTTGACATCGAGACAACGATTTATCCAACTTCTATACTTCTTGGTGTCGTTTTGGGTATATTTATGTCAGTGATGTTTGCCTTGGTGCCTTTATTGAGCACTTGGTACGTATCTCCATTACGGGTGCTCCGTATAGATGATTCTGTCAATGAAAAATCTCAAAAAGCAAATTTTGTAGTGGCAGGAATGATTTTAGTGTTTTTATACCTTTTCTCCTTCTGGCTTCTGAATAACTGGAAATATGCGCTGTTCTTTATGATCGGCATTCTCGTTACTTTTTTAATCCTTATGGGAATTACCACCCTATTTCTGAGGGGTATCAAAAAATTCTTTCCAAGTTCCTGGGGTTTTATTTCCAGACAAAGTTTATTGAATTTGTTCAGACCTCAAAATCAAACCATGACTTTGATTCTGGCCATAGGAGTTGGTACTTTTTTGATCAGTACTTTATATTTCACCAAAGATATGCTCCTGGCCAAATTATCCTTTGAAAGTAGTGAGAATATGCCCAACATCATTCTCATGGATGTTCAGAATGATCAAAAAGAAGCGGTTGCTAAGACCCTTGGTGATGTGATAGACAATATTCCAATTGTAACCATGAGAGTGCATAGCATCAAAGGTAAACTGGCGAATGAAATCCGAAAAGACACTAACAGTACCATAAACCAATGGGTGCTTAATCATGAGTTCAGAGTGACTTATAGGGATTCTCTCGTTGCATCAGAATCAATAACCAGTGGAACCTGGATTGCTGAGGAGAGCTATGACGGCACGCAACCAGTATCTATATCCATTGCCGAAAATATTTCCAGAGATGCCCTTGTACAAGTTGGAGACACCATTACATTTAATGTTCAAGGTGTATTGATGCAAACAAAAGTTGCTAGTATCAGAAACGTTGATTGGGGAAGGATGCAACTGAATTTCAATATAGTATTTCCAAAAGGCATACTTGAAAATGCACCACAATTTAACGTATTGTCGACCCATGCTCCTGATGAAAAATCATCAGCGAAACTGCAAAGTGAATTAATTAAAAAATATCCGAATATTTCCATTATCGATTTCAGACAGATCTTAGTGCTAATAGAAAAGGTACTAAACAAGATCTCCTGGGTCATTAATTTTATGGCTATTTTCAGCATATTTACTGGAATCATAGTGCTTATTGGCGCTGTGCGCACCAGTAAGTTTCAAAGAATTAAAGAAAATGTTTTGCTGAGAACCTTAGGTGGCACAAGTAAACAGATCCTAAAGATCACCGCCCTAGAATACTTATATTTAGGAGTTTTAGGAAGCCTTAGCGGGATTTTATTATCTCTGGTAAGTTCCCAAATACTCGCCTATTTTGTGTTTGATCTGGCATTTGTTCCTTCCGGTTTCCCATTCTTTGTTTTGTTCCCTGGAATCACGCTGTTGGTCTTATCAATTGGTTTATTGAATAGCAGAAGTGTATTAAACAGTCCTCCTTTGCAGGTTTTAAGAAAAGAAAATGGAGCTTAAAAAATTCTTTATAGTAATAGATCAACAGACTATATAAGCTTATCAAATGTTAACCCATTATTCTGTTTTTCCTACTTTTTAGGGAATTCGCCTCATCATCGTTTACAAAATGTTGCTCAACGGGATCCCACTTCAACGAACGTCCTAGTTGATACCCAATATTAGCGATGTTACAGACGGTAGCTGAACGATGTCCTATTTCCACATTACAAATAGGTTGGTTTCTGGTTTTAATCGCATCTAACCAATCCTGATAATGATCTTTCTCAACTCTGTATAAGGGTGCAGAAATTTCTTCATCCTTGATCTTTACAAGATTTTTTGGATTTGACTCAAAGTAGTCCCTACTGATATCAAGTGTCCCTTTTGATCCAATAAAGCGGACTCCCCACCCTCTTCCGAAATCTTCATGAAGCATTTCAACACCATTCGCATAGACCATTTGCATACCTCTTTTGGCCGTTCTGTCGTTAGGTGGATTATAAGACACAGGACCTGAATGATCCATACCAAGACCCCACTGAGCAATGTCAAACATATGCGCACCCCAGTCTGCAAGTATACCACCTCCAACTTCACTATAGAGTCTCCAATCTGGCCAAAACTTAACACTGTTTTTTGAAGGAGCTAGTCTATGGTTATAATCGAGTAAAGGCGCCGGTCCGCACCAATGGCTCCAATTCAATTCACCTGGAATTGCTTCAGCCTTCAGATCATAGGGTACGGCAGGATCTCCTACATTTACCAAAACTTTACTTATCTCTCCCAAATATCCATTTCTAACCAATTCACAAGCCTTCCTGAAATTTTTCCAGGATCTTTGCATACTTCCCGTTTGTACAATTTTACCTGTTTTTTCCGCAGTAGCTACCATATCCATACCTTCAGCAATGGTATGAGTCAGGGGTTTTTCACAATACACATCCTTTCCTGCATTCATAGCGTCAACGGCCTGAATTCCATGCCAGTGATCCGGTGTTGCAATGATTACTGCATCAATTTCAGATTTACTCAATAACTCCTTATAATCAGCATAGGTTGTAATTCCATTATAATCGTCCT
>CAZPHF010000105.1:0-8122 GCA_964586115.1 uncultured Flavobacteriaceae bacterium | reverse complement strand
CGGGTCAACCCTTCTTCGCTGTATTCAATATAGGAGTAACCCATGAAGCTCAGATTTGGAAGAAGCAAATGGATTCTTTATGGGTCGATAAAGATCTCAACGTTCCTGTGCCGCCCTATTTACCGGATACGGATATTGCCAAAAAAGATATCCGTAGAATGTATTCGAACATCAAGGAAATGGATGCCAAAGTTGGAGAAATACTGCAAGAACTCAAGAATGACGGATTGCTTGATAATACGATTATTTTCTGGTATACAGATCACGGAGGGCCCCTTCCCAGACAAAAAAGGATGTTATATGATTCAGGCTTGAAAGTACCCATGATCATTCGATTTCCTGCTGCACAATTTGCAGGTGAACGGGATAAAAGATTAATCAGTTTTATTGATCTAGCTCCTACCCTTTTGTCTTTGGCTTCAATACCTCCTCCCTCTTATATACAAGGAAAGGCATTTCTCGGTAAATATATTAGAGTTAACGAACCTAAGTATGTTTTTGGAGCGGCCGATCGTTTTGATGAAACCACTGACAAAATAAGAAGTGTAAGAGATGAACGATTCAAATACATCAAATATTATCAACCGGAAAAACCCATGTTTCTTGAAGTGTCCTATAGGAATCAGATGCCGATCATGCAGGAACTTTTGAGACTCAGAGAAGAAGATAGTTTAACAGATGACCAGTCATTATGGTTTAGAGATCATAAACCTAAGGAGGAGTTATTTGATGTTTGGAATGATCCATATGAACTCAATGATCTCTCGAAAAACCCTGAATATCTTGAAAAACTATTGGCAATGAGAGCTGCTTGTCAGGATTGGACTGCTGAGATAAATGATACAGGACTGCTTGATGAACATGTGTTATTGAGTCAAATGCTGCCAGACTTTAAGCAGCCGATAACCGATCAGGTTCAGATCAATAATTCTGGAGGTATGATAAGTTTCGTTTGCAGTACAGAAGGTGCCTCTATTGGATACAAGATCCTCGAATCAAATGAAGATCCTGATAAACTTACCTGGCTGGCTTATGAACTTCCATTTGATTTAAATAAGAATCAAACCCTTATGGTGATCTCCCATAGGCTGGGCTATCAACCAAGTGAAGTACAAAAATTGACTTATCATGAAATTCATTAGATCAACATTATTCTTTATTTGAAACATCAACCACTTCCTCTGGAATTATTTTATTGTTACGTGTCAGCTGCCGAAGTATTCTTTGACCTGGAATTTCAATAAATCGATAGGTCAAATAGGCATTCACAATCAACACCGATAATAAAATGAATAACATCGTTAGCTTAATAGTCATATTAGGAATGCCTTCGGGATAATTTATGCCTACATAAAGGTTCCAAAGCATCAACCAAAATAACTGCAATAAGTAAACAGAATAGGAAATATCCCCTAAAAATTTTAAAGGTTTGATATTAAGCAACTGGCATGGCCTTCCTTTGTTCAAGGAAGCCGATAGAATTACAGCACCAAAAAAAGGCAAAATCAAGACATCATGAATATCTAAATGCAGAAATAAATAAGCTCCTACAACTGAAATATAAAAAGTCCAGTCACTATTCCAAAAAGAATTCGAGTTTTTCACTTTTTTATATACCTGATAGATACCCATGCCAATGGTAAATTCAAACAGACATCTTAAAGTCCCAAAATCCAAGGTATAATCCAGGTTCCCTTTACCTCCGTATTCCACCAAAATAATAAGGCCCGCAAAGCTCACGATCCAAAATAAATAAGTCAACTTAGAATATCCCCTGTTGATAAAAGGAATAATAAAAATAGCAAGAATATAGGTCCACCATTCAGCCGCTATTGACCAGGATGGTAGGTTCCAGGAATAATCAGTTAAGATACCACTGGATTGACCGAAAAATAAATAAACGAAAAAATCATAAATAGGAAAGAATTTTTTAGATCCTTCATAATATTCCTCGCTTAAGGCCGACAAAACCCAAAATTGAGCGAATAAAAACAGCAGCACAAATAAATGTAAGGGATATAAACGACTAAATCTTGCCCATAAATATTTACGAACTGCTCCATCTTTCTTTTGACTTAATTTGTCGCCGTACACATGGCAAATCACAAATCCACTCAAAAGGAAAAAAAAATCAACCAAGAGATAACCATTTCCTACCAGCATAGTGGTGCCCTTATCCATTAAACCTGTTTCACTTGCCCCAAATCCCAAGAATGCATCAAAATGAAAAACCACAACCCAGATGGCCGCAATACCCCTTAATGGGGTGAGGGTACTTATAAATTTTGTTTTATTATCCATCGGATTCTATACTTTTAGTGCAATTATTGTATGAAGAAACTCATCTTATTTCTTTTACCAAAATGATGTTGTCCGTAGCGTATTCAAAAATGTCCCAAAGGGTCATATTTCTTATCAAACCGAATAGAAGATAAAAGGCTCACTAATTTTTTCATTTTACCTATCTTAAACTTCTTTTCGATAAAATGTCACATCAAAAAAACAAATTAATCATCATGTATATTTCTAAAGACTTAAATTATGATCACATTTAAATCAAATCGTTTACGTGACAAATTATTCTCAATAAATCTGACGGAAATTGAGTACATTGAATCAACTTTAGCAATAAGAATCAAATCATGGCCCGATATCTGAAAAAATCCAAAAGTGAAATAGGTCTTTCCCCTTCTGAACTTATTTTTAGAGGAAATAAAAAGATAGATCAGGTTCAACTTAGAATCATCGATTTTGATCAATCAACTATCGAAGAAAAATCGATTCATAGTGTAAAGGAAATTTTACCCTATACCAAAACGAATACTGTTACCTGGTTGAACGTTGACGGCCTTCATGATCTTGAATTACTGAAAGAGATTGGAGAGGAATTTGATTTAAATAAACTTATTCTTGCTGATGTGTTGGAAACGAATGCACGTCCTAAGATTCATGAATATGAAAATTGCATATTTATCTCAATTAAAATGCTGCAATTTGCCAATGATGATAATAAAATCAAAGTTGAAAACCTGAGCCTTATTTTTAATGATAATGTCTTGATATCTTTTCAGGAACTTAGAGGTGATGTTTTTGAACCGGTTCGAGACAGAATAAGAAATTATAAAAGAACCTTGAGAAGTTCACGCACAGATTATCTGGCTTATGCATTGATAGACACTGTCATTGATAATTATCTATATGTTTTAAGTACGCTTGGTGAAAAAATAGAATCTTATGAAGATTTATTACTTGAAGAGCCTGACAAAAAGATTTTAGAAGGAATCAATTTATATAAAAAGGAACTCAATTATATCAGTAAAGGGATCAAACCGGCAAAAGATATGATTCTGGCCCTGTCAAAACTTGAAAGTGATTTTATTCATGAAAAAAATGAAATCCATTTTAAAGAGCTGATCCATAATATCAATCAGGCGAGTGACACAGTAGATAGTTATCGTGAGTTATTATCAGATCAGTTGAATATTTACCATATGATGATCAGCAGTAAACTGAATGATATCATGAAATTCCTAACCATATTTTCAGTAATCTTTATCCCTCTGACTTTTATAGCAGGTATTTATGGAACCAATTTCGATATCTTACCTGAGTTACATTTTGAATATGGATACTATATTATGCTTGGATGCATGACGGTAGTTGCTATCACAATGTTGTTCTATTTTAGAAGAAAAAAATGGCTATAAATCTAATTTCTGGTAGTGCCTCGTTTGATCAAAGTTGTCTCAATAACCGTAGTGGAAAAATCCAAGTCCTTGTTTTTTAGACGGTTGATCAGTTTCTGTGTTGCTACTTTGCCTATGTCCTTCCCGTGTTGACTCATGGTAGTTAAAGGAGGGTTACTATTCATCGACAAGATGCCATTTGTAAATCCAATGATAGAGATTTCTTCAGGAATCTTAAAGCCTAATCTTGTGGCTATATTTATCGCTGATATTCCGGTAAGTTCATTGGCTGCGATGATCGCATCAATTTTATCAGCTTTCAATATACGCGTGAGATCATCTGAAAAATCCTTATACTCTTCTATATGCAACACTTTTTCTTTAAGGTTTTCTCTTTCTTCCAAGGCGAACGCATAACCGCGATACCTGTTCTTCCCTAATGTCGTTTCACTGATGGGTGATATAAAGAGAATATTTCTGGCACCGGAATTCAGCAGTAATTTGGTGGCGTTATAGGTAGAATCAAAATCATTGATCATCACTTTATCACATTTAATTCTGTCATTCACCCTGTCAAATAAGGTAACGGGAATACCATTTGAAATCAATTTATTCACATGATCAAAATATTGTTCCACCTGAGATTCCTTTGATAATGACAATATAATTCCATCAACATTTCCTTGAGAAAGCATATCCAGAATATCCTTTTCCTTAGAAAGAGATTCATCAGAAAAACAAGTTAAAATATTGTATCCCTGAGCACTTGCTTCCTTTTCAATACCTCGTAAAACCCTTATATAAAAAGGGGCTCGCATATCGGGTATCACCACTCCTAAAATTTTGGTTCTTCTGGTTTTTAATCCTTGCGCCAATAAATTAGGAGAGTAGTTATATTTATTGGCAGCCGTCTTTACTTTCTTCTTTGTGGCTTCGCTAATTTCATAGCTATCATTTAAAGCCTTGGAAACGGTTGAAACAGACACCTTTAAAATAACGGCTAACTCCTTAAGGGTTATCTTTTTATTTATCATTCTCTTAATACTGATTTTGAAAAATGTCAGCGTTGAAAGTTAGCAAAAAAAACAAGATCGTTAGAGATTAATATGATGATGACTCCAGCAGTTCAAATTCACCTTAAGGAATTAAAACACCATCTTCCAAAATTAAATCATATGTATAACCCGCACCAAAATCTTTGTTCAGTGTAACTAGCGCCTTCATGGTGATCACAGTCCCTTCGGCTACATAGGTGTCGGAGGTAATGACCAAATCATAATCATCCTTACTACCATCCTTTATATGAATCCAGTTTCTATTCATAATTCCAGGGTTTATTTTTACACATTCTCCACTTATTTGAATCGTTTTCCCTTCATATTTTTTATAATTAGCCACCAATTCGGCAATCTTCACTGAGCCTTTTTCCTGAATACTCCTATCAGCGTTTTCTGTAGTTTTAACTACAGGCTTTTTGTCAATAACAGCTTCTAAATTAGTTTCAATATTATCAATCGATTTTTGCCCATGTACATGATTTACCGAAACCAGATTTGTTACTAAATATATTTCTTCAAATACCTTGTTATTTTCTTTACTTTCAAAATTTGTCTTCAACAAAGCTCTTTTGTAATAATAGATACCTCCCACCTCTATATCTTGTTTTCTAACAGCGATCCAAAATATCTCCATTCCCTCGGTAACGTTAAGATAGAGATACCTAGAAGCTGTGAGAATTTCATTAACCTTTACAGTGTGTAACTCATCACTTAAAGATTCACCAGTATTCAAACTTGAAGGACTCTGAGGGTCTTTTGAAAATTCTTCAGACTTCTTTTCCATCTTTATATACTCAGGAGATGATCCTTTCGAGTCCGGGCCTTTATTACATGAATAAGCAACAAACACAATCATTGTAATCAAAAGCTGTAATTTATTTTTATTGATCATAATTTATTTTTTAAAATCGTTTTATTAGTTTCGTATAAATTCGATAATTATCTTCCTTATTACCAGTAGCCAATTCACCATAGGCACTCCAAAATAATTTTCTGTTGATGCGTAGTGAAAGATTCAAACCTAAATAGTGTTGATCATAAGTCGACGTAAAACTATTAAAATAATCAAAGTTGGCAAGTCTATAGGAAAAATCAGCATCAAGTTTGTTTTCTATTAAATATCGTGAATAACGAAAAGATAATATATTACTTTTCAAATAATTCGAGGAATTCATATTATAACTCAAGTAAACCCTTCCGTCAATAACGGGTATCTTTGAATACGATGCATAGGCGTTAAAATTATCTGATTTATTCTCATTATCATTCTGGAATCTTTTACTGTAGCCAAAACCTGTCATAAGATATTTAATGGGTCTAATATTGATCCTTAATCTCAGTCCTTGCCGGGCCATATCTTCATCGAGTAATCTTTCAATATCAGATTGAAAAGTTTCATAGTATAAAATTCTCTTTCGCGAATCATATGAAACCATTGCATTCACTTTTCTGTTAAATCTGTACCTGGCGGATATATACAAATTGGTCAGCCTGGGATCATTGCTCACGGTGTCATTCACTTTATTGTATATATCAATCTCAGTAGATGCAAAAAGATTCAATTTAGACCCTATCGTGCTTGAATGTTGAAAATAGACATATCTTCTGTCAATTTCTCCCGAATTTCTCTGTTCGATAAATCCTAAAGTAGATTCGGAGCGAAAATTTTTCATGTCGGTTAGTCTGCCATAGAAAGCACCGTATTGAAACAAATCAGGGTTAAAGGAAAAATCGAATATATCAGGTCTGAATCCGGCGATTGCCCCTACATAGTTCTTGCCAAAATACTTCTCGATCTGTAAACCATCGATTGCCCCTAAAGATGACATTTTCGGATTTATTTTTCTACCGAGAACCACTGAAAATGTTGTGTCAATATCGTATTTCACAGCTAGATCGTATACATTAAAAAATGTCGTTTCTCTGGAATAATTAGTATCGTCAGTTATAAAATTTTGCCTGTAATTCAAATAGGAATAAAAAGAGAATCTGGAATCCTTAATATTCTCTGCGGATAAAGAAAAAGTAGATTGAATTCCATACCTGTCATCCCTTACATTAGATAAATTCCCATAACCGGCAACAGATATTCTGCCTCTAATTTCTGTTTGTTTTTGTAAATCTTTCTCGGTTTTATTTTTGACATCCGTAGAATCTATTGTTGTTTTGGTTATTTCTGCCACTTCTTTATTCTCATTGTGATGTTTCGCATATCCAAAATAAACATCATCACCCTTATTCACTTTACAATCATTCACTATGGAACAGACTACGGAGCTTGAAGACTTACTTTTTACGACTAAACATGGTTTTATTTGATTCATAAACCGAAGTGAATCTCCAATTTGAATATCCTCAGTGTCTATAAATTTAACATAGATATTTCTTGAAGTCACAAAGGAGACCTTGCCTATAATCAATTGATTGTCATCCTGTCCGTAGATATTTGAACCAGAAATGGCAATGAATAATATCAGCATATAAATCTTTTTCACTTTATTTATTTATTCCCATCGGGATGGCATTCCAAACATGCATTACTATCATAAATATAACCTGAAACCTCGCTGTGATCATTATTTGTTTCAGACTGAGAGTGACAGGTGAAACAAGTAAATACGGCATAACTAGCAGGATTATTATGGCATTCTACACAACTGTTCCATGTCTCTCCCTGCCTATGTTTACCACTATATATGGGGAAATACTGCCCATCATGGTCAAAAGTAGCAGGTATCCAACCCGGGTTTGTTGTGTGACAAGCAACGCAATCAGTGGGAAATTGTGCGGCTTGATGATTTGGATCATTGGTTTGATCGTAATCATTCTGATGACAACTCACACAGTCTGCAGATATATCTGAATAATTTCCGGTGGTATGACATTGCTTACAATCCTGAATGTCATGTCCCAGCGTCAGTGGGAAAAAGTCGTGATCGATTGTGGCGGGTGTCCAACCCGGATTTGTGGTATGACAGGAGACACAATCTGTTGAGATACCCGAACTCTGGTGATTCGGATCAGTCGTACTTGTGTAATCGTCTTGGTGACAACTCACACAGTCAGCTGATATATCTGAATAATTACCAGTGGTATGGCATTGCTTACAATCCTGAATGTCATGTCCCAGCGTCAGTGGGAAGAAATCATGATTGATCGTGGCGGGTGTCCAACCCGGATTTGTCGTATGACAGGAGGCGCAATCTGTTGAGATTCCTGAACTCTGGTGATTCGGATCAGTCGTGCTTGTGTAATCGTCTTGGTGACAACTCACACAGTCAGCTGATATATCTGAATAATTACCAGTGGTATGGCATTGCTTACAATCCTGAATATCATGTCCCAGCGTCAGTGGGAAAAAGTCGTGATTTATCTCGG
>CAZPHF010000104.1:0-8318 GCA_964586115.1 uncultured Flavobacteriaceae bacterium | reverse complement strand
ACAAAGGTTTGTTCAGTTTTTACTTTGTAATCCTTTGAATCACCGGCTAAAACAGTAGGGTCAGAAATTTCTCCATCTGCGAGTCCCCAAAGAAAATAATGATTCCATTTTGTTACTTCTGTATTTTCTTTAGCGCCATCTCCAACTACAGTAGTATAAGTAAAGCATGAAGAAAGTAAAAAGGAGCTAACGAGAGCCAAGGATAATAGTTTAATTTTTCTCATTGATTTATGTTTTTTAAAAATTATTAGCGGCAAGGGTACAACTATTAATTGATTAACCGCTTTAATTAAATGAATCTTTCACTAAGGAAGAAATACGCACTAATTGGAAGTGGAGAGAAGATTTTAATTTATTAGATTTGAATGACATTAAACAAACTATTGGAAAAATGAAAAAACTATTATTTATTTCTTTGTTGTTTTTCAGTATTGCGAGCCAGGCTCAATTTGCTGACGGGAAGGCCTTATCTGAAATCGACAATGAATTTGTTCAAATCTGGATTTCTCAATCAAATTCAGGATCTAAAGTCTATGTAGATTATGGTCAGGATCGAAAGTATTTATATGGGAAAAATAACCTTACAGATATTGAAGGAAAGGATATTAAAACACTTAGTCATGTACCTATCGTTAATCAGATGATAGATCTAGGCTATGATGTCTTGGCTGTTACTTCCATGAAAAATGATGCTGTAAATACAATACTGTATTCATTTAAAAAAAAATGATCCCAAACTAGGGTGACCCAGAACTACAAAAAGAAATCATGGCAAATTCATGGAAGTATTGGCAGATGGAGTTGTGAATGAGTTGGTTACCTAATTGGGTGAATAAAAAACCCGAATGAATTATCACTCGGGTATTAAAGATTTATAATCTTTGTATGTATTGCTTAATCGGTTACCCCTCAGAAACTTTTTAAGCTGTGCAAAGATACTGATATATTAAACCAAAAACCCCCTGCAGAAGCAGCGGGTTCACAATTCTTTGTTAAAAGTTGAGGGGGAACAACGAATTGATTTATTTTTTTATCTGCCAAAAATAGACAGCTCAGATTTTTTTTGATGTTATCGTTCTTTTCAAATAACTTGTTGATATAAAGTTTACAAATTTATAAATAATTCTCAACATATCGTCTTTCTTGATGAGGGCGCTAATCTCCACTAAACATATACATCTCCCTAAGCAACTCCTGAGGCTTTAAATTGCCTGTTAGATCAGTTAGTACTGTATCTTGATTGAATAGCAGTATATCGTACTTGAAAGCTCCCCTCTCCTTAGTCTTGATCTGGTTAATCCCTTGAAGTATGCCTTCAACAAATACGATGTTCATCATGCGACTGAACTGGTCAGAACTCACGTTAGGCTGACCGTTTTCTTTTGTAAATCCAGAGAAGTATTTGGTATAAATCATCACTGCAAAGTTAGTTAGTGATGTGCTTGGTTGTTGATTAGGATTATACCATTAATTCATATATTTGAAAAAAATTACTCCATTATGAAATTTATTTATCTAATTACTTTATTGATTTTTTTTAGTTGTGGACCATCTGAGAAAGAAAAACAAAAATTAGAGGAAGAAATTAAATCCATTAAGCTAGAAATGGCAGCTCTTTTGCAGGACTCTAAGGAACTAACAGTTAGCTTTGTCAATTATAAGACTAAACTAGCAAATATTGAGTCTGCTGAGACGCGCCTGGAAGATGTAAGATCTGAATTGGAAGTTGCAGCTAAAGGTTCTAAGGAATATCTTAACTTAAAATCTATGGAAGAAGGTTGGATTCGACGGGTAGAAACAGATAAACAAAAACTTCTAGAAATGGGCAGTTATGATTTGATGGAAAAACAAATTCAATCCTTCTCCCAAGAATATGACTCTCTTGATGAAAAATTAAAGGAGAAAACGCTTATGCTTGAGAAATAACTCACAGCTTTCTAATCTTTGACATTCTTAATAATTAAATAACCTACCGTAGCATTGATAGGGTATTATGAGAAGATCCTGATTTAAAAGTGTATCCTATTCATTTATTCTATTGTTTTGCTATAGTTGTAACGAATGGGGACAAGATGCATGTCTATGATCACAATCTTTAGACTGTCTTGAGTTTTGTACTTTACACGAACCACATTATAATTCATTTGAGGTTTCATTTCATGGCTCAGATCAAGGGCCTTCCATTTTTTTAAGGTTTTGACCTGAACAATATCCACAGGATAAGGTTCCATATCATCAATGACTTGCTTTGCAGCATACTCAGTAATTTTTATAGCTTGGGCCGTGATAAAAAAGGGTGAAAAGAACAAGAAAAGTAAGATGAGGGATTTCATTACAGGTCTTTTTAGGATTCAAAGAGGATTTATTACCTTATTTTTAAGTAAAAATCGAACAATGAAGTTACGAAATAATAAAGGAATTTATCTATCCTTTACCAACTATAAGGTATAAAAGTTTCGGTAGTCTTTAATCAATTACAGCTGAAACATCATTGATCATTAGAAACGGAAGTGATATGATCAGTAAAAGCCCTACACATATAGCGATCAATAATTCAAAAAAATCTTTCATGGTATTCTTTTTAACACCCTAAAGGTAAGACTTTATGGTGTTTATTAAGATGAGTAATATCATAGGATTAGAGAATTGTATTACAGAAATTAAGACTACAAATAATCAAACAAAATGATGAAGGCCCAGTGCCTAATGACATATACCTGAGCCTTTAAATTATAATAAAACAAGACCTTTTTATTCATGTTAAAAAGGAAATGTTGAATATCAATCTATCAATAAAGAAAATTGAAGATGCTATTTATTTGAAAATAATTCAGAAGAGATTTATCTTCAAACTATACTATTCAAAATCAGCATCATTTTCTCCTTCTCCTATAGGTTCTTTACCGGTTCTTATGTAACCCAATTTTGATTTATCAGAAAAACTAAAATAAATTGGTTTTTCATTTCTCATTAGGTCTAATACATTCGCATACATTGACATGGGGTAACGCAAATAGACTAATTTGGAATGTACATCATAATAATTTACTGGCAGTGTTTTACCATCAGGATAGAAACTCGCTTGTAAAACATAATCATCATCATGATAACATTTTATAATAATAGGTGGATAAATAAGATTACTTCCGGTTTTACCGGCTTGAAAGTGAACCCAGTAATGGTTTATTTCGCTAACAATTAACTTCATTATGTCTTGGTTTAAATGGATTAATTAATAATTTACAAGTTAAAGATAATTTCTTAAGTTATAAATAGATTTGGACGAATAGTAATTATTTTTATCCGAAAGTTACATATTCTTTATCAAAAAGGGTTGTATACCCGATTTTTGTCTCAGTTGCAGTAGACATCCCTTAAGTACTTTTTAAGGCCATCTTATGAATTCCTAATGCAACCAAAGTCACCAATAATTTATAAAACAGGTATGGTATTTGAGTTATAAATTCTTATAAATTTCCCGATAATCATGAAAAATTTGATCCTTTTTATTTTAGCAGGAATAGTGACCTTAACAAGCAGCTGTTCGGATGATACAAGCAACGAAAAACAATTTATCGAACTGACTCTTAATGAACAGGAAGATTTGTTGTTTTTAAGGGAAGAAGAAAAATTAGCCAGAGATGTGTACCTTTTTTCTTTTGATCTTTATGGAGATCAAATTTTTAATAACATAGCTGCTAGTGAACAACAGCATATGGATCAAGTACTAACATTATTGAATAAATATGGGCTAAGCGACCCGATAAGTTCAGAAAGAGGTGAATTTAATGATCCGACGCTTCAAAATCTCTATAATGATCTCACCGGCGCATCAGAGGTTTCCTTACTAAAGGCCTTAACTGTGGGGGCAACAATTGAAGATCTGGATATTAATGATATTTCAATCTTTGAAAGTCGAACAACAAAAGAAGATCTGCTGCAAGTTTATGAGGGTTTAAAATGCGGTTCAGGGAATCATTTAAGAAGTTATACTGACCGGTTAGATTTACTTGAGACTGATTATACGCCCCAATACATATCTCCTGAGGAATATACAGCAATCATTAGCACTGAAAGGGAGCGCTGCGGTCAATAAACTGTATTTAAAATAAGGTACAAGGAATTAGATTGGTGATAATAAAGCGATCCTTAATTTTTAGACAAGCGATACATATCTCTTAAGAGCGCATTGGGCCTTAAATTACCAGTTAGTTCAATAAGCACTGAGCCATGTTTAAAGATGAGTACATCATACTTAAAGTATTGCCCCGTTTCTTTTTCCTTGATTCTTTTAATTCCATGAATCACCCCTTCTATATAAATGATATTCATCATTCGCCTAAACTGGTCAGCACTTAGATTGGGCTGACCGTTGTCTTTTGTCACTGAAGAAAAATAATTGGCATACATCATTTGCCAAAATTATAAAAAGAGGTCTTTGATGATTGATTAGGATTGTACCATTTTAAAAAATAATTCTACCCTGTTTTCATATAAAAACCCAAGCGAATTTGTACTTGGGTTTTTGGAATAACATTATTTTAACTTGATTATTCTGCTGGTAAGGTCAATACACTTAAATGCCTTTGACTTTGGTATCGCAACAGATCCCATGATCCGTTTTTTGATACTTTATAAAATACTTCTACATTGTTTTCTCCGGCCGGGACCACAGTCTTTGCATGTAAATTAACTCCAACAGCTTTTTTTGAATCTCTAGGATTTGAAACATGGTACTGAACCACGGGCTTACCATTTACTTCAATTTTATAATACAAGGAACCTTTATGATTTTTGGTCACTTCATCATTCGGAGCTCCCATAAATTCCAAAGAGGCTGCAATGAAAATATTGCTTTTTTGATCTTCTTTGATGATTAGGCTCATCGGATGAGGTAAGCTCGACCAATGAGTGCTTATATCCCCTTCTATCCTGCTTTTCCAAGATTTATTATATTTTTTCATACCTCTCCTATTACAGTTAATTGTGGAATAAAGTTATGATGAAAATCAGTAATAGATGGTGATATAAATCATAAAAAAAGCCCCGGAAAGACCGGGGCTAATTTGTGAATTAGGATAGATTAGTCAACAATAGTAATCGCTCCAGACATTGATGAATGGATTTCACAGATATAAAACAAACTATCGGGAGCATCCATAGGTACGGTAAAGGTTACTTTTCCATCTACGGCACCATTATTACTAACACCATCAGTATAGGTATCTCCAGTACCGGTAGATTGTGTCGTTTTGATCAAAAATGGATGTCCAGGTGTATTTAAATCAAATTCATAAGTAACTCCTCTTTTTAAAGTCAGATCAGGATTTGATTCATTACTGAAATCACCTCCGTTAAAAATATAAGCAGAAGCTCCCTGATTCGTCACATTGAATGTTTCGCCTGAACCACTACTCGCGTCATCATCTTTATTCGATCCTATGTTACCTTGAGCCACAATGGTCCCAAGATTATCTGCACTTAAGTGTACATTTATATATCCATTAAAGGAGCCTACATCTCCATATCCGAATAGTGTTCCATCGTCCAACATATCAATATGAGTCATGCTGGATCCAGTATCTCCATTGACAGGATTAAAACTTAAGGCTATCGGACCACCCGTAGCTGCATCGTTTTCATGAATGTGTGCTGGGTGAATTCCACCAGCTGGTGTATTCATTAGTTCTAAAACAGCTAATGCTTCGCCACTTTTACGTTCATAGAAAGTTGCCATACCTGAGATACCCGGAGCATCTTTTTCACCTAACTCATAAATTGTTGTCATTCCTGTGAGTTCATTTTGACCGATATCACCTTGAGCAACAATGGTCCCTAATTCTTCAGCACTTAAATGGACATTGATATAGCCATCAAATACTAGAACGTCACTATAGCTAAAAGCACTACCATCATCTAACATATCAATATTGGTTTTACTTATTCCTGTATTCCCATCAATAGGGTTTAATGAGATAGCAATACCGCCTCCTTCTATGGCACTATTATTATGAATGTGCGCTGGGTGGATACCACCTTCAGGCGTGTTGATAAGCTCAATTAACGATAAGGCTTCACCATTTATACGCTCAAAAAAGGTAACTGTTCCTTCAATTCCTGGCGCAGCTTTTTCATTTAAGTCATAAGTTTTTGAAACACCTGTGAGGGCATTCTGACCTATATCTCCCTGTGCCACGATAGTTGCAAGATCTTCTGTACTTAAATGTACATTTATATAACCATCAAATACAACAAGTTCGTCGAAACTAATGGCTGTTCCATCATCCAGCGCTGCAATTGTAACACTGCTCATCCCGGTATTTCCATCTACTGCTCCTAATGTAAGTGCAATAGCTCCTCCTTCTGCAGCAGTATTGATATGTATGTGCGCAGGATGCTGCCCTCCTGAGGGTGTATTGTCAAGTTCTAACTCTATTGTTGTTGTATTGTCAGAGTTTTTTTTGAAAATAGCCTTACCTGAAATGTCAGCCACAGCTACTGCACCCAAATCATAGGTAATTGTTTCTTCAACAATAATTGGGTTTTCAGGAGTGCCTCCCATAGGAGGAGGTACCGTATCATCATCACTACAACTGAGCAACATGAAAATGCTCAGAATCATTACTAAACTTTGAATTTTTAAAATAGACTTCATCTTATTAAATTTTTTTAAAAAATACTAATGGTTAAAAAAAATAACATGTTTGGGGTTCCATGGGTTTTCCCCAAACATGCCTTAACATTCAACATCTGAAAATCTTTTTTTACATAGTAGCCTTTGAAATACTAAACAAAAACCAAACTTCAATGTAGTCTACAATCGATACATTTTAACCTACAGGTATTAAAACTTCTCGATTAAAAACTTAAAAAGAATTAACCACTTAGTGAAAAGAAAGGCTTTCCATCTATTGAAATGTTTTTTACAAATTTCGATCACTCAAACAGTATCGGACAAACTTGATTTAAACTCAAATTTCTGATCGTAGAATAATCCCTTTTTCACTTGATTTGAGATAAACTATACCACCAGTCGTGATTTTTAATTTGTTCAACAAATGTAAGTATAAACATAAACAAAAAAAAGAATTTCCGTTATTTTGTTTAATTTTATTTCAATATACTTAAACAAAAAGTTTTAGTACCGAAATTTTTGTGAAGTTTTTGATAAAAAAGGCCCGATTGAAAATAGTCAACCGGGCCCGAGTGTATAAAAATATTCTTACTTTAAATTTTCCCCCTCAAAAATCTTTAAAGCATTCAAAGTTAAGAGCTGTAACTTTTGGATTCTATGATATTTGTCATTTGGAAAATTTTATAGATGTCATGCTATTTGATTTACAGACTTATTAACGAAACTTTGTGAACAACTAAAATATCACAGACATACTATAGGTAGTATAAATTACGTTATTGTATAAAACTTAGTTATAATGAAAAAAAGAGAACACTTTCGTATCCTTGCCAGTATAATCCTTATCACTGTGGCGTTGTCAATTAGTGAATTGATCCAAGGATTCCAGATTATAACTTTTGCATTATTGGGCGTGATAGGGCTCTATTTTTCCTTCTTCTTTATCAAATACGTTTATGTACAAAAAGATTTTCCTTTAGTACCAAAAGATAATGACATAGAAGTGTAACTGGTTAAGCTTCCATATTATCTTTTAAAATTTATATAAGTTTTAAAACACAGCATAACACAAATTGACATCTATTCATCAAAAGAATAAATGACTACAAGAATTTGAAGTTTGATGTATGTTGCTGCTAAGCATGAATTACATTATTACTCCCAGCGATCTAAATAATCATAACGAATAGGAACAAGGTTTAAATCAATGATGACCATCCTATTGACACCTTTTGATGTGTATTTTACCCGTATTACATTGTAATCCATTTGAGATTTCATTTCATGGCTTAGCTCTAAAGCTTTCCATTTTCTCATGGTTTTTAACTCAACAATGTCAACTTCGGCATTTTCAAACTGGATGAGGACTTCTTCCACTTTTTTCTCTGTAACGCGCACCTGGGCAGCAAGAGTAGCGGGAATAATTAATAGGCATAATAGCAATAGTAGTGGCTTTATCATAGCGAGGGGATTTATGATTAAGACGTTAAATATACATTTTTTTTTAAAATGTTGATTTCCACCTAGATGTTTAGCAGACAAATCGTAGTATTGAACGTGAAAAATTATAACATATAGTTTGTTTTATTTGGAATGTCCGTATATATTTGCACTCGCTTAAAATAAGGAGTTATTTTTAAAGTAAATAATTAGGGATTTTAAGTAAAAACAAAAAATGGTCGCG
>CAZPHF010000103.1:0-8454 GCA_964586115.1 uncultured Flavobacteriaceae bacterium | reverse complement strand
AAGCAAGATATTGAGAACATATCTTGGTTAGAAAATAAACAAATAGATTTTTAAAAAGCCTGCGATTATTTGCAGGCTTTTTGTTTTTTGTGTTAGTTTTGCAAAAAACATATTCATGTCACACATTATAGCACCTTCCATTCTGGCAGCTGATTTTGCCAATTTACAGAGAGATATTGAAATGGTCAACCAAAGTGAAGCAGACTGGTTTCATATTGACGTTATGGACGGCGTTTTTGTGCCCAATATATCTTTCGGAATGCCTGTCATTTCGGCCATCAAAAAGCATGCAACAAAGACTATGGATGTGCATTTGATGATCGTAGAGCCAGACAGATTTATCAGTGATTTTAAGAAGGTTGGAGCTGATATACTAACAGTTCACTATGAAGCATGTAAGCATTTGCATCGCACTATTCAGGCAATTAAGCAAGAAGGCATGCAGGCAGGAGTATCCTTGAATCCTCATACACCTGTGTCCGTTTTGGAAGATGTAATTCAAGATTTGGACCTGGTTTTATTGATGAGTGTGAATCCAGGTTTTGGAGGTCAGAGTTTTATAGAGAATACCTATAAAAAAATCAGCCAGTTGAGACAAATGATAGAGAAGTCAGGCTCAGGGGCCATTATTGAAATTGATGGAGGGGTGAATGATAAAAATGCAGAAAAACTTGTAGCTACAGGGGCAAACGCTCTCGTTGCAGGAAGTTTTGTTTTTAACAGTGAAGATCCTAAGCTCACTATTCATGAGTTAAAGCATTTGAAGTATTAAATCTTCAACAATCTTCTTTCAGATCTTTCAGATTTAGTTGTAAAGAAGTTATTCCATTCCAATGGTTTTCTTCGATAGTAAAGGCGGCTTTAAATGGGTTCCCATTTTGAATCAATTCATGTTTGTGGCCCAGTCCGAAACCTATCGAATTATAGGTTTTTTGATCGGCACCACTAACAATATTTAATTTGAGATGATCTTGGTTTTCACCAATTCTACGTCCATAACCATTATCTCTTAGTGCGCTACTACTAAAAACAGGTTTCATATTTTGAGGACCGAAAGGGCCAAGCTGTTTTAATATTCTATGAAATTTGGAGTTGATGTCGGAAAGATATATCTCAGCATCAATTTGTATTTGCCGCTCCAGACATTCTTTTGGTATTGTATCCTCAACCACGGTCTCGAATCTTTCTTTGAACTTTTGGTAATTCTTGGGGTCTAAAGTAAGACCCGCAGCATATTTATGGCCCCCGAATTGTTCAATAAGATCACTGCACTGTTCCAAGGCATTGTATACGTCAAAGCCTTTCACAGAGCGTGCAGAAGCTGCTAGTTTGTCTCCACTTTTGGTAAAAACCAAAGTGGGCCTATAATACTGTTCAATAAGTCTTGACGCTACGATTCCTATAACTCCTTTGTGCCATGAATCTTTATAAACAACGGTAGAAAACGCTTTTTCTTCCTTATTTTCCTTTATTTGGATAAAGGCCTCCTTAGTGATAAGCTGATCCATATCCCTTCTTTCCGTGTTATATGAATTGATCGATGTTGCATATTCAAGGGCTTTTTCAATATTTTCCTCAATAAGTAATTCTACAGCGAAGGAGCCATGTTTCATTCTCCCCGCAGCATTAATTCTTGGGGCAATGACAAAGACCACATCAGTGATGTCTAGTGATTCTTTTTTAACTTGGTGCACCAAAGCTGCAATTCCAGGGCGAGGATTTTGATTGATCACTTTTAATCCAAAAAAACTGAGAATCCTGTTTTCACCTGTAAGTGGTACAATATCGGCTGCAATGGCAGTAGCTACGAGGTCGAGATATGGAATGAGGTCATCAATACTTTCATCATTCGCCTGTCCCAATGCTTGAATTAGTTTAAAACCAATACCACAACCACACAGTTCATCATAAGGATAGGAACAATCATTTCTTTTGGGGTCTAAAACAGCTACTGCCTCAGGAAGTATTTCCCCGGGACGATGATGATCACAGATAATGAAATCAATACCTTTTTCATTGGCATATGCTACTTTATCAATTGCCTTTATTCCGCAATCCAAGGCTATAATCAAATCAATCTCGTTGTCTTCTGCAAAATCTATTCCGGCAAAAGAAATACCATAACCCTCTTTATATCTATCTGGAATATAAGTGGCAATATTTATATATCGTGTTCTTAAATAATCATACACTAATGATACTGCCGTGGTGCCGTCAACATCGTAATCTCCATAAATCATGATGTTTTGATTTTCGCGCATGGCCAGAAGTATTCTGTCAACGGCTTTTTCCATGTCTTTCATCAAAAAAGGATTGTGAAGACTATCCAAGGACGGTCTAAAAAAATGTTTAGCCTTATCGAAATTATCTATGCCTCTCTGAACTAGAATACTACCCAGAATTGGGTCAATACCCAGAGATTTGGAAAGTGCTTCTGTTTTCTCAGCATCTGGTTTGTCTTTTAATATCCAACGCATATGTTAGGCTAGTTTTAGCCTTTTTTTAATGATAAATAACCAAGGTGAAGATAAATTAAATTCATGAAACGACAGGTTATTGTATGATTCAAAAATCTCTATTGGGTATTTATGAAGGAAAGGAAAGGAAGTAAACTTTCTACTATAAAAGAACAATGAAATAATTTGTTTGATGATGGTCAGAAAGCATATCCTAAATATGGGACCTCAAAAACGCCTCATGTTTATGCTTTGATCAATGGCTCAGCAATTGAAATAGCCAGTACCAAAGCTATCGGCTGTTCTATCAAAAAATAAATTATAGAATATAAATAGCGCCTATTAATCAAATGGGCGTTTTTTATATCTAAATATCCAGTTTATCTAATAACTTATTTTCGACAAGATTTGGCAAGGTAACTTTTAGGTTCGGTGATCGATCCATTTCTCGTTTTATGGCAAATAAAGCCTCTTTATTTCTGGCCCAGCTTCTTCGGGCAATGCCATTATTGACATCAAAGAACAACATGGATCGCAGTTGTGTTTCAGCTTCCTGAGAGCCGTCCAGAACCATACCAAAACCGCCATTAGTGACTTCTCCCCAACCAACGCCGCCACCATTGTGAATGGATACCCAGGTGGCACCTCTAAAACTATCTCCAATGACATTGTGAATAGACATATCTGCTGTGAATTGGCTTCCGTCATATATATTACTTGTTTCCCGATAGGGTGAGTCAGTGCCACTTACGTCATGATGATCTCTACCAAGAACAATAGCAGCAGAAATATGCCCCTTGGCAATGGCATCATTAAATGCGGTAGCAATTTTCGCTCTACCTTCGGCATCTGCATATAGTATCCTGGCCTGAGACCCAACAACCAGCTTGTTCTTTTTGGCATTTTTGATCCAGATAATATTGTCATTCATCTGAAGCTGAATCTCTTCTGGAGCCGTTTTTTGTATCTCAGCAAGTACCTCCATCGCTATTTGGTCAGACTTGTCCAGATCTTGAGGATTTCCTGAAGTACACACCCATCTGAATGGACCAAAACCATAATCAAAACACATCGGACCGAGAATATCCTGTACATAGGTGGGGTATCTGAATTCGCCTTCATTTTCTCCCATTACATCAGCTCCGGCACGTGAAGCTTCCAATAAGAAAGCGTTTCCATAATCAAAGAAATAGGTACCCTTTGTTGCATGTTTGTTAATTGATTTGGCCTGCCTTCTTAAAGATTCCTGAACTTTTTGTTTAAAAAGTTGTGGATCTGAACTGATCAACGCATTCGCCTCTTCAAAACCGAGTCCGGCTGGATAATAACCACCTGACCATGGGTTGTGAAGTGAGGTTTGATCTGAACCTACATGAACAAAAACATTCTCTTTATCAAATCTTTCCCAAACATCAACAATATTTCCATGAAAAGCGATTGACAATACTTCTAGTTCTTGTTGTGCTTTTTTAACTCTTGTGACCAGTTCATCTATATCTTTGATCAAAATGCTGGCCCAACCTTGCTCATGCCTTTTGACTGCAGCTTTTTCATTAACCTCTGCACAAACAGTTATACAACCCGCAATATCCCCGGCTTTTGGTTGTGCCCCGCTCATACCTCCTAAACCCGAGGTCAAAAACACTTTCCCTCGTGAATCTTCATCTTTTTTTAGGATTTTTCTAAAAGCATTCATAAGAGTTATCGTGGTTCCATGTACAATTCCCTGTGGGCCGATATACATATAAGAGCCCGCTGTCATTTGTCCGTATTGGGTAACCCCTAATGCGTTGAATTTTTCCAGGTCATCAGGTTTTGAATAGTTGGGGACCATCATACCATTGGTCACAATGGCTCTGGGAGCATTTTTACTAGATGGAAATAATCCCATTGGATGACCAGAATACATATGAAGCGTCTGTTCATCAGTCATTAGACTCAGGTATTTCATGGTAAGCAGGTATTGGGCCCAGTTCTGAAAGACAGCTCCATTACCGCCATAGGTAATTAATTCTTCAGGGTGCTGCGCAACCGCCGGGTCAAGGTTGTTCTGAATCATCAACATGATCGCAGCTGCTTTTCGACTTTTTGCAGGGTATTCGTGAATAGGCCTCGCATAGATCTTATAATCGGGCTTGAAACGATACATATAAATCCTACCATAGGCTTTCAGTTCTTCGAGGAATTCTATTGAAAGCTCTGCATGCCAGCTTTTAGGAAAATACCGTAAGGCATTTCTAATAGCTAGTTTTTTTTCTTCTTTAGAGAGAATATCTTTTCTTTTAGGAGCCCTGTTGGCTCCGGCCGGGTAAATCTTTTTTTCAGGAAGTTGGGCTGGAATCCCTTGCTTTATTTGCTGCTGAAATGTGTCGTTATTTTTTGTTGTTATCATCTTAAAATGTACTTAGTATGATTCAAATAAATTGTCGAACTCGCTATAGGTTTTACAGTGAAATGAAGCCGTTGATAACAGTTCTCTCTCTTTGATAAATTGTATGGCTTTTTCTATGTCGATAGAAAAAATCCTGTCTTCTGTAGCAAAGTCAATATTTTCTCTGATTAAATCGTGTATGTCTTCGAGCACTTCACTTGATTTTAAGGGTTTTCTAAAGTCAAATGCTTGAGCAGCGCATAATAGTTCAATAGCCAGAATTTTTTCAAGATTGTCAATGACGCGTAAGGCTTTTCTGCCTCCAATAGACCCCATACTCACATGATCTTCCTGACCCAATGAAGTAGGGATACTGTCTGCACTTGATGGGAAACACAAGCCTTTGTTTTCACTAACCAAAGCTGCAGAGGTGTATTGCAGTATCATAAATCCTGAATTTAATCCTGTATCTGTCATGAGTAACCGAGGCGTGCCTTCATATTTGCCTTCTAAAGAAAGATAGGTTCTGCGATCTGAAATACTTCCAATTTCAGCCGCTGCCAAACAGGCATAATCTAAAGGTAATGCCAAGGGTTGTCCATGAAAACTTCCTCCACTAATGATGAGTTCATCAGAAATGATCACGGGATTATCTGTAACCGAATTGAGTTCAATTTCAACACTTTCTTTTAAATGAAGCCACGCACTTCTCGAGCTTCCGTGAACTTGTGGCATACATCGCAATGAATAAGGATCCTGAACCTTTCCGCAAAAGAGATGAGATTTTCCTATTTCAGAACCCTTAAGAAATTCATTGATTCTTTTTGCAACATGAATGTTTCCCTTAAAAGGTCTGGTTTGGTGAAGTAATTCATGAAAAGGCATTTGTGAGCCCATTAGCCCTTCTATCATAAGGCTACCGATAAGATCAGCATGTGAGAGACAATTGTATAATTTGTCGACACACATCACAGCATGAGCAAGAATAAACTGGGTACCATTGATCAGTGCCAATCCTGCTTTTGGATGCAAACTTAAAGGCTCTATGCCTTCTTTTTCAAGAACTTTTTTCGCTTTTCTCACCTTGTTCTTATAAAACACTTTCCCTTCCCCAATAAGAGGAAGAAAGAGATGTGATAGAGGAGCCAGATCTCCGGAGGCACCAACAGATCCCTGCTCTGGTACTATTGGAATAATATCTTGATCAATATGCCATTGAATTCTTTCGAGCACAGCCATGGATATACCGGAGTATCCTTGTGCCAAAGAATGCAATTTTAAAATCAGCATGAGTTTGGCGAGGTCCTTGTCAATTGGAGCTCCAACACCAACGGAATGACTTAGAAGGATTTTTCGTTGCAATTCGGTAGTGTCATTTTTTGAGATGATGGTATCACAAAGCGGTCCAAAGCCGGTATTGATGCCATAAACTGCTTCATCTTTTAGGGCAGTCTTTAAAACTATCTCATGAGATCTCTTGATTCTATCTTCGGCCTCGCTTGATATAGTAGCTTTTAATTCTCCATTGAGTATGGAAATTACGTGACCCACAGTTAAATGGTCTAATCCGTATTTGAACATGTTTTTCAATTTGATTCTATCAAATTTACGATTATATTTGATGCTTTTTAATACCATTATAATCAATAATTAATAACTATGAGTTATCGTATTGAAATAAGACATCTCAATTATTTTCTAGCAGTGGCAGAGGAACTTCATTTTAGAAAAGCCGCTGACAGGTTATTTATTTCTCAACCTGGCTTAAGTCGTCAGATCAAGCAAATGGAGACTGAACTTGGCTTTGCTTTGTTTGAACGCACCAATAAAAAGGTTATTTTGACCAAAGCCGGTAAATATTTAAAAGAGGAGGTAACCATGTTGTTAAAAAATTTGAATGATAGTTTTGATCATGCTCAGCTGATCCATGAAGGGATGGAGGGTCAGATCAATTTTGGATATGTGGGATCGGCCATGCAAAATGTCATTCCTCAGCTTTTGCTGAAGATCAGGGAAGACCACCCAAAGGTTCATTATTCTTTGAGAGAAATGGAGAATCCGGATCAGATTGATGCCTTGATTCAGAAGGAGATAGATCTTGCTTTTATCAGATTGGATAAAGTACCAAAAGGCTTGGAGATTCAACCTGTTTTTGAAGACACTTTTTCCCTTGTACTTCCAAAAGACCATCCCATAGATGAAGCAAACTTTAAAGGGTTAGAAAGCTTTAAAGAAGAGGCGTTTATTTTGTTTGATCAATCATATAGCCCGGCCTATTTTGAACAGGTAATGCAAATATTCAAACAAAGTGGATTTCACCCGATCATATCACATAGTACGGTACATGCCAGTACTATTTTTAGATTGGTTGAAAACAATCTTGGAATATCCATAGTTCCAAGCTCTTTGGCATTGGGCTACAATATGGCTATAAAACTTATTGAGCTTGATAAAATTCCACAGAAAACCGTTTTATCTGTAGCCTGGAATTCATCAAACAGGAACCCGATTTTAACAAAAATCTTGTCAAAAGTATTTCAAGATTAGGGCCTGTTTATTGAGCAGATCGAATTAATTTTTCAAGACCTGGCACCACTGCTAAAACAGTTCCACCATGTTCCTTATGAGCACTTTGTAGCAATTCATTCATACTTAATTCATCATTTTCACTTAATTCTTTTCCATCTGTTATTTTAAGTGCCATGGAAGCCAGTATCGAAAGATTCTCTGAATGAGCCCGTATCATCTTAACTTTTTGGTTCGAATCGAACAAAGGCCTTAGCTTATCGTGATTTTCTATCCATTTTTGTAATAAGGATTCTATGCTTCCTTCTAAAACTTTATCCCTGGAGTCTAGCCATTGGTCTACATTTTTGTTAAAAGTATAGGCAGGATAGCTTTCCGCAGAGGCGGCATCCACAATACCATTTAGTTCAGTGGATGTGTAAAGCGTTGGTTGATAGAGAGACAGTCGATTCACAAAGGCACCCTCATGTAGGTAATCGACAAGGAAATTCAACGATTGAAAGTCTTTAGCTGCTACCATGCTCTTAAGTATGATTTCCTGATTCATTCTATGTCGAAGACCGATCGCTGCCAATTCTTTATTCATGACCATTAAACGTCTATACATGTCTTCTCCGTCTTCAGTCAATTCCTGTGGACTCCATAATTTTTCTGCAATAGCAGCAGCTTTTGGCCAGATTCTTGACTCCAAGGTAACTGAATCGACCATTTCGGTCCACATGCAAGCCTCTCCGCCCAAAATATTTTCACTTTCCAATTCAGTTAAGGGCTCAATATTGTCAAATTTTGGAAGCGGTTCTCCATCAGGTAAATCTGAACCTCCTGTTTTGATTCCCCTTAATTCAAGGTCAAATAAACCAATACTGCTTAACCCTACCAAAGAATCTCCCTTTATTTCGAGACTAACGTTCATTTTACCTACATCAATCTGGTTAGTAAAGTTTATTTTATTGCCTTTTTTTTCAACTTCGGAAATACTGGTGGCATCTTCCATAAAATTCATAATGATCTGGATATTATCATCTTTGCCAAACATATAAATATTACCTTCAAAAGAACTGTCTCCAAAATATATTTCACTCTTATAGGAAGTCCAGTTTA
>CAZPHF010000102.1:0-8768 GCA_964586115.1 uncultured Flavobacteriaceae bacterium | reverse complement strand
AATTCGTACAGGTAATAGAAGAGCGGCAAGGGCTGAAAATTGGCTGTATAGAAGAGGTTGCTTACAGAAAAGGATATATTGACGCCGAACAACTTAAAAAAGTAGCTGAGCCCCTGCTAAAAAGTGGCTATGGCACTTATTTACTGGAAATATTAAAATAATTAAACTTTCCCAATTTTAACGCTTTACGTATCTTTCCACCAAAATTTTGAGGATGCATAACTTTAGCGTAGCCGAATTATTAGAGGCTAATCATTTATTACAGGAGATTCGAATCAAGGGATGGGTAAAAACTTTTAGAAGCAATCGATTTATTGCTTTAAACGATGGTTCCACCATTAAAAATATTCAATGCGTACTTGATTTTGAAAAAACTCCTGAAGAGGTTTTAAAACTGGTCACAACCGGAGCTGCGTTAGAGGTAAAAGGAGTTTTGGTGGAAAGCCAGGGAAAGGGTCAAACGGTTGAAATTCAAGTTTCTGAAATTATCGTTCTAGGAGCTTCAAACCCCGAAGAATATCCCATACAACCAAAGAAGCACAGTATGGAATTTTTACGTGAAAATGCGCATCTGCGAATTCGAACCAATACCTTTAGTGCTGTAATGCGTATTAGATCAGTCTTGTCTTTTGCTATCCATCAGTATTTTATAAATAATGGGTTTTATTATTTTCACGCTCCAATTATTACGGGTTCCGACGCAGAGGGAGCGGGAGAAATGTTCAGTGTCTCTACCCTCGACAAAAAAAACCCTCCATTGACAGAAAAGGGTAATATTGATTTTAGTGAAGATTTTTTCGGAAAAGAAACCAATCTGACAGTATCAGGTCAGTTAGAAGCTGAATCCTACGCGATGGCTCTGGGTAAAGTTTATACCTTCGGACCCACTTTTAGGGCCGAAAACTCAAACACTACAAGACACCTTGCAGAATTCTGGATGGTTGAGCCGGAGGTAGCATTCAACGATTTAGATGCCAATATGGATCTGAGTGAAGATTTTATCAAATATATTCTTGGCTATATCCTTGAGCATTGTCAGGATGATCTCGAATTTCTTGAAAAAAGACTTCTTGATGAAGAAAAAAGCAAACCTGCAGTTGAAAGAAGTGACATGGCCCTACGTGAAAAATTGAAATTTGTCATTGACAATAATTTTAAAAGGGTTAGCTATACAGAAGCTATTGATATTCTAAAAAATTCAAAACCAAATAAAAAAAAGAAATTCAAATTTCCTATCAATGAGTGGGGTGCAGATCTGCAAAGTGAACATGAACGTTTTCTTGTAGAAAAACATTTTAAGTCTCCAGTGATTCTGTTTGATTATCCTGCTAATATTAAAGCATTTTACATGCGTTTGAATGACGATGGTAAAACAGTTAGAGCAATGGATGTATTATTTCCAGGTATTGGAGAAATCGCTGGAGGAAGCCAGCGGGAAGAAAGACTTGACGTTTTAAAAGAGAAGATCAAAGCACTTGGAATAGATGAAAAGGAACTCTGGTGGTATCTTGACCTGCGCAAATTTGGTACAGCAGTCCATTCAGGTTTTGGCCTTGGATTTGAAAGAATGGTGCAGTTTGCCACAGGAATGAGCAATATTCGTGATGTAATTCCATTCCCAAGAACACCTCAAAGTGCTGAGTTCTAAATACTAGTCACCATAAGTAGCCACATCCTTTCAGAAGTTCTTTTTTTGTAACTTGAGCTAGAAGTCAAAATCTATATGTTAAAACAGAGTTTACAACAGAAGCTACAACAAAAGCTGTCTCCACAACAAATCCAGTTGATGAAGCTGATTCAATTGCCAACTCAGGCTTTTGAACAAAAGCTGTCACAGGAGATCGAAGAAAACCCTGCTTTAGAAAGTGGAAAGGAATCCACTGATGAGTTTCAGGATTCCTCTGAGGATACATACGATGATCCCGGAACGGAAACCATTGAAACTGACATCAACATAGATGATTACCTCAGTGATGATGAAATTCCAAGCTATAGGCTTCAAGCAAATAATTACAGTAGCGATGACGAAGATAATCGCATACCTTATTCAGGAGGGATTACTTTTAACCAGCATCTGAGTAACCAGCTTAATACCTTCAGTCTTGAAACAGAACAGGAACAGATCGCCGAATTTATGGTTGGTTGTATTGATGATAATGGTTATATCAGGAGAACGATTGAAGACATTATTGATGACCTAGCCTTTTCTGAAAATATTTATACAACGGAAGATGAAGTTGAGAAAATTCTTTTTGTCATACAGCAACTTGATCCTGCCGGAGTAGGTGCCAGAACATTAAAGGAGTGTCTAACCCTTCAACTCAACCGGAAAAAAGAAAACAAGGAACGTGCTTTGGCCAAAGATATTCTGAATAATGCTTTTGATCAGTTTGTTAAAAAGCACTATTCTAAATTAGCCCAGAAGTTTAATATTACCATGGAAGAACTGAAGGGTGGAATCAAGGAAATTGAAAAATTAAACCCAAAACCCGGGGGCTCCTTTTCAGGAAATTTAACCATTATAGAGCACATCGTTCCTGATTTTACCATTAGGATCAATGAAGGCAATCTTGAATTAAGTCTTAACGCTAGAAATGCCCCTGATTTGCATATTTCAAGAGAATATGACAATATGCTAAAGGGATATTCTGAATCAAAGGATAAGTCAAAATCTCAAAAAGACGCGGTACTTTTTATCAAGCAAAAATTAGATGCCGCTAAATGGTTTATAGATGCGATCAAACAGCGACAGCAAACGCTAATGATAACCATGAACTCCATTATGTACTATCAAAAAGAGTTCCTCCTTACTGGAGACGAACGCAAATTGAGACCTATGGTCTTAAAGGATATTGCCGACCAAATCCACATGGACGTTTCGACTGTGTCGAGAGTAGCAAATAGTAAATATGTGGATACGCCCTATGGTACTAAACTTGTGAAAGAATTTTTCTCAGAATCAATGAAAAATGATCAGGGTGAGGACATCTCAACAAGAGAGATCAAAAAAATTCTGCAAACAGAGATCGTTAAGGAGGATAAAAGAAAGCCTCTTACCGATGAAAAACTTTCGAATTTATTAAAAGAAAGTGGGTATCTTATTGCCCGAAGGACCGTTGCTAAATACCGTGAGCAATTAGATATTCCGGTAGCCAGGTTAAGAAAAAAGATTCTCTGATACATGTTTATTTATAAATTCATTTCTTATGTATTACATCCGCTGCTCTTTTCATTTATGGGCAGTTTTCTTTACTTGTATTTGACACCAAAACACATCGTAAAACAGCAGGAATATATCATTTTATTGATTGTTTTTATCAGTACTTATATTGTCCCAATATTGCTATTGGCTTTGTTAAAAAGAGTGAATCTTATTAAGGATTATCACTTAAGAAGTATTGACGAACGTAAATTCCCGATTCTATTTTTTATCATGTTATCCTTTCTAATCGGAAGGGCCATGCTGAGCATACATATAGCAGATTTACTGGCCTTTTCCTTTTTTGGAGTAGCCTTTGCCCTGAGTTTCACATATTTGCTATTCAATATAAAGATCAAAACGAGTCTCCACACCCTCGGTATTGGAGGTATCATTGGGTTTGTAATGGTTATGAGTTACGAATACCGCTTAAATTTTAATTCTCTCATTGCCGGGTTGTTTGTAATTGCCGGACTCATTGGGCTTTCAAGACTCGCTCTTAATGCGCATCGTCCAAAGGAAATATATATAGGCTTTCTGCTCGGCCTTATTTCTCAGTTTATAAGCTTTCAAATCTATCAGAATATATAGAATATCAATCCGATTCTTAGGTCGCTTATATTGATATCATAGTTGTTGTTTGGAGTTTCGTTGAAAAGATCATTTAGGCCGTAATATACATGTAGATTCCATTTATTATAACCTGTAGATAAAGTGAGACCATATAAAAGTTTGTTGACTTCAATGATATCCTTCACATCAAAATCAGCAGATTTGCCAAAATCTGTATTCCTGGCAAAGGCGTACGCAATTTTAACGCCCGGATAAACCCTCCAGAATTTATATTTAGAAGCAGTAGAACCTCTGAATCGTAATTCTAAGGGTAATTCAATTGTGTGCATTATGACCTTGTTGTTCTTTGGTGGAAGGTCTTCATCAGACGGTGTGACAACATCAAGTTGCACATTGAAGTAGTAATTGTTCAAACCATAGCCCAGACCAGCACCTATTCCTATATTTCTCCTTTTATTCAAAGGGAAATCTTTGATAAACCCACCTCCTAGTCCAAAAGAAAATCCTGACTGGGCAATTCTATCAGGTAGGTTCAGCATTTGGATATAAGTCAAATTAAAATAAATTTGATCCTCCAGATATTTGTCATCAACAAAAGTACTATCGTTTTGAGCATGGAGAAAACCCGAAAAAAGAAGAAATAATACAGCGATCTTGCGCATAGCACTTTTTTGAAAAATCAAAGGTAACTTTTTTAAAGAAGAATTCCCAAAACTGATTCCAGGGCAAAAACTATCCTTTAAAGCCGGTGATTCAGAACAATAATATATCAAACACCTTCCTCTTGTAATTGACTTATTTCCAATTTCATTCCCAATTTGCTTGATAGGATTCTTCTCAATTCTCCTGCAGTTTTTGGATCTATCAAATTCAGTGCCTTTACAGCGCAAAGCTTTTCTATTAATTCAGCTCCTGCATATGTATTCGTGGCAATACCACTCACAATATCCGGTTTAAGTTTAAAGCTCTTCATTACTCCATAAACTGCATAAGGGTCAGAAGCACACAATACTGTGCATTTGACACAATCTTTAAGTTCTTCAAAAGCGATATCCCCATTATAGGGTTCTAAAGGGGAAGCCCCTAATTCAATTACGGCCACATCAGCTTTTGTATTCTGAATCTTACTTAAAAGCTGAATGAGCTTTTTTCTGAACTTTTCTCTGGGATAAATTGATGAAGGCAATCCAATATCCACAAAATCAAAAATATAACTGGCACCAACATCTTTTAAAGACAAAGTATCCCGGTACCTGCTGGCACCTGTTAATTTGCCAGCAACAATTTGCAAACCTGCTCTTTTTAGTTGATTCACTATAATTCTGGCTACTGTAGTTTTTCCTGCAGACATGGAAGTTCCCACTAGTAGAATCACAGGAAGATCAAATTTTTGATAAGGAACTAATTTTACAAAATCATCCATATGGCATACCTTTTCATCTCTTATCACATGACCTTGGTATTCAATTTCTATCAAATTTGGAAGATATACGGATTTTGAAGTGCACTTTCCTATCAAACCTCCTCCTGTAAGTAAGTGCATAATACCATCCTCCTCTGTTTCACGCCAGGAACCCGTGGCCTCCAACGTTGCATAACGCTCACCCAGAGCCCCTACTACTAAATCCCCCTTCATAAAACTCCTCATCCTGCCATTGATCAATTCAATTTTCATTTGATCATTCCCAGGATTGGTGATTTTTCCTACAACGTAGTCGCCTGTTTTCCATTTGATTTTTTCAAGTTTCTTTACTTCAAAGTGCCTCTGATCCAAATCGCTAATTCTGAGCATTGATGAAAATATATATTTAGAATTCATACTTTTATATTTTTAGATTCGACTTTTATTTCATCTTCAATTTCCTTGGCCGATAAGAGCATCGCGAGCAGCGTGGTTCTTTCAATAAATTTTTCCTTGAATATGAATTCATGTCTTGCATGAGCACCGTCTCCTACCGTGCCGAGTCCATCAAGTGTAGCTGTGAACATACTGGTTGTATTTCCGTCTGATCCGCCTCCTGCTGTTGCTTGCTCCAGCTCAAGATGCATACTTTGACCAATATCTTTTGCCAAGGTCCATAACCTTTGATTTCGAGCTGTTCTTTCCATTGGGGGCCTTCCAAATCCACCCTCAATAAGAAGCGAGGTGCCCGGATGCTTTGGTTTCAAATTAAGTATTTGATTTTCTATAAAGGCAGCGTCATCCAGGTTGTGTACCCGAACATCCACTACTGCCTGACTTTCTTCGGCAATCACATTCGCCGATGATCCCCCTTGTATCATCCCGACATTAACGGTGATACCTTTTTCAAAATCATTTAGACTGAATAGCTGCTGAATATGATAAGACAATTCAACTATGGCGCTGACCCCCTTTTCGGGGTTCAAACCTGCATGTGCAGGCTTACCCTTGACTTTAAGGGTGAATTTGCCAATACCTTTTCTTGCTGTTTTTAACTTACCCTCAAAACCAAGAGGTGGTTCTAAAATAAATGCCCTATTGGCTATTCTGGAAATTCTCTTGATCGTACTTGTTGATTCAAAACTGCCTATCTCCTCATCGGAATTAATAAGAATTACCGGGCTCAATAAACATGGTATTTGTAATTCCTTCAGCGCCTTTATTGCAAAGATCATTTGGGTAATTCCAGATTTCATATCAAATATACCGGGACCCGATATTCTTTCTTTAATGTCTAAATAAGGCATGTTCTCTAAGGTGTGCTTTTCCCAAACAGTATCGCAGTGACCTATCATTAACTGAATGGCTTTCCCTTTTTGGCGCTCTTTGGATCTGGCATATAGAAAACCACCTGTTTTTTTTCCAGGAAAAAGGCATACATAAAAACCAAGCGATTCAAATGCTTCTTTTAAAAAATCTAGAATTTCAGTCTGTGAACTAGGGTCACGAGAAGGGCTCTCACTGGTCACAAGTTTCTTTAAAAAGATGATCATTTCTTCCTGATGATCTTTTAAGAAATTTTCAATATGTCTAGCTCTAGAAACTTTCATAACAAGCTATTTTTATGCAATTATCGCTGAAAATCTTTGGGATAAGGATAAGTCAATGTCTCTTTAATACTAGCAAATCTTCCCGGAGCTATATAAGCCAGAAGCGGGTGATCATAGATCTGTTTTTGATGGCCTTCGTCTGAAACGATCTTATAATTCTTATGAACCTTTGCTTGTTCAATTCTTCCAGTAATCAAACTATAGTCATCAAAGCCGTCTATGATCTTGTGCAAACTACAATTAAGCATCACATAGGAATCTTTTATAAAAATTGTCTTTCCATCTTCGCCAGTTACTGTTGGAATTTCATTTGTAATCTCTTTTGAAAAATCCTTAACTGCACATCGGGGCATAGCAGCTAAAGAAGATAGCAACACCTGATCTGGTTTGACAAAGCTTACTGAAAATCTTGAATACTTTTTGATATTATGGTAGGTATTATGACGTGGCGTGCAGACGAACCCAAAAAAATCCGAAAAGCCTAAAGGAGTAACCATATGTTTGGGAGCAAGATCAAAACCTTGACCTTCCTTTGTTCCAATCACTACCAGAGGAGCTACTGTATAAAAGTGTTCCCATATGGATGATTTGACATCCAAAGAAATGAAGTCTTTAAAAGGATCCTCTACTTGCATAACACAACCACATTAAAATCAAAACCCTATCATATAAAGTTACTAAAAAAGACTGCCTAAAACAACTTTTCTGACCCTAAATTCTTGCAAAAAAAAATGCGAACCGGAAGCTCGCATTTTTAATATAATTTGGAAAACTAATTCCTATTTTTCAACTTTATTTTCAGGGCTAACCGATTCTTCAACTGTAGAAGTCTCTTCTGCAATTTCCTCACTTTTTATAGCTAGGGTCTTCTCGTCAGAAACAACATTAGCTTCTTCGGTTTCAGAAACTACTAACTGTTCGGTTACCTTAATTGATTCCATATTGTATGCCGTTACTTCATCAGTATCCAAAGCAATACTTGGAGCGATCACCAATGCCACAACAGACATCAATTTTAAGAGAATGTTCAAAGAAGGACCGGAAGTATCTTTAAAAGGATCTCCCACGGTATCTCCAACAACTGCTGCCTTATGCGCCTCAGTTCCTTTTTTTCCCTGTTCTTCTATCATTTTTTTTGCATTATCCCAGGCCCCTCCTGCATTAGATTGAAAAATAGCCATGAGAACACCACATGTTGTTACTCCGGCTAATAAACCACCTAACATTTGAGCACCACCGATAAAACCTACGGCAACGGGCACGGCTAATGCCAGTAAACCAGGAAATACCATTTCCTTAATAGAAGCCTTCGTAGATATTTCAACACATTTATCATATTCAGCATAACCATCCGCCGCATCAAATATTTTACGGTCTTCTTTTGATGCCTTCGACATATCTGAATCATACTTTCTCATCACTTCCAGGGCCGCTTTTAATTGAGGAATATCCCTAAACTGTCTTCTTACTTCTTCTATCATTGCCATGGCAGCTCTACCTACGGCATTCATCGATAAGGCTGAAAATACGAATGGAAGCATCCCTCCCACTAATAAACCGGCCATAATCTTAGGCTGAGAAACATCAATAGCTGTTACATGTGCCGTTTTCATAAAAGCGGCAAACAAGGCCAAAGCTGTAAGCGCTGCTGAAGCAATTGCAAATCCTTTACCAATGGCAGCAGTTGTATTACCAACAGCATCTAATTTATCTGTACGCTCACGCACTTCTTTAGGCAATTCAGCCATTTCAGCAATACCACCAGCATTATCAGAAATTGGACCATAAGCATCTACCGCCAATTGAATACCAGTATTGGCAAGCATTCCTACGGCTGCAATTGCGATTCCATATAAGCCTGCAAAATGATGCGAAACAATAATAGCTGCCGCAATCAAAAGAATTGGAATAGCGGTTGACATCATACCTACACCCAAACCTGCAATTATATTTGTAGCTGCACCTGTTTCAGATTGTCTCACAA
>CAZPHF010000101.1:0-8795 GCA_964586115.1 uncultured Flavobacteriaceae bacterium | reverse complement strand
GCAAACGAATTTAGTAAAAGCCTGGATAGACCAAGGAGCTTTAGATAATTAACCTTTAAGAACATAGACATGAAAAATTATATAACAATACTACTTGTTCTTTTTGTAGCGCCCTTTATAGGAATAGCGCAAGATGGTGAGGAAGTACAACAGGACACCATCGTTAAGAAAGTAGAAAAATTAGAACGTGCAGCTTTTGAAAGCTCTTTCATCATTGATAACCCTACCAATGTCGTAAATAATAAAAATGCTTTGGAAGTCCAAATGGAGCACCGCTTTGGAATTATAGAAAGTTGGGATGACATGGGTGGTATCTGGGGAGCAGCCAATATTAGATTTGGCGGAACCTATGGTGTTCATGAAAGAGTTACCTTAGGTCTAGGTGTTCAAAAATACAAAAGATATCTTGACCTGAATGCAAAAGTAGCCATATTAAGACAGACCCGTTCTGAAAAAATGCCTTTGAGTTTGACCTATTATGGTAATTTCGCTTATGATGGTCGAAAGCAGACTATAACCATGCAGCCACCTATCAATTACCATCAAGACAGACTCTCGTATTTTCATCAATTGATCGTGGCCAGAAGGTTTTCATCAAAGTTTTCGGCTCAGGGTACCTTAAGCCTTTCTCATTTTAACACAGTATATGTGGATATGAAAAATGATATGGTCGCCTTTTCATTAGGTGGACGGTATAAAATCAGCCCTAACACAGCGATTCTTATAGATTATAGTCAGCCTCTTACCAAAATGGATAACTTTTATGGATCTGTTGGTCCGGAAGGAGAAATCCAGTATGACAATGTTAATCCACATCCTGGAATCAGCTTAGGCTTTGAATTTGGTACATCCGGCCATGCTTTTCAATTATTCATAAGTAATTACTGGGGTATTCTACCTCAAGAGAACTATATGTGGAATCAGAATGATTTCTTCGATGGAGATATCCTTTTAGGTTTTAACATTACAAGAATTTATAATTTTTAACCTCCTTAAATAATTAATTGAATAGGTTAACATATTAAAAGGTATTTGTTAGAAACCCATAAAAATCAAACGTATAAGAGCGTTTGAGTTTTATGGGTTTTTTACTTTCTTCTTCTTAAAGATTGAATTTCTTTTTCAATTTAAAGCATAAAATTTGAGAATTAGTGATCCGTCAATCACTAAGCTTATTTTCATAGATCATCAACTAATTTCTGGAACATCCCCTCCCAATTTAACTAAATATGGAATTAGATAGAATTATTTGCAAGTAATTGATTATTAGATATTAACATTACTAGGGTTTCTCATTTTAAAGCTTTATATTTAACTAAACATAAAAAAACAGGGAATTTATGGGTGTGAAAAAAACAAAGGGAAAATTGTTTTCAAGAAGAGGAATTTTACCTGTTATAGGAGGTAGTTTACTAATCCCCTTTCTTAGTTCCGGTCAATCTGTGATCGAAAATGATTCTTCGGAAAATAAGGAGGAACAATACAAGACTTTATTAAAACCAGATGGTACAGTTGTGAAGGTTAAAATCAGCACTTTGAAAAATGCTAAGATTGTAAGTAAGAATATTTCAAATAAATCATTTTTAGGATGGCTTGAAAAAAAACTTTAACCTTTAATTTTCAATTTACATGGAAGATTCCAATAAAAATCAGAGAAGAAAATTTCTTGATAAAAGCTTGAAATGGGGATTAGCGGCCGCTGCAGGAGGCTTGGGTTTATCAAAACTCATATCAAAATTAAATGCTAAGACTGAATCTCCTTCTGGACAAACTATGGAATTAATGGACACTGATGGCAATATCATCCAGGTTGATTCATCAGAGGTTCTTGAAGCTAAACATTCTCATGGCGCCGAAACTTCTCTTAAAATGAGAGAAGGTGATCCCAATAGAAAATATGTTATGGTGATTGACCTTGCTAAATGTAAGAATGCCTTAAAGTGCCAAACTGCCTGTAACAGAGAACATTATATCACTGGAGATCATGCCTGGTTAAAGGTTTATAAAATGCAGGAAGAAGAGGACACTGCTCCGTATTGGATGCCAACAACCTGTATGCATTGTGATCATCCAGCCTGCGTTACCGTGTGTCCAGTTGATGCCACTTTTAAAAGAAGAGATGGCCTGGTGTTGATTGACAATGAACGGTGTATAGGTTGCAGATTCTGTATGGCTGCCTGCCCATATTCTACTCGGGTATTTAATTGGAGTGAACCCAATCAGGAAGTCACTTTGAATATGAATATGGAAATAGCAGAGAGGCCTCATCATTCAATAGAATATGCTGGTATGCCAAGCAAAATAGGCACCGTAGATAAATGTGATTTCTGCCCGCACGCTATTAAAGACAATGTCTTACCTCATTGTGTAACTGCCTGTCCAAATGGCGTTTTTTATTTTGGCGACAAATATGAAGACACTGTCACCAACGGTGAAGAAAGCGTACGCTTAAGTAAATTATTGAAAGACAAAAGCGGTTACCGGCTTATGGAGGGCTTGGGTACAAAACCCAGCGTGTATTATTTGCCTCCGGTAGATCGATTGGTTGAATTTAAAGATGGATTAGACAAATTCACGAATTACATATCTGTTGAAAAACCTGAATAATTGTGAAAACTACTGATAAACTTTTAAAGGATTTAGCGCCTCGAAAATTCAATAAACTTGGTGTAATTTGGACTACATTTTTAATAATAGTAAGTTTAGCTGGGATTATTGCCTATATAGACCAAGTGATAAGAGGGCAAATGGTGACCAATATGAACGATTATGCGCTGTGGGGGATATATATTTCAAACTTTGTGTTTTTTGTGGCTACAAGTTTTGTAGGTACCATTACCGTATCGGTCTTACGACTGACGAATAATTCCTGGAGAACACCGATTGTGAGAATTGCTGAAATAATTTCTTTGGCTGCGATAATTATGGCTGGTGTGACCATTATGATAGATATGGGAAGGCCTGACAGGCTTCTAAATTTATTCATTCATGCCAGACTTCAATCTCCAATTACCTGGGATGTGATTATCATACCCACTTATATCGTCATAAGTTTTCTCTTATTGTATTTTCCTTTATTGCCGGATTTTGCCATTTTAAAAACTCATTTTAAGGATAAAAACCCAAGGCTTAGCAGATGGTATGGCAGGCTTTCTCTGAACTGGACCGGTAGTGATGCCCAAAAATCAATTCAACTTAAATCAATTCATATTATTGCTATTTTCATTATTCCGTGTGGATTTGTATTACAAACCATTGATGCATGGCTATTTTCAACTTTATTCCGTGTAGGTTGGGATAGTACAAATATGGGGGCCTACTTTATTTCAGGAGCTTCTGTGGCAGGTGTCAGTGCATTGATCACCGTTATTTATGTTATAAGAAAAGCCTATAAATTAGAAGAATATATTACGGATTATCATTTTGATAAATTGGCAAAATTCCTGGTTTTAACCTGCATCATCTATCTGTATTTTAACATTAATGAATATCTGATTCCGGAGTTCACATCAAAAAAAGAAGAAACTACGCATTTAAATCATTTATTCACAGGTCAATATGCGCACTTATTCTGGTTTGTAATTATCGGGGGCCTAATCATACCTATCTTCGTTATGATGTTCAAAAAAGGCAGAAAACCACTTCCTATGTTTTTTATAGGATTATTGGTTGTGCTGGGCTCATGGTGGAAACGATTTCTTATTGTAACGCCCACCTTGTTAAATCCTTTTTTACCCATGCAAGGCGTACCAGAATCGTGGCATCATTATTTTCCAAGTTTACACGAATGGTTAATTACAGCGGCAACGCTGGCAATGGCACTTTTGATTATTACCGTATTAGTGAGATACTTGCCCGTAATACCCATTCAAAGAACCGCGGATGAACGAGACTTATTAAAAACAGACAAAACTATAAAATCATGAAAGACCCAATAATATTTCGGCTTGGTTTTCTGGCATTGATTTATATGTTTTTGTTCAATCTAAATCATAACGCGGTTTGGGCCCAGGATGTTAAAAAAAATAAACTTAGAATTTCTGCCGATTATGTCAAAATAATGGATGGTGAAAGTTATGTAAACATCAAAGCCAGTTCACGTATTGAGAAAAAAAATGTAAAGGCTGCAAACATCGAAATTACAATCTCAAGTAACATGGGAGATGAAGTGATGGAAATTGGCAAAGTCACTACAAACATAGATGGCGTCAGTAAATATGAAATTAAAAATTTAGAGGCTATCAAACCGGATTCATTGAGTGTGTTTACCATTCTTATCTCTTTTAAAGGAAGTGATCTGTATAAAAAAACTTCGAAAAGCATTCGCTTTAAAGACGCCTTGGTTTATGCGAAAATTACTACTCAGGACAGTGTTAATTATGTAACTGCCAAGCTTTTGGACGCAAGCACAAATCTGCCTATTCCCGAACAGTCTTTAACTGTCCAGGTTAAGCGGTTATTCATGCCGCTGACCATAGGAGAAGAATTTAATTATACTGATGAAGAAGGTTCCATTCGAGTTCCTGTTGAAAATAATATACCTGGTATTGATGGAGATTTGACTTTTGAAGTCGTGTTATATGACAATGATGATTATGGAACGGTAAAAACTTATGTTAACGCCCCCATCGGTATTCCTGTAGTTCATGAATCTACTTTTGACGATCGGACGATGTGGTCGCCAAGAGGGAAAACACCATTCTTCTTACTTATTTTTCCAAATTTGATAACCATAGGGATGTGGGGGTTTATTGTCTATTTTATACTTAATTTATTTAAAATTGCTAAATCTTAAGCATTTCAACTGAACAGATTGTTTGGTTTCAATTGAATGTAACATTCGTCACTTTTCATGATAATTATCATTTCTAGAACTAGGTTAAGGATCTATATTTGTGTGAGATACTAGCCTATTAAAGTTCATATATTTCAATAATTATGAAAAATAAAAACACAGAAAAAAAAGATAATAACAGAAGGAAATTTCTTCAATTAGGCTTATTAACAGGGGTTTCGGCTGTTGCCGGTACCTCTCTAATTTCCAATCTATCAGAGGACACCGAGGATAAAAAAAGTGCTACTGGTGAAATGACCAAAGTACTTACCCCTGATGGGAAATTGGTTGAAGTTCCGGTAGAGAGTTTGAATCATTATCCTGAAGCTCATATTACGCCTAAAGAAGCAAGAAAAGGTATTCCAAACAGAAAGTTTGTCATGGTCATTGACTTGGCGAAATGCAAAAATGCGAGAAAATGCGTTGAAGCCTGTCAAAAGGGACACAATTTAGATTATCATGAAGAATTTATGAAAGTTCAACTGATTCAAGATAATGAAGAAGCTTCTCCGTATTGGTTCCCGAAACCTTGTTTTCATTGTGAAGAACCTCCTTGCGTTACGGTATGCCCTACGGGTGCAACTTTTAAACGAGAAGACAATATTGTATTGATTGATAATGAGCGTTGTATTGGATGTAAATTTTGTGTAACCAGTTGCCCCTACTCTGCCCGACAATTCAATTGGGGACATAAAGACAAGTTCGATAATAAGGATCAGGTATATTCCCCTGAAACCCAATTACCTGCTTCAGAGGGTACCGTAATGAAGTGCGATTTCTGTCCTGATCTGCTAAGAGCAGGTGAATTGCCATATTGTGCTAAATCCTGCCCTATGGGTGTTATTTATTTCGGAGATAAAAATGAAGACATCGTTACCAATGGGGAAGAAACTGTAAGATTTTCTGAATTGATCCAAGAAAGAGGCGGCTACAGACATTTGGAACATTTAGGTACAAAACCTAATGTTTACTACTTACCGGCCGTAAACAGGCAATTCCCGCTTGAACGAGGCTTCAAGGTTGATGAAGAGATTATAGAGAGGTATAAAGATGTACCCTATGTACAGGATCTCAAGAAAAAAGGAAAAATTTAACCTTGTAAAAGATTAGAAATGGCAGATGTAATAAAAAAAAGAATCATTGATAAGGAATTTGTCAAAATTCTTGAGAGCACACCCAATTCTTCAAAACTCTGGATCGCGGGATTAGTTGTAGTGATCGCCATAGGATTGGTGGCTTTTATTCTTCAAGTTATTTACGGACATGAGGTTACAGGAATGAGAGATAATGTTGTTTGGGGTGTTTATATTATAAACTTCATATTTTTTGTTGGAATCAGTTATTCAGGGGCCTTTATATCAGGTATCCTTCATTTTTTCGACACACCATGGAAAAATGCAGTATCCAGGATAGTAGAAATCGTCACAGTATTGTCGCTCATTGTTGGCCCTATATTTATTTTATTGTGTATCGGGCGATTGGATAGACTACATTATTTATTTCTTTATCCAAGAATTCAGTCTCCTATTACATGGGATATCATAGCGATTATAACTGACCTCATAGGTTGTTTTATTTATTTGTATTTAACTTTTATTCCTGATTTTGCCATTTTAAGAGATGATGAAGAACTTAAGGTAGCTCCTTGGAGAAAAAAAGTATATCGATTCCTCGCCATGAATTATCAGGATACAGAGGAACAAAGAGTAATCTTAAAAAAGATTACCAGAACAATGTCTGCTATGATCATTGCACTGGCCATCGTTGCCTACACTGTGTTGGCATGGATCTTCAGCCTGACTTTACAACCAGGATGGAATAGCTCGATTTTTGCTCCATATTTTATTATTGCAGGTTTGTATTCAGGTGTTGGAGTGATCATTATTTGTATGTTTACAGTAAGAAAGTTCTTTAAATTGGAAAGATATATTCGAAAGGTTCATTTCTTAGGGGCAGGCGTTATTCTTTTGGTACTTGCCATGTTATACGGGTATTTCACTTTTAGTGAATATTTTCCACGGTGGTTTAGTCATAAGAAAAATGATATGCAATTACTAGATACCTTGTTTAGTAATTATTTTTGGGAATTCATTTTTGCCAATTATATCGGAGTATTAATTCCTGTAATTCTTTTATTCTTTAAAAGATTCAGAACAATCAATTTTATAACCTTTGCGGCTGTTATTGCAGTATTAGGATTATGGCTCAACAGATATCTAATTGTTATTCCAACCTTGGAAACACCTTACCTTCCAATTCAAGATACGCGACCTGAATTTATACATTATTCGGCTACCTGGATAGAATGGGCATTAACTGCAGCAGGTATTGCGTCATTTTGCTTGATGTTTACACTTTTAGTGCGTTTTGTTCCCATAATACCAGTATCTGAACTAACTGAAAGCTCAAAAAAAGGCAAACGTAAGTCAAAGAAAAAAAGTAAAGCAGCACAAAAAGATATACAAGATGAAAACTGATATAAAACTTATGGCCCGAATATTCATCCTTCTTGGGTTAATGTTTAGCAATTCCATTAGTGTCTTTGGCCAAGAATTTGAGTTGTCTAATTATAAAATTAGATATAGCTTCAGTACACAGAAGAATATCGAAGGCAACCGTGAGTTACAAGTTAGTTTTTTGGCAGCCAATAAAAAGGATAGAAAAGATCGGATTCCTGTTGGCGATGCGATGATCAAATTCTATCATTCAGATAAGGATTCGTTGATTTTAATAGATGAGATTAAAACGAACAATGAAGGTATCGCCAATCTTACTGTTCCTTCAACTTTTAATTTAGTCATGGACGAAGAGGGTTATTATAACTTTACTGCTCAATTCGATGCCACTGAATCTTTAAAGAGACAGAAAAAAACTTTACAGGTAAAAGATCTTTTTTTGAATATGAACTTGTCCGAAGTGGATAGCTTAAAAATGGTTTCACTTGATGCCTTTACCTTAGACAGTCTAGGTGAAAAATTACCTGTTGAAGAACTTGATCTGGTATTTTCAGTTGGAGCTATGCTTTCAAAACTTCCCATAGAAGAAGCGTCTTTGGAAGATGGAGTGTATGAATTTGAAATTACAAAAGATATTCAAGGTGATATCAATGGAGATTTTCAATTATTTGCCTTTGTAGATGATCATGATGATTACGGCACAGTATTGCAAAAAGTTGAAAGCAATTGGGGTGTTTTTGATGATATCCGTGAACCGGAAAAGAACAAATTATGGACCGAGGCAGCCCCTATTTGGATGTATGTGGTACTAACGATTCTTTTAGTTGGTGCCTGGGCAAATTATTTTTACACAATTATTAAACTTTTTAAAATTAAAAAAATGGGTGCAAATATTTGACAATTGCATTTTATTAAGTAATTTACTCATCCAATTAAATTAAATATTATAATCAAAATCACATGAAAACACTTAAATTTTTATTAGTTTTTGGGTTATTGTCAGTAGTAATGCTATCTTTTTCGGCTTTTGACCAAGAAGAATGGGTTGTACCTGAGAAGTACCAAAAAATGAAGAACCCTACTGATCCAAATGAAGATCAAGATATTGGAAAACAATTATACAGCAAACACTGTCAGTCATGCCATGGTAAGACAGGGTTAGGAGATGGAAAAAAGGCTGATGAAGTTGAAGGTGATTTGGGTGATTTCTCTACCTCAGAATTTCAATCACAATCAGACGGCGCTTTGTTTTACAAAAGTTATTTTGGAAGAGACGATATGCCAAATTATGAAAAGAAAATTCCCGATGAAGAGGATATGTGGCTCGTTATAAATTACATGAGAACTTTAGCTGAATAAACCTTCTAATAAGTTAAAATATAAACCATCACGCCTGAGGCGTGATGGTTTTTTTATTTATAGAACGGCGCCTTTTAATTTTTTCCTTAATTAAGGTTAAACCTAATGGATTATATATAGTCTTACATAAATAAATGTCTGGAAAG
>CAZPHF010000100.1:0-8803 GCA_964586115.1 uncultured Flavobacteriaceae bacterium | reverse complement strand
ACGAACAAATCTTAAAAGAAGCAAGAGCTGAAAGAGATGGTTTGTTAAAGGATGCCCGAATGATCAAAGACAAAATGATCACCGAGGCTAAAGATGAGGCAAAAGCACAATCAAATAAGATCATACAACAGGCAAAACAAACCATAGAAAATGAAAAGCTTGCTGCTATCACTGAATTGAAAAACCAAGTGGCAGAGTTATCGATTGGAATTGCAGAAAAGATCATGAAAGATGAATTGTCAAATAAAGGCAAACAAGTGCAGTTGATTGAAAAAATGTTAGACGAAGCTAAGTTAAAATAGCAGCATGAAAGGAACAAGAGCAGCATTAAGATACGCTAAGGCAACATTGAATCTTGCAAAGGAGAAAAGCCTTGCAAAAGAGGTTAATGATGATATGATGTTGATCCAGTCAACCATTGAAGAGAATCATGACCTGGAAATAATGTTGAAGAGCCCTGTGATTAAATCAGGCCCAAAAAGAGCAGTATTGACAGATATTTTTGGTAAAAAAGTCAATGGTATCACCATGGGTCTTATCAATTTATTGATTGAAAATAAAAGGTTGTCGCTGTTAAATTTGGTGGCGAAGGAGTATGTCGTGATTTATGACTTCCTACAGGGAGTTGAAGTGGCACAGATTACCTCTGCGGTTCCTTTGACCAAAGAACTTGAAGCAGAAATCTTTAAGAAAATAAAAGAATCTATCGGGAAAGAAATTTCTATGAATAATGTTATAGACCCTTCTATTATTGGAGGATTTGTATTAAGAATTGGAGACAAGCTCTATGATTCAAGTGTATCATCCAGATTAAAGAATCTGCTTTCTCAATTTGAAGATAATCATTATATATCTAAACTCTAATAAGATAATAACTAGTAAAAATGGCAACAATAAAACCAGCTGAAGTATCAGCAATTTTAAAAGAACAACTAACGGGATTTGAAGGTAAAGCTTCCTTGGCTGAAATAGGAACTGTATTACAAATAGGTGATGGTATCGCAAGAATCTACGGATTATCGAATGTACAGTATGGAGAACTAGTGGTTTTTGAAGGCGGACTTGAAGGTATCGTTCTTAACCTGGAGGAAGACAATGTTGGGGTAGTATTGTTAGGAGAATCTACTGCGATCAGAGAAGGCGCTACTGTAAAACGTACAGAGCGAATTGCCTCTATCAATGTTGGTGAAGGAATACTTGGTAGAGTTGTCGATACTTTAGGAGAACCAATTGATGGTAAAGGACCTATCGAAGGAGAAACTTTTGAAATGCCATTAGAAAGAAAAGCTCCCGGGGTAATTTTCAGAGAACCTGTAACTGAGCCTTTACAAACAGGTCTAAAGTCTGTTGATGCAATGATCCCTATTGGAAGAGGACAACGTGAATTGATCATTGGTGACCGTCAGACGGGTAAATCTACAGTTGCACTAGATACTATTCTCAACCAAAAAGAATTTTACGATGCTGGTGAGCCAGTATATTGTATATATGTAGCCATTGGTCAAAAAGGATCTACAGTAGCAGGTATTGCTAAGATGCTGGAAGAAAAAGGTGCCATGGCTTATACAACTATTGTTGCGGCCAACGCTTCTGAAGTAGCCCCAATGCAGTTTTATGCTCCATTTGCCGGAGCTGCTATTGGTGAATACTTTAGAGACACAGGGAGACCTGCTTTGATCATTTATGATGACCTTTCAAAACAAGCGGTTGCCTACCGTGAAGTTTCTTTGTTATTAAGAAGACCTCCGGGACGTGAGGCTTATCCTGGTGATGTATTCTATTTGCATTCAAGACTTCTTGAAAGAGCAGCAAAAGTGATCAATGATGATGCTATTGCTGCTCAAATGAATGACGTACCTCTTTCAATAAAAGGAATGGTAAAAGGAGGTGGATCGCTTACCGCTCTTCCTATTATTGAAACACAGGCAGGTGACGTATCAGCATACATTCCAACCAACGTGATCTCTATTACGGATGGTCAGATTTTCCTTACCTCAGACTTGTTTAACTCTGGAGTTAGACCGGCAATTGATGTTGGTATCTCAGTATCTCGTGTTGGTGGTAATGCACAGATCAAATCAATGAAAAAAGTAGCAGGTACATTAAAACTTGACCAGGCTCAGTACCGTGAACTTGAAGCTTTTGCTAAGTTTGGTTCTGACCTTGACGCTGCTACCTTGAACGTTATCGAAAAAGGTAAGAGAAACGTAGAGATATTGAAACAAGCGCAAAATGATCCTTTCGCAGTTGAAGATCAGATCGCGATCATTTATGCAGGTTCTAAGGATTTGTTAAGAAAGGTTCCAGTTAAAAAAGTGAAAGAATTCGAAAAAGATTATCTTGAATTTCTTAATGCGAAACACAGGGATACGCTTGATACATTAAAAGCAGGGAAATTAACTGATGAAGTTACCGACACGTTAGAAAAAGTGGCGAAAGAAATTTCTGCAAAATATGAATAAACATTAAAAGTTTTGAATTCAGAAACTTGAATTCTAAATTTATAATTATATAAAGAATGGCAAATTTAAAAGAAATACGTAACAGAATCTCATCCATTGGGTCAACCATGAAGATCACCAGTGCCATGAAAATGGTGTCTGCTGCTAAGTTGAAAAAAGCCCAGGATGCGATTGTGCAAATGCGTCCATATTCTAATAAATTAACCGAGTTATTGCAAAACCTTAGTGCCACCCTTGACGGTGATGATGGAGGAGTTTACACCCAGCAAAGAGAGGTAAAAAAAGTATTGATCGTTGCTATTACCTCCAACAGAGGTTTATGTGGGGGGTTTAACTCATCTGTAATCAAAGAGGCTGCAAGGATGGCTAAAAACAAATTTGCGGGTAAAGATGTTTCCATGCTTACTATTGGTAAAAAAGGAAATGACATACTATCCAAAAGTTTTAGTATCTACAATTTTGAAAGTGCGCTTTTTGATGACCTAAGTTTTGAAAATTCAACTCCTTTTGCTAAAGATCTGATGAAACAGTTTGCCGATGGGAATTTTGACCATATTGAGCTAGTGTATAACAGGTTTAAAAATGCGGCTACTCAAATTGTAACTCAGGAGCAATATTTACCTATTGTTGCAGCAGAAGAAACAAACCAAAACGATGCGGATTATATCTTCGAACCTAATAAAGCGGAGATCGTAAAAGGATTGATTCCAAAGTCTTTAAAAATGCAATTGTATAAAGCCATCAGAGACTCATATGCTTCAGAACATGGCGCAAGGATGACTGCTATGCATAAGGCAACAGATAATGCTACAGAACTTAGAGATGACTTATTACTTGTTTACAACAAAGCGCGTCAAGCTTCTATTACTAATGAGATCCTTGAGATCGTAGGAGGTGCGGAAGCTTTAAAGGGTTAAACATTACAACCATATATAAAAAAACTCCAAAGATTTCCTTTGGAGTTTTTTTTGCTTGTGTCGGGTTGATTTTATTGGGGTACTTTTATCAAAGATCCAAAATGAATCGCATTCATAAATAATTTATTGGTCCCGTACCATGCTCCTCTGAAATTGGGATTATCAGCGAAAAGAACAATTCTTCCTTTACCCCTCTTACTCACAACTATTGAGGCAGCACCTTTCATGATTTCCAAATTCTCCTTACTTATATAACCATCAATATGTGGTTGGTCAAGATACTTCCCTACTGTTGAAAATTTGTTCTTACTTGGAGTTAACCACACCCTATTATTCTTATAAACAGGAATCTTTCTGTCTTGATAGCCATAGGCAATCGGATGCGTGATATCGAGATCTATCCCAAAAATGGCACCTCCAATATTATGCTTTTTAATACTGCCTGTTGCTCTTTCATAATCGCTTCTTTTTTGCCCAGGCATCGTATCAATTTTTGACGATATAAGTACCTCATCAGCAATTTTTTGTTTTACTGCCCAGTCACTCGCTCTTCCGGTTGTGATGAGTGTATTACCGTCTGCAACCCATTGTTTAATCCTCTCCTTTTCTTTCTTGTTGAGCAACCTGTAGCTCCCCGAAACCATTATGATAACATTATACCTGTAAATATCTGTTCGGGCAAATCTACTCTCAGGAACTTTCACTAGAGGTATTTTCATTCGGTTTTCAAACAAGTGCCAAACCTCACCAGCCTCATAGGAGCTCACTGAACCTTCAACAATCATCATGACATTAGGTTTGGTCAAGGTTTGAAAACTCTTACTACCTAAACCATTCCCTTTGATTGTCATTCCGGTTGCTACTGAGTAGGCCTGGACTCCAAATTCTTGACTTCCTTCTTTCACCAATTTATAAACAGTTGCTGCATCAACATCAAACTGATCTTCAACAGGGATCATCAAGGCGCCTCTTTGAAAACGCACATCTTGACCATTTGCATTGATCGAAAATGGCTTATGAGAAACTTTAACCACCAAACCATGATTTTCCAAATAATATAACAAGGCCGGAGCGTAATAATCATCATAGGGTATGACATAGGCATAGTCACTTTTTACAACTTCTTTCACCTCAACAAGATTTGTCTCAACCGTGATCTGTTTTCCGGTTGATGGTAATTTATCAAGAGGCTGGTATTTCATATTATAAAAATTGACCATTGACCAGGCTGAGGTATCATAAAAAACACTGTCTCTGTATTTACTAAAAGTTTCAAATAATGATTGCACCAAATAATATTGCTTCTGATTGGTTGGAACCACATAGGAGCTTCCAGCCTTAAAGCTGGTATTATTAACCTTTAAATCCTTTGCAATTGGAAAGGCTTCGATATGGTGCTGAAGCAATACATCAAGAAATGCCTTATTCCTGTTTTTATCAAAAGAGTCTCCAAAAACATATCCCTTGATCTTAGAGCTGTTTGCTTTTTGTAATGAATTCTTAAAAAAATTATTTTGATATTTATAGAGAAGGTCCTTATTTGCAATAGCGGCTTTAATAGTGGCAATACTTGAAACATACTGGTTCCGTATCGTAAAAGGAAAAGAAATTTCTCCTGTTGGCGTTTCCTGAAGATGTCCTCGTGAACTTGCCTGCTCGAAAAGCAGTGCCAACGATCCCTGAAGATCCATATATGTAGATCCATAACCGGGATAGGTAGAATCATAAACTTCACCCGTAAAGTAAAAAGAGCCTATTTTATCGAGGTCTGAAACAAACTGAGCCGCGAATACCTTATTGAGCACATCTCTGTTCTCTGAGGGTGTTATTGGGTTAATTGAGGCTGATTTATTCTTCGGCTCGAAGAAATAAGTACTATTGGTTCCCATTTCATGAAAATCAGTCACCACATTCGGATACCATTGATGATACCAATCCAAACGCCCCTGTGATTCCGGGTTAACAGCAAGAAGCAGGTCTCTGTTCAGATCGAACCAATAGTGATTTGTTCTACCTCTGGGCCATCCTTCATTGTGTTCAATGTCAAACTTGTCTGCAACCAGAGGTTGTCCTCTGTAGGTATTGACCCAATTGCTGTGTCTGTCTCTTCCGTCAGGATTGATAGTTGGATCTAAGAACACGACGATCTGGTCTAAATAACTTTTAACTGATTCACTTTCTGAAGCGACTAAGGTATAAGCCATTAGCATCGCGGCTTCAGTACTTGAAGGTTCGTTGCCATGTACACCATAGGCCAGGTTTATAAATAGAGGCAGCTCCTTAAAATCAGTAATGTTGGTATTTGGATCGACCACTTGTAGGTGCTTTTTACGAATTTCCTCTAAATTTTTAATGTTTGATGGGCTACCAATTTGCAGTATCAGCAATTTTCTGTTTTCATGTGTTTTACCGTAAACGCTAACTTCTGCTTTATCTGAAAGCTCGGCAAGTGTATACATATAGGCAACTACCAAATCATGACGGGTGTGGTACTCTCCTATTGGATACCCTAAAAATTCCTCCGGACTTGGAATTGATTTATCAAAGGGTTTAAAAGCTTCAAAATAATAGTCCTGTGCAAGTAAAGGTGTCTGGATCCAAAGAATCATTCCAAAAAGCAACATGTAGTGGATACGTTTCATAAAGTAATTTTTTTTAAAATTAAGGATCTTTTATTAATTCAGTTCGCATAATTTTGTAAAAAATAGTAGAACTAATGAAAGTACTTTTTTTAGATACCAATGACGCTTGCCTTATAGATGGACTGAAGAACCTTGGTTTTGAATGTGACGAAGATTATCTGTCAACAAAATCAATGATTGAAGAAAAGATCTATCAGTATGATGGCTTGGTCATTCGAAGTCGATTCTCCATTGATAAAGACTTTCTTGAAAAAGCAACCAAACTTAAATTTATTGGCAGGGTTGGTGCAGGACTCGAAAATATCGATGTTGATTTTGCCCAAAAAAAAGGCATACATCTTATCGCTGCTCCAGAGGGAAACAGAAATGCCGTTGGAGAGCATGCCTTAGGAATGATCCTGGCACTTTTCAATAAATTAAAAAAAGCTGACAACGAGATCAGGCAAGGAATCTGGTTGAGAGAAGACAATCGCGGAATAGAACTAGAAGGCAAAACTATTGGACTCGTTGGTTATGGAAATATGGGTAAAGCCTTTGCTAAAAAGCTACAGGGTTTTGACAGCGAAGTACTCTGTTATGATATCAAACCTAATGTCGGTGACCAAAATGCCCGTCAGGTTCCTCTGGTTGAATTATTAAAAAAAACAGAAGTCCTTAGCCTGCATACACCCCAAACAGCCTTAACAAAGCATATGATCAATGCCTCTTTTTTACAACAATTCACCCATAATATTTATCTGATCAATACGGCTAGAGGATCTGCCGTTGTAACCAAAGACCTTGTTATTGCGTTGGAAAATGGGAAAGTATTAGGTGCCTGCCTCGATGTTCTTGAATATGAAAAGAATTCATTTGAAAACTTCTTTTCAAAAGAAAATACCTTACCTGAAGGATTTCAATATTTGATCAGTTCAGATAAGGTACTTTTAAGTCCACACGTGGCCGGATGGACTGTAGAATCAAAAATTAAACTGGCAGAAACCATTGTCCACAAAGTTGCCGCCATGTTGGATCAGCATAATTCAATAAAATAATGCAGTAGATCCGTAGTGGTAATGATACCTACCAGTTTGTCACCTTCTACAACCGGCAAGGAATGAAATTCCTTACTAGCCAATAATTTTGAAACCTCAAGAATGGTGGTTTGAGGGTTTGCTGTTAACGGGTTCTTGATCATCAGGTCATTGATGTCAATCATATTATAAATTGGAGTGTCTTCTGTGCCTTCTTTTCCATACGCATCTATAAAACTTATCCGCTGAAGGTCGGATAAACTAATCAGACCAATTAATTTCTCATTTTGCACCACAGGCATATGTCTGATATGGTGGGTTTTCATTCTCTTCTCCGCTGAATAGAGCGAATCCTCTAAGCTCAAAGTAATGACCTCTTTGGTCATGATGTTTGATATTGGTTCGTTTTTTTTCATCCTACATAGTCTTTAAAACTATGTTAAAGTACACGAAATTATCTCAGAAATAAAATGATTTAAATCATGATCACCCGAAGTTGTTAACTAAAAACCCTTTTTACGAAGGTTTCCTTTGCCCTCCGGTATTTCTTTTCCTCCAGTTGTTATTCTTTCCACTGCCTTGCGATTTGGAAGCTGATTTGGGTTTGGGTTTGGGTTTTCGTTTATGACCATGTTGACGTTCAGGTCGGGACGATTCATTTTCAAGGCCATCATTTATAAATGGATGCTCGTGAACTACGGTGATCTTCTTATTGATTAATTTTTCAATATCCCTTAAATATGGTCTTTCAGAAGCATCGCAAAAGGAAATCGCCATACCGCTTGAGCCTGCTCTTCCTGTTCTTCCAATTCTATGAACATAGGATTCGGGTACATTAGGAAGGTCATAGTTTACTACAAATGACAACTCATCAATATCTATCCCCCTGGCCGCTATGTCTGTTGCCACTAAAATTGAAATCTTTCCCTTTTTAAAACTATCAAGGGCCAGCTCACGGGCTTTCTGGGATTTGTTCCCATGAATTGCAGCACATTGAAACCCGTCTCTCAGTAATAATTTAACGATTTTATTAGCACCGTGTTTTGTTCTGGAAAAAACCAAAACCGAATCCATATCAAGCACTTGCAATAAATATAACATGAGCTTGATCTTATTACCTTTTGTAACAAAATATAAGGATTGACCAACTTTTTCAGCCGTTGTTTGCTCCGGCTGTACTGTTACTCTTTCCGGGTTTCCTAATATCTGTTTTGACAATGCAACAATCTTGGAGTGCATTGTAGCAGAGAAAAATAACGACTGCCTGTTTTTAGGCAATAAAGCTATCACCTTTTTAATGTCATGAATAAATCCCATATCAAGCATTTGATCTGCTTCATCCAAAACAAAATATTCAATATCTCTAAGGCTAATATGCCTCTGATTAATAAGGTCCAAAAGTCGACCTGGGGTTGCCACCAAAATGTCTACACCTCTCCGTAAGGCATCAACCTGGGCTTTTTGTTTAACGCCACCAAAAATCACGGTGTTTTTTAAATTTGTGTATTTACCATACACCTTAAAGCTCTCAGATATTTGTGTCGCCAATTCTCTCGTGGGTGTCACAATCAATGCTTTTATATGGCGTCTGCCCTTTGGCTCATTATGAGGTTTGCTTAAATTTTGAAGTATAGGAATAGCAAAAGCTGCCGTTTTACCTGTACCGGTTTGCGCGCATCCTAAAAGGTCTCTTCCTTTTAATAAAATGGGGATTGATTGTTGTTGTATGGGGGTTGGCTTTTCGTATCCTTGTTCCTCCAGAGTTCGGA
>CAZPHF010000099.1:0-8805 GCA_964586115.1 uncultured Flavobacteriaceae bacterium | reverse complement strand
TGGTGGCTACAAGAAATCAGGTTTCGGTAGAGAAAACCATTTAATGATGATGAACTACTATCGTCAAACTAAGAATATGTTGATTTCTTATGACAAGAATAAATTAGGCTTCTTTTAATAGATATTCCAAATAATAAACAAAGGCAAGCCCAATTTGTGGCTTGCCTTTGTTTTAAAAATGACAATTATGAAACCGGAGAGAGTAGCAATAACAAATGAGGCCATTGCACTTGTAAGGCAACTACAAGAAAAGCATGGCGAACTAATTTTTCATCAAAGTGGTGGCTGTTGCGATGGTTCATCTCCTATGGTATTTGAAAAAGGAGACATGTATTTGGATGACAGTGACATCTTACTTGGACAGATTGCGGGAATAAATTATTATATGAACCAAGACCAGTTTGAATATTGGAAACATACCCATCTCACTGTAGGTATTACTGAAGGTAGGGGTTCAAGTTTTTCCTTAGAAATTCCGTTGGGTTATCGATTTATTATACATTCCAGACTTCTGAGTGATGAAGAAAATACAGAACTGAATAAATAATGAAATGCCAGCAAGGTGCATAGTTAATCGTTTACTCCTACTTCAATTAAAATTTATATAACGTATTTCACAAGTTATAATTCCATACCCGCTTTTCTCTTGACACGATTTGACTGATGATTGTTCTATGAGTTTTTTATAGTATTAGTTTACAATATGTTGTTTTTCAGATGTTTTAAAAACTTATTCTATTGATATAGATAGTGATATTGGTCAATTTATTTTAAATTTATCCTGCCCTATTCATTTAACATACCCCAATGGAAAATAAGCTTTATTTAGATTATAATGCAACCACACCTTGTGATCCGCTTGTTATTGATGCTATGCTTCCCTATTTCATTGAAAATTTTGGCAATCCGTCAAGTATTCATCATCCTTTCGGTTGGATTGCAAAAGAAGCTTTAGATATATCGACCCAAAAAATTGCCCAAACCTTAAACATTGATCCCGAGACTATTATTTATACCTCAGGTGCTACTGAAGGAATCAATATAGTCTTAAAAAGTTTTTGTCAAAAATTTAAACCAGGCGGAAATCATATTATAACCTATAAAACAGAGCATAAAGCAGTTCTTGACGTCTGTAAATTTATGGAGGCGTATGAAGATGTTTCTGTTACCTATCTTGATGTTGATGCTTCTGGGTTAGTCAATCTTGAGCAATTAAAGGCAGCTCTGAGACCAGAAACTATTTTAGTAGCCATCATGTACGCCAATAATGAGACAGGTGTGGTCCAACCTTTAAAAGAAATTGCAAATATCATCGCGAATCGAAATATTTTTCTGTTTTCTGATGCCACTCAGGCCTTGGGGAAAATTGACCTGAAGGATGTTTTTGAAACGGTTGATTTTGCCTGTTTTTCGGCACATAAAGTTTATGGACCAAAAGGAATGGGAATGGTATATTGTAAAAATGGTCCTGCCTCTCCGGTATTGCAAAGTTTTATTCAAGGAGGAGGTCAGCAAAAAGGCTGGCGTGGAGGAACCATCAACACTCCTGGAGTTGTTGGTTTTTCAAAAGCCATTGAATTATCTTATCAAAATCTTGATGAGGAGGTTAACAGGCTGACTCGATTAAGAGATACCTTAGAAGCGGGGTTACTCAGTATTGAAATGTCTTATTCAAATGGTGCTTCAGCACCTCGATTACCGAATACCGCTAATATATCCTTTGCTTATGTAAACGGTGCCCATCTACTACGCGCCTTAAGTAAAGATATGGCGGTTTCAAACGGATCAGCCTGTAATGCTGTTTCCGAAAACCCTTCCCATGTGCTAACCGCTATGCATATAGTCCCCGAATTGGCTTTTTCATCGCTCCGATTTAGTCTGGGAAAACACAGTACCGATACAGGTATCAAAAAAACTATCGAAATTGTGCGTAATCAAGTAAATTTACTGAGGGAAAGTAACATTCTATGGGAACGTAGAAAGATTTAAAACATATTAGTTCAGATTAATTACGATCATGAATAGGACCACTTTTATATTTAAGCATCCCTCCTGCTTTTCCTGTAAAAGCACATAATATTTCCGAGAATATACTCAAGGCTATCTCTTCAGGAGTGTTGGCACCTATTTCCAATCCGCTTGGGGCGTGAATTCTCTCCATATCCTCTTCTGAGATTTCAACACCAAGCTCCTTAAATGAATCTATCATTTTAATAAACCTTTTTTTTGGCCCTAGAGAAGCTATATAAGGTGAAATGCTTTTTAATAGTTCCTGAAGATTAGCAAAATCGGTTTTATAATCGTGGGCCATAAGTAAAACGGCTGTCCGATTATCTATTAAGGGTCGTTCTTTAAAATCTTTGTGATAAATATTGGTAACCGTTTGAATCTTTTCTTTTTTTAGCTTCTGCATATTGCCAACCAAACTGATTTCCCAGTCTAATAATTTGGCAAGATCTATCATTGGATAAACATCATAATTATCGCCAAAAATAGCCAGGTGAAATTGAGAAGGAATAATTTCTATATACATACCTGCTCTTAATTCATTCGATTCGAAATGATACTTGCCTGATTTATTTTTCTGAACAACCTCCCTAATTTGATCCAATAGGAAATTTTTAAACGCTGAAGCGGGCAAATCTTCGATATCGTCTATTTCATTATTATAATAAAAACTGCTACCCAGTTGTAATGAATCAAGTTCAACATCAATTGAAGTAATGGTTACAATAATATGTGATTTCCGTTCTGACACACATTTTCTTAAGATGCTTAACGTAGTAGATTCTGGAGTGACTGGTGTCATCAATACATCAATAATACCGTCACACCCCAAACTTATTCCAATTTCCTGTTCTTTTGAAGTGTCATAAGTAACCAAAGATGGTTTTTGTTTCAAAATTGCTAATTGTGATCGTTTTAAGGTATCACCCTCCAGGCAACCTCCGGAAATCCCTCCTTCAAAAATACCGGATTCATAAATAATCATTCTGGCTCCTTCTCTTCTGTAAGAAGAACCTTCAACATTCACCACCTGTGCAATAGCAAATTTTTCATTGGAAGACTCCTTGGCCGCAATAAGCGCTAGAATCATTTTAATTTCTTTCATAAATCAGTTTACTTAAACCAAATCTCTTTATCCAGACTACTAATTTATTAAAAACTGTATCATAAAAATTACTATCTATAGAAAATATTTATGATCACAGAAGACATTCTTTACTATCAACAAGGAAGATTACTTTTTCAAATAATTGACTGATCGTGGACTAACCCAAGTGCCTCGTATCAAGGTATTTATATAATAGACTGTTAAATTTTTTAGTATATAAATATGAACTCTAAGTTTTTTATTCCAGAATAATACAATAGCCAACAAACTCAATACGATCCTTTCTAACAAGAAACCTGTGATCATTAGAAAATGAAGCATAAAGGCTTGGAAAGTATTAAAATTTTGAGATATATATACGTGTTTTGAAATGATTACTTCGGTTTTCGTTAAAGCTTTAGTCTTAACATTAATCCTTGAAGCCCCTCCATGTTTATGAAAAATGGTCGTTTGCTTTGTAACAGCGATCTTAGCCCCTAGATCAGACACTCTTTTAGAAAGATCAACATCTTCAAAATAGAGCCAATAATCTTCATTCCATCCTGATACTTTATCAAACCAATCACGATGCATAAAAACAACTGAACCTGAAACCCAATCCGGATAGAATATATCATTTTCACTTTCTGAGAATCGGTCCAAATAAAATTGCCTGTTCAGTATTCGATCTATGCTTCTAAAAACACCAAAAAACCTAGAGAATATCGGGAATAGTTCGTCTTGTTTGGCCAACCTGCCCTTCTCGTCAATTTGCAAACATGATAATATACCAATATCAGATGCCTCGTTATATGTCCTCAACAAAACTTCTAGAACCCCATCATTTATTTTTGTGTCAGGATTCAAAAAAAGTAAATACGAACCTTTGGCCAACTTTGCTCCCAAATTACAGCCATTGGCAAAACCGTTGTTTCCATTATTCTCAACAAAGTTAAATCTCAAATATTTATTCTTAAATATGTCAAATTGCCCATCATCTGAAAAATTATCAACTACGATCACTTCAATTGAGAGCTCTTTTAAGGTTAAAACTTGGAGTGAATCTAAACATTCAATCAAAGAAGACCAGCCCCGATAATTAACAATGACTATCGAAATCAAAACTTTATTTTTCTGAAGTACCGTTTTTGGTTCCAAATGCTTTTAAAATTTGAGTGAATAATTTTTTCATTCGTAAAAAGGAATGAATACTATTCTCTGAATACAAAAGTGAACATATTTTTGACTTATAAAAAGGAACTTTTTGATTTTCTCATAAAAAATTTAAATTCACTATGTTCCTCAAGCAAATCATATTGCACATTCTAAAGTTTTTCTACATAAACTACTCTTCCTCTATTTGAAATGCCCTGTTAAACATATTTAACAAATTTTTTGTCTAACTTTTATTAATTATAGTTAAACATGTCGTATATTTACAGAAAATAAATAACATGGCACGAAAGAAAAATGTAAACAAGCACGACATATATTCATTTTATATGGACTATTATCTCGAAAATGGTGAAGCTCCTAAAACAGTATATCAGTTAGCTAAAGCTAACAATTTTGATGAAACAAAATTTTATGAGTTTTTTGGAAACCTTGGAGCTGTTGAAAAGTCAATATTCCAATCTTTCTTTGATCAGACCCTTGATCTTTTAGAAAAAAGTGAAGAGTTTGCAGCATTTGACGGAAGAAACAAGTTGTTGACCTTTTTCTATACTTTTTTTGAAATCCTAACGGCAAACAGAAGTTATGTTTTAAACATATTGGAAAGAGATAAAAAGAATCAGCGCTTTTTAAAAACAGTATCTTCTATTAAGCCTAAATATCTCAAATTCATAAAAACACTTGAAATTGAAAAACTTGATCTGAATAATTCTGGTATTGAAAAAATAATGGGAAGGTCTATGGATGAAAGCCTATGGATTCAATTGATTCTATGTTTTAAATTCTGGATGGATGATGATTCTGCAGGTTTGGAAAAGACAGACATCTTTATTGAAAAATCAATTAATACAGGGTTTGATTTACTCAATGTGCAACCTCTCAAAAGTGTTATTGACCTGGGAAAATTCCTGTTTCATGAAAAAAGTAATATGAACTTATGAATACGATCGATAGAATTCCAATTTCAAAAGTAGAAAGAGCATCAAATTTAGTTCACACAGGAGCTAAAGTTGGTGTCAATTATCTTAAATATTACGGGAATAAGCTCACAACTACCGAAGGTAAGGCCAGAGCAAAATTAAATGAAGACAACGCTGAAGATATTTATGACGGTCTAAAAAAGTTAAAGGGAAGCGCCTTGAAAGTAGCTCAAATGCTCAGTATGGAAAAGAGTATTATGCCACAGGCCTATGTTGAAAAATTCTCATTGTCACAATTCTCTGTACCGCCACTTTCCCCGGCACTAGTACTTAGAACTTTTAAAAAGTATTTTGGGAAAACACCTCAGGAGGTTTTTGATCGCTTCGATGCGTCATCAGTCAATGCGGCGAGCATAGGTCAGGTGCATAAAGCCTTTAAGGATGGTAAAGAGTTAGCGGTTAAAATTCAATACCCAGGTGTAGCCAATAGTATTGGTTCTGATCTTGCGCTTGTGAAACCGATCGCGATGAAAATGTTTAATATTAGAGGAAAAGACTCCGATAAGTACTTTAAGGAAGTGGAAACCAAACTGATGGAAGAAACTAACTATCATCAGGAAATTGAACAGTCCTTAGAAATGGCAGCTTCCTGTAGCCATATCCCCTATCTGAAATTCCCGAACTACTATCCAGAATTTTCTTCTGAAAAGATCCTTACTATGGATTGGATGCATGGGGAGCACCTTTCTCAATACGTAAGTCATGCCAATAAACAGGAAGATCTCGATAAGATAGGACAGGCCTTGTGGGACTTTTATATGTATCAAATCCATGTATTGAAAAAAGTGCATGCTGACCCTCATCCTGGAAATTTTCTGGTGTCTGAACACAAAGATTTGATAGCGCTTGATTTTGGTTGTGTAAAAGTTATTCCAGATAGTTTTTATGTTCCTTATTTCGAATTGGCTACCACTGAAAATCTTTCTAAGCCCGATTTATTCAAGAAAAAACTTTATGAATTAGAAATTTTGATGCCAGATGACAATAAGGAAGAGGTGATTTTCTTTACGGTCATGTTTCATGAATTACTAACCATTTTTACTGAACCATTTCAAAAAGAGGTATTTGACTTTTCTAATGATCAGTTTTTTAGCAAAATCACTGATTTAAGTCAGAAGTATAGTAAAAATACCCAGTTGCGTAAAATGAACGGTAACAGAGGATCCAGGCATTTTATCTATATGAATCGAACTTTTTTTGGATTGTATAATCTTATGTTCGACTTAAAAGCGAAAAATGTTCAGATCAATAATTACAAATCATTATAATGGAATATTTTGATCAAAAATATATGGCTACTCTGGATCACCTGTTCCGCATCAATTTAGTGAATTCGAGTTCAGGATTTAAGTCAGCCAATTTGATTGCTACTAAAAGTAAAGAAGGTATTAGTAACGTGGGCGTATTTAGCTCAGTGATTCATTTGGGGTCAAATCCTCCATTACTTGGCTTTGTGATGCGACCAACAACGGTACCTCGTGATACCTATCAAAATATTAAGGATTCCGGTTGCTATACCATTAATCATGTGCATGAAGAAATTATCGAAGACGCACATCATTGTTCGGCAAAATACGATGCATCAATTTCGGAATTCTCAATGACTAAGTTAAAGGAAGATTATGATCATGCTTGCATGGCCCCTTTCGTAAAAGGAGCTCCGGTTCAACTGCACATGAAATTTGTGGAAGAACACCATTTTAAAATCAATGGTACCATTATGATCATTGGGGAGATAATTGGTATGTACGTAAAAAAAGGACTCCTTACAGAGGATGGATTTATCGATCTTGCTAAAGGAAGGGTCACAGCCATTAATGGTCTTGACGGCTATACAACTCCTAAACTCAAAAAAAGATTACCCTATCAAAGACCAAAAAGATCAAGTGCTTCTACAGAAGTATTTAATCAAATCGAAACATGAAATTTAAACCAATGCTTTGCACACACCAGACAGCATTAAAAAAAGACTTATATGAAAACAAATGAAGCCGTAATTACAGAAAACAACTCAAGCCTTACATCATTACTAGATCATGAAGAAATAGGTGACAACCATATGCTTACCGGCATGGATACTCCTATGAAACCCACTGCCTTTTTAATCAGTGATGAGGAGAAGAAAAAGCGAATCGCGTTTCATTTTACTGAAATAATGGATACGCTTGGACTTGACTTAAATGATGATTCTTTACAAGGGACACCGGAAAGAGTCGCGAAGATGTATGTTGAAGAAATATTTTCTGGTTTGGACCCAAAAAACAAGCCGAAAATTGCTCTTTTTGATAATAAATACCAATATGAACAAATGTTGGTTGAAAAGAACATTTCTTTTTATTCGAATTGTGAGCATCATTTTGTACCTATTATTGGAAAGGCACACATAGCCTACATTTCTTCAGGAAAAGTTATCGGTTTATCAAAATTAAACCGTGTTGTTCAATACTACGCCAAACGTCCTCAAGTACAAGAGAGAATGACCAATCAAATTGCTAAAGAATTGCAAAAGGCTCTTGATACCGAAGATATAGCTGTTATTATTGATGCCAAACATCTCTGTGTTTCTTCAAGAGGAATTAAAGATGATACCTCTGCAACTGTAACCGCTTTTTATGGAGGTGCTTTTAAACAGCACGATAAGATTGTGGAACTGCAGAATTATATTAACTCATAAGTCAAAAGTCAAAGGGCAAAAATTGAATATCCATTGTTTGAATAAATATATATGAAAAAAGTTCTTGTAATAGGTGGCAGCAAAGGAATAGGAAACGCAATTATTGCGAAGATGAATGGATCATATGAAATGATCAATATAAGTCGAACCGAGCCTGTAGAATTTATAGAGGATATTGAGCATTATTCCTGTGATGTATTATCAGATGAGCTTCCAGAAATTGAACATATAGATGCCTTGATCTATTGTCCGGGCAGTATCAATCTTAAACCAGTAAACAGGTTAACCGAAACGGATTTTAAGAATGATTTCGAAATCAATGTCTTAGGAGCGGTTCGTGTAATTCAGAAATATTTAAAGGCTTTAAAAGCGGGTAATGACCCATCTGTTGTGCTTTTTAGTACAGTTGCTGTAAAAATGGGTATGCCTTTCCATGCAAGTATCGCAGTGGCTAAAGCAGGAGTTGAGGCCCTGGTGCGCTCTTTAGGAGCAGAACTTGCTCCCCAGATTCGATTTAACGCCATTGCTCCTACCATTACGGAAACAGGTTTGGCTGATAAATTACTTCGTAATGATACCATGAAAGAGAAAATGCGAGACAGACACCCCATGAAAAATTATTTACAGCCTGATGATGTTGCAGATATGGCTGAATTTTTGGTTTCTGAAAAAAGCAAGCGAATTTCAGGTCAGGTTATTGAGCTTGATTGCGGAATTGTAAGTTTTAAGATATAGTGTCAACACGTTTTCTTTTGGTTATCCAGTATAAAGCTAAGGATGTACCTCTATAGTTTCGAGTGCGCTTAAAGCTTTGAGACCATTGTACAAACTTGTTACAGAATTTTACTCTCGCTGTATTTTTCACATTTTTTTATTAAAAAATT
>CAZPHF010000098.1:0-8836 GCA_964586115.1 uncultured Flavobacteriaceae bacterium | reverse complement strand
TTTACACGTTTACGCCAACGCTTAAAACTAGATTCTTTAAGGTTGCCACGCATTACCTTAATGACTTCCTTCTCAGCTAATCCAAATTGATATAAAATCGCTTCAAAAGGTGTACGATCTTCCCAGGCCATTTCTATGATACGGTCTAATTCTCTTTCACTGAATTGCGTTGTATTGATCATACTTTTTCCCAAATTTGATCCGCATTCAAATAAAAGCTGCCCACCGCATTAAAATTGCATTCCTCGGGAGCTATTAAAGAAAGAAAGGTTTCACCATTATCTCTTTTGTATACATGATACACTTCCCCAATAATGGGTTCAAAGTTAAATTTTGTATTGAAAATAAGGGTATTGTATTCAAATTCAGCCATCATTTTCTCGTATTCAGCTTTTAATTCGAGATACTTTGTTTGAATTTTCTGATTTACCTTATTGATACTCCTGTTTTTCCAGGCAATTGCATCAGTGGTTGTTATGACAGGTGCTCCAACAGTAGTTGCATATGATTTTAATCCTGCATCATACTTTTGAGTTTCAGTATTAAAAACTACATTATCTGGTTTCTTATCCTTTGTCATTTTCTATCCAAATTGTTTAAACCAACTTTTCAATTTGCGTCATAATTGCGTCAGCCTCAAAGGTTTTTTGATCGCTCATTTTCCGGTTAGTGCTTGACAAGAGATACGCTTCTTTCAACAACTTGTCATACTGCTCCTGTAATTTCTCTCTCTCTGATTTCTTCTTGAATAATCCAAACATTTTTATTTCTATTTTTTTGATTGCTAAACATCCCCTTTTTGATTCTTTGTTTTAGGAATTCTAGTGCAAATATACAACTTTGTTTAACTTTTTTGTGTTTTAATTGAACAATTATAATTTGACCATGCAAAATTTTATAAATTAAACTGAAGTCTACATAAATCCAACCAAATTGATCTTAATCAATTAATTAGTTGATTTCTATCATTTTACTACTTAGATCCGATTCCTATCTTAGAGTTCTCAAATATGTTTTCAACATTACGCTCGCTCCATAATCATCGCCAATATTCCAAAATCATCAATACCATTACCATCCAAATCCAATTCTACCTGACCTCTCAGGGTAAGGATATTATTCACCAAAGAGATAAAAAAAGAGGCTTCTTCAGGGTCGTCATCAAACCTCACAGCTAAATATTCTCCATCAAAACCAAGCTTTCCGGTAGAAACGTCATCAGCTTCACCCGGGAATTTTAAAGTAAACGTAAAACGACCATTGTTTTGAATGACCAGTGTCACTGTTGCCCCTTCTTCCAATATATCAATGGGCTCTGGAGCAGTGAATGTAGCGCTTGTGGCTATCCAACTCCCAGCAATATCAGAAATAGAGAGGTTGGTTCCGGTATCTGAGAAATCTTCGTCATCACCACCACAAGAAGTGAATGTTAAGGAAACTGCCAAGATTGCAGTTAAAAAAAAGAGGAATCTATTTTTTCTAAAATATTTTTTTAAAATAAAAAAACTATTCGTCTGCAGCATTGAATATTTATCGATAAGTTTCATAATAGTGAAATTTATAATTGTGAGTTTAATTTCGCCATTTTACTCATGATTCGCACTGATAGGAATCAATGAAATCCTTGATTTTAATCAATTTTAAATACACATAATTCTACGGTATTGTTTACCTAGGGTTAAGTTCACAGTGAGAAGTGAGACCTTTGAAGTGAGAAGTGAGAAGTGAGAAGTTAAAAAAACATCTCCTTATTTCAGCATCAAAATTCAATTAAAGCATTCCCGCACTGCAGCATTGACCTCCTTTACAATGACAAAGAACTAAACGACAGCATTATATACAGCACAATAATTACAACTGTAAGAGAAGTAAGGATATCCCAAATATTATAGCTTGATTTGTTGGTTGATTTCTGCTCTTTAGAAATAGTTCCAAAGGTTAAACCCGCCAACTGGGACTCAGACGGTGCCGGGTAAAACATACTGACTACAACGGCAATTCCGATACACAAGGCAAAGAAATAAGCACCAAATACCAGCCAATTGATATCCGCTATGCTGAACAAAAAACTTCCTTCGCTAAAACTTGATTTCATAATTTCAAGCGTCAGCTTAGAAAAACCTATGATAAATCCACCCACTAAGGTGGCTATGGCACCATTGGCGTTTATTCTTTTATAGAAAATCCCCAGTAAAAAGACTGCCGCAATCGGAGGAGAAATATAGGCTTGTACATTCTGTAAGTATTCATATAAACCATCAGATAGCCTTGAAATGATAGGAATCCATAAGAGACCCAATCCTACCACGAAAAAGGTGGCAATCTGACCCGTTTTGACTAATTCCTTTTCTGGTTTATTTGGATGTATTTTTTTATAAATATCCAAGGTAAATAGGGTCGAGCATGAATTAAAAACAGATGCTAATGAACTCATCAGCGCAGCCAAAAGTCCTGCGGCAACCAATCCTCTCAAACCTGAAGGTAATAAGTTGCTCATCAAAACAGGAAAAGCTTCATCAGGGTTATCCCAATCTAACTTTCCTTGCATTTTTAAGCCCAAGGCCACAACTCCTGGAATCAAGAACAGAAACACTGGCATCAATTTCAATAATGCCCCGAAAATACTTCCTCTTCTCCCCTCTTTAATATTCTTTGCCGTAAGAACCCGTTGGACAATGACCTGATCTGTGCACCAATACCAGATACCTACAACCGTACTCGTAATAAACAACGGTAACCAAGGATAATCGGGATCCGAATTCGGACGCCACATATTAAAATATTCAGGGCCAACAGTGGCCTTTAACTCGGACCATCCACCAACGGCATCCAGCCCCATAAATGTCAATACCCCTGCTCCTAAAACAAGAACAATCGCTTGAATCGTTTCAGTATATACCACTGCTCTCATTCCTCCTAATACAGTGTAAATACCCGTTAGTACCACCGTTGCAACTGCACCAATCCAAAAAGGAATTCCTAATAATGCCGAAACCACAATACCACCGGCGTATATAGTTACGGAGACTTTTGTCAAAATATAAGCCACCAAAGAAACAATTGACAAGACCCATCTTGACCTTTCATCAAATCTTTTTTCTAAAAATTCGGGCATGGTAAAAACCCCACTTCTTGCATAAAAGGGTAAAAACACCCAACCCAGCATCAATACGATCCAGGCATGCATTTCATAGATCAACAGCGGCATTTTATCTCCTGCACCATTTCCGGCCAAGCCTACTACATGTTCGGAGCCTATATTTGAAGCGAAAATTGAGGCTCCCACCATAAACCAACCTATATTACGGCCTGCTAAAAAATAGTCTTCAGTATTTTTCTGCTTTTGCAAAATGACCCACCAGGCAACCCCCAGAAGAATTAAAAAATAAATAACGATAACGACCCAATCCAAAGTGTCTAATGGCTTCATTCAGTTGATTTTTATTTTAATAGATGCTTAATTTATTGGAAACATAACATTACTGCTTCTTTCTGAGTCTTCGATCTAAATATACTGGTTAATAATATTCTCAAACAACTCTTGTTTCCCACTTTTTAAGGATAATTCACCGTTATCCTGTGCTATTTTGTACAAATCCTGCATCGATAATTTACCCTCTTCAAATGCTTTTCCATTTCCAGTATCAAATGAAGCATAACGATCCGCTCTTATTTTTTTATACGGAGATGAACCGATAATCCTGTCGGCAATCAATAAGGCTCTCGCAAATGTATCTGCTCCCCCAATATGCGCAAAGAAAATATCTTCCAAATCGGTTGAATTTCTTCTGATTTTAGCATCAAAATTAATCCCTCCACCTTGCAGACCCCCGGCTTCCAGAAAAACCAACATTGCCTCCGTAGTTTCCTGGATATTGTTTGGAAATTGGTCAGTGTCCCATCCATTTTGGTAATCACCTCTGTTCGCATCCAAACTTCCCAGCATACCCGCTTTGGTTGCAGTTGCTATCTCATGCTGAAATGTATGCTGTGCTAAAGTTGCGTGATTTACTTCAATGTTCAATTTAAAGTCTTTGTCCAAGCCATACTCCCTTAGGAATCCAATGGCAGTTGCCGCATCAAAATCGTACTGATGCTTCATGGGTTCCATAGGTTTAGGTTCAATAAAAAAACTCCCTTTAAACCCTTCGGCGCGTGCATAATCACGAGCCATTCTTAAAAATTGCCCCATATGATCCAATTCACGGCCCATATCGGTATTTAATAATGACATATAACCTTCTCTCCCACCCCAAAAAACGTAATTTTCACCCCCTAATTTGATCGTTGCATCTAAAGCCAATTTTATCTGGCCCCCTGCTCTGGCAAGTACATCAAAATCAGGATTCGTTGCTGCCCCATTCATATAACGTGGATTAGAAAAACAGTTTGCAGTACCCCATAACAATTTAATGCCCGACGCCACTTGCTTGGCTTGTATATAATCAGTAATTGAAGCCAACCTTTTTTCAGATTCCGTAAATGTTGCACCTTCTTGAATCAAATCGTAATCGTGAAAACAGAAATAATCAAATCCCATTTTACTGATAAATTCAAATGCCGCATCAGCCTTATCTTTTCCTGACTGTAAGGGGTCGGATGACCGATCCCATGCAAAATTTTGTGTACCTGGGCCAAAAGGATCTCCACCTTGTCCGCAGAAAGTATGCCAGTAGGCCACAGCAAATTTGAAATGTGCTCTCATGGTTTTTCCGGCAACTACCTGGTCCGGGTTATAGTATTTAAATGCAAAAAGATTGTCAGATTCCTTTCCTTCAAATTTGATTTCTCCAATACCTTTAAAGTATTCTTTGTCTCCTAATATTGCCATTTTATGCTGTTTATAATGTTAACTGATATTGATTTTCTAAATCCTGTTTCCATGCTTCATATGCCTCGGTGTAATTCTTTCTATCCTTTAAGGGATGATAGGCCGTGACCTGTTCATCATCAGAAAAAGCTTCTTCCAATGTTTTAAACGCTCCATGACTAAAACCCGCCGCTCGTGCAGCCCCTATAGCACCAGTGGTATCGATAATATTTATACTGGCTCCAACCAGGGTGGCAATCGTATTCGAAAATATCTCTGACCTAAACAAATTATCGTTACCTGCTCTGATCACAGACAGATCAACACCGTCATTTTTCAAAATATTGATACCATAAACAAAAGAAAATGCAATTCCTTCCAAGGCCGCTCTAAACATGTGTTCTTTCTTATGTAAATTAAAGTTCAGATTGGAAATACGAGCGCCCTTGTTTTGGTTATTCAACATCCGCTCTGCACCATTTCCAAATGGTAAAATTCTCAATCCTTCTGAACCCACAGGAACCGAGTTCGCCAGGTTATTCATGTCAGCATAGGAATGTGTAGCGCTGATCATATTTTGCTTCATCCAACTGTATTGAATGCCGGCCCCGTTGATATTCAAGAGTTTCCCTATTCTTGGTTTTTCTTTGGTGTAATTAACATGGGCGAAATTGTTGATTCTTAAACTTTCTTTTGTTTTAGTGCTATCTGTAATGGCATAAACAACCCCTGAGGTTCCTCCGGTTGCAGCAATTTCACCAGGATTAAAGGCGTTTAAAGACAAAGCATTGTTGGGTTGGTCACCTGCCCTATAAAGAATAGGAATACCTTGAGGCAAACCCATTTCTTCGGCAGCCTTTTTTGTTACCTTTCCCTGCTCGGAAAAAGTAGGAAGTATTGTTGGAATTACATCGGTATCAATTCCCATATAATCGAAAAGCCAGTCTGCTATATGGTGTTGTTTGAAATCCCACATAATACCCTCAGACAATCCCGATATGGTTGTGCTAGCCTCTCCAGTCAATCGCATAGCGATATAATCTCCAGGTAATAATAATTTATAGACTTTTTTAAAAATTTCTGGTTCATTTTCCTTCACCCACTTCAACTTTGATAAGGTGAAGTTTCCTGGAGAATTCAACAGGTTAGACACACATTTATCTTCTCCTACCCCTTTAAAAGTCGCATTTCCAATTTCAACGGCCCTACTATCACACCAGATAATTGATGGTCTTAAAACTTGTTGATCTTTGTCAATAATAACCATACCATGCATCTGATAGGCTATACCAATTCCTTTTATTTTATCAGATGAAATGCCTGTTTGAGAAAGCAACTTCTGCGTTACCTTACAACAATTCTTCCACCATAAATCGGGGTCCTGTTCGGCCCAACCGGTTTGTTTGGATATAATGGCCATTTCCGTTTCAGGGTATTGGGTTGAACCCATCGTTTTTCCCGTATCTGATTCAATCAAAGCAGCTTTGACTGATGAACTTCCTAAGTCAAATCCTATATAATACATAGTTTATAGTGAATCTCTTATAATTAGTTTTGTTGGGATATATTCCTGCATCGGTGCATCCTTCGTTATAAATTCTGCCGCCTTTGTTCCCAATTCTTTAAAATCTGTCGAAACCACTGATATCCCCTTGTAAATAAATTTTTTCATGGGTGTTTCGTTATACGACAAGAAACCTACATCAATTCCTGGTTCATATCCCTTGCTACGACATTGCTCTAAAAATACGCCTAATACTCTATCGCTTACGCTTATATAAGCAATGCCTTTCTCAATAGTATACTCTTTTGAATTTCTCAAAATTTTGCATTCAAAATTATAATTGGTACAGAAATCTTTAAAAAAATCGATTGTCTCAATGGGATGGTTGGTATATTCCGGGTATAAAAAATTGATTTCCTTATACTTTTTAAACAAATCAATAGCTTTCTCTAAGGATGCATAAAAGGCTTTGCCAAAATCTTGACAGGCATAATTATTCTTAGTATTGGCATGGATATGCCAGTCAATTAATAATAATTTTTCACTGCTTATTTTTGAAACAACCGAAGACACATCTTTATCATCAAAATTCATGACCACATATTTATAATACTTACCTAAACTATTATTCAATATAGTTTTAAAATTCTCAATATTATAGTGATGAAATTGAACGTCTGTAATAATGTTTTTAGGAAGATTATTGATAAATGAATGGTACAACACTTCCTTATAGGCTTTAAATGTATCTAACACCAACAGTACTTTTCTAGTTTCATTTGCTACATAATATCCCTTGTTGGGAACAGATTCAATCACCCCGTTTTGCTTTAACAAAGAATAAGCTTTGAAAACTGTATCTCTTGATAAATGATGTGTATTACAAATACTGTTTATAGAAGGAAGTAGGTCACCATATGAAATTAAGCTATTGGATATCGCATTGTTTATGGAATTCACAATTTGCTGATATTTAGGAATATCACTATCGTGATTAATACTTAAAAAATTAATATTTGATCTGCTTTTATCCATACTGTTCTGGTCCGGTATGTAAAGCTATATGATTTTCTGTATGTATGCAAGTATTTTATATTTTAATAGATTTAAAAAAAACTCTTTATAAAAAGACGCATCCAACTATAAACAATAATGAATTCTCTTTTATCAAATTATCAAGAAATAAGAAATTTAATAGCGAAATTAGAGCCCCTAGTTAGCAACCAAGAAAAGAAATATTCAAATTTTTTCCAAGAATACTGGGAACCGTTAGTGGTTAAAACAAACACAAATATGGACCGAAGTATTTCAGAGATGCTGAAAAAAATTAATCTATTCTTGCATTTATTTCTTCATCTAATCTCACATATAATTCTTCAGCAAGCATAAGTGCTCTTTTATAAATTGCCAAGTAGGCCTCTGTTCGATCTCTGGTGCCTATTAAGATATTTTCAAATTCATAATCTGAATAAATATCAGACAATTGTATCTCAAATTTTCTGTTGTCATTTTCATACCATTCAGCTATATAATCAATTGATCTTAATTCTAATTTTTCAAAAATATAGGGCTCAACTATGTTTCTAATATATTGGTTTGACAATTCATCATGAGTGGAAATAATGTGTGAAAACGTATAATAATTAAACAACAATTGCACTAAGCTAAAATCTGTAATAACCTGAATGTCACTAGAATTTTGAATTGCTTCGAAGGTAGAGCGACTACAAACAAAATTAAATTGACTCGTAATTAAAGCTAATCGATTACTAATTTCTAATAACTCCTTTTCATTTCTATATTGAAGGTCTGGAAACTCATGAAAAATTTCTTCCAATTGAGAAAACAAGAACTCCTTTGCATGAAGTTGGTCTTTAATTAATCCAATGTCTTTTCTCAAGTCTTCCTGAAAACTTTGCAAATACAAGATTTCCTTTTTGCTTTCTTGTTTAATCTTGTTCTGATTATCAATCTGCAAGGCAATTAATATTCCTATTACTACAAGAACAATTTCTCCAAATACATAGAGAAAGTATTTATTGTATTTTTTAATAAAAATAGAATTGATTCTATCGGTTCTAAAAATATTAGCCATGGCCTTTCAAGTTTTAATTCAATTTATACCAATTAACCATTCCTTAATTTGATTTTGAAAATTTGAATCTAAATCAATATTTTGTTCCAAGCACACTTCGAAATTCAATGTTCCCTGTTTAACCCGCCGTGCCGTCGAAGCAGGTATTCAAATGCATGAATCCTAGAACGCTTGAATAAATCTTCAAAATCAAAAAGTAACCCTTAGCTACTACCTCGACGACAGGCGGGCTTAACACTTAATATAAGTTGTGTTCTGTGCAGGTTATTATCGATTTTAAGATTGTCTGCATGATCATAGGATTACTTTATAGACAGTCGAGTTGATGGATTGTATCATTTATCAACAACTATTTTTTTTTGAAATTCTTTAACAAGATCATGGTCAATAGAATAGACTTCACTATTTTTCTCCATTCCTTTAAGTT
>CAZPHF010000097.1:0-9179 GCA_964586115.1 uncultured Flavobacteriaceae bacterium | reverse complement strand
AATGAGACAATGAAATAATGAAATAATGAAGAGGTACGATTTTGTTTTAGTTGCAGTTCAGGAGTTTTGAATTAACGCATTACATCATTGAATTAATACTTCCTTATATCGAAAACAATTCTCAACATGGTCATTGACCATACCGACAGCCTGCATATAGGCATAAACCACTGTTGAACCAACGAATTTAAATCCCTTTTTTTTCAGATCTTTAGAAATGGTATCGGATAAGTTTGTTGTCGCAGGAACCTGGTTAAAGCCAAGCCAATCATTTTGAATTGGTTTACCATCTGTAAATTTCCAAAAGTAACTAGAAAAACTGCCGTGTTCTTTTTGCAACTTTATAAAGGCCTGAGCATTAGCTATTGAAGCTTTGATTTTCAATTTGTTTCTGATAATTCCTGCATCGAGTAAAAGTACTTCGTATTTTTTTTCATCATAAGAAGCAATCTTTTTATAATCAAAGCCGTCAAAGGCCGACCTGAAGTTTTCTCTTTTCCTTAAAATTGTGATCCAACTTAAACCGGCCTGAAAAGTTTCAAGTAGCAGGAATTCGAATAATTGATTATCGTTAAATACAGGAACTCCCCATTCTTGGTCGTGATAGGCCGTATACAAGGGATCATCTCCACACCAACTGCATCTTGATTTGATCATAAGATTCATTTTTAAGAATCTAAGATAAATCGTTTTATTAAAAGAACATCGCAGAAAATAATTTCTGTTATTTTTGATTAAAATTTATATGTGATGCTCAAAGAGGTTTTATTGAAGCAATGTGTTTTGTTTGTAAATGACAAATTAGCCATTATAGAAACGATTATGGCAGAGAATCGAATGGCCTTGGAACAAGAGTCTAAAAGTTCGGCTGGTGATAAACATGAAACAGGCAGGGCCATGTTGCATCTGGAAATGGAAAAGGCGTCTCAGCAATTAGAAGTTGCACAACAAATGAAGGAAACCCTTAACAGAATACATTTAAAGTCAGTTTCGGAAAAGGCCAAATTGGGAAGTCTCATTACCACAGATCAGGGGGTTTATTTTCTTTCGATTAGTGCCGGTCAAATTGAAATTGACGGAAAATGCTATTATGCCGTATCAGTTTCTTCTCCCATTGGGGCACTTCTGATTGGCAAAGAAAAAGGTGCTAGCATAGCACTTGGTTCTAAAGTCATCAAAATCATTTCAATAGACTAGAACCAAGCTTTTATGATAATGTCTCTATATATTGATTTTCAAATTAAGATCAGTGATCCCCATATTATATAAGGTAAAGCTAAAAATATCTGCATACTGATCTATGGTCTTTGAAACGGGTGTTCCAGCACCATGTCCGGCTTGGGTTTCTATTCTGATCAATACCGGATTGTCACCCTTTTGCTTGTCCTGAAGTTCAGCCGCAAACTTAAAGGAATGCGCCGGTACCACCCTGTCATCGTGATCTCCTGTCGTTACTAATGTTGCAGGATATGAAACACCTTTTTTTACATTGTGTACCGGTGAATAATTATAAAGATATTTGAACATTTCTTCACTTTGTTCCGAGGTTCCGTAATCATGTCCCCATCCTGCACCAGAAGTAAAGGTATGATAACGTAACATATCTAAGACGCCAACTGCAGGCAACGCTACCTGCATAAGATCGGGTCTTTGGGTCATAGTTGCACCAACCAGCAACCCTCCATTGGATCCTCCTCTTATCGCCAGAAATTTACTGGACGTATATTTTTCATTGATAAGATATTCTGCCGCCGCAATAAAATCATCAAATACATTTTGTTTATTCATTTGCGTTCCTGCCTCATGCCAGGCCTTGCCATATTCACCACCACCTCTAAGATTAGCTACAGCATATACCCCTCCCATTTCGAGCCATGTTGCATTGACAATGCTAAAGGTTGGAGTAAGGCTTACGTTGAAGCCTCCATAGCCATAGAGGATGGTTGGATTGTTCCCATCGAGTTTTGTTCCTTTTTTAAAGGTAATGATCATTGGTATTTTTGTACCGTCTTTAGATTTGTAAAAAACTTGCTTAGACTCATAATCAGCTGATTCAAAACCAACTTCTGGCTTCTTGAAAAGATCAGAGCTGCCTTTTGAAGGGTCAAATACATAAATAGAGGATGGAGTAGTGTAGTTGGTAAAAGAATAGTAGAGAGTCTTGTCATTCGTCTTACCACTAAAGCCTGAGCTACTTCCTAAGCCGGGAAGTACAATTTCTCTAATCAACTTTCCTTTATCACTATATTGGAAAACTTTTGAAATGGCATCAATCATATATTCGGCAAAGAAATAACCAGCTCCGGTTGAAATGTTTAATACATGCTCCGTTTCACCAATAAAATCTTTCCAATTATCGAGTTCTGGTTTGTTGAATTCAAATGTGACCACTTTCTTATTAGGTGCCTTGAGATTCGTCGACACATATAATTCACCACCTTTACTGTGAATTACTGAATGGTCATTATCAAAATTATTGACCAGGCATTTCAGGTCATTTTTTGGACTGTTTAAGTCTTTCACATACAACTCATTTCCAGAGGTTGATTTTGAAGCATTGATAACAAGGTAGCGTTGATCTTCGGTAATATATCCGAATACATACCTTCTTTTTGTATCAAGACCAAAAATAACCTGATCACTCTTTTGAGGAGTACCTAATTTATGATAGTACAATTTATGCTGGTCAGTCTTAGCAGATAATTCACTTCCGTCAGGTTTGTCGTAACTAGAGTAGTAAAAGCCTTCATTTTTGTACCATGAAAGCGCACTAAATTTTACATCTTTAATGGTGTCTTCGAGGATCTCTTTGCTTAAGGCATCCATAACTATGACCTTTCTCCAATCAGAACCGCCTTCTGAAATTGCATAGGCTACTTGTTTACCATCTTTTGTAAAAGAGACATCACTTAAAGACGTTGTCCCGTCTTTAGAAAATGTATTGGGATCAAGGAAAACCTCTGCATCCATTCCTTCTTTTTGTCGGAATAGAACGTATTGATTTTGCAAACCGTCATTTTTATAGAAGTAATCATAATCACCATGCCTTGTAGGAGAACTATACTTTTCATAATTCCACAACTTGGTCATTCTGTCTTTGATTTGATCTCGGTATGGAATGTGATCAAGGTATCCTTGTGTGACTTTATTTTCAGATTTTACCCATTCTTCCGTTTTGGGTGATCTGTCGTCCTCCAGCCATCTGTATGGGTCGGCTACTTTGTTTCCAAAATAATCGTCTGTGGTAGTTCCTTTGGTAGTTTTTGGATAAGTCAAAGCAGGAGTTGATTTTTGAGCATATGCGTTGCCCACCAAACAAGTGAGCAACAAAGCTGATTTGAGATGAAGTTTTATTTTCATTAAACTGAATGTAAAAGAGTAATTTTTATTTAGTTCATGGCGTTTACGGTACCAATTTTTCCGGGTAATAATTGTTTGAGAGTAGCTTCAATACCATTCTTCAAGGTTATTGTTGAAGAAGGACAGCCATTACAGGCACCTTGAAGTAATACATTTACTTCTTTTGTTTCAGCAACATAAGATAGAAACTGAATGTTACCGCCATCTCCGGCGACAGCCGGTTTTATATATTCTTCCAGAACAGCGATGATTTCCTTTGAAATATCATCATCTGTCACTGTGAATTTTTGGTTATTTTGTTGGGATTCCTTTTCAACGGGTACATAGCCTTCGGCTACAATTCTCCTGTCACTTTTCAGGTATTCCTTTAAAAAATCCCTTAAGGTATTATTCACTTCGAACCATTCAAGATCTGTGGATTTTTGAATGGAAACATAATTATCGGATATAAATACTTCCTTTACAAAAGGGAAATCAAAAAGTTCATAAGCCAAAGGAACATCGTGTGCGTTTGACTGCTCACTAAGTTCAATGTTTTGATTGCTTAAGAGCTTGTTGGTAACAAATTTTTGAACGTTTGGATTTGGAGTGCTTTCAGCGTAAACCTCAACAATTTGTTCTTTTTGATCTTCTGAAAATATAGAATCATTTTGCTGCAGATAAGTTTCAAGAATCTCTTGCAGCTCTTTTTCAACTTCTTTCCATTCAAGAATATCAAACTTTTCCAAGGCAATAAAATTTGCCGTGATAAACACTTTTTTGACAAAAGGTAGATGAAACAATTGCTGCACAAGGGCAGAATTCTTTGCATCGTCTATTGAATTGTATTCAAAACTGCTATCAGTAAGTATTTTGTTTGCGACAAATTTGATAATCGCAGGATTTGAAGTGGTCTCTATTGTTATTTTTGACATAAGTATATTTGTTGGAATGCAAATCTACGAAAGTAATTTTTCTTACTTTTGACACTTATGTTAAATCCTTCAAAAAAAAACTATGATCATAAGAGAGCTCAACGGTAAGGTACCTGTTTTTGGAAAAGATTGCTTTTTTGCTGAAAACTCTGTAGTTGTAGGTGATGTGCGTATGGGTGATCAATGCAGTATTTGGTACAATGCTGTGATTAGGGGAGATGTACATTATATAAAGATTGGAAATAAGGTAAACATTCAAGATGGAGCGGTAATTCATGCCACCTATAAGAAATCACCAACTAACATTGGAAATAATGTTTCAATTGGTCATAATGCCCTGGTTCATGGTTGTACCATATATGATAATGTGCTCATCGGGATGGGTGCCATTGTTATGGATGATTGTGTTATTGAGAGTAATAGTATCATTGCAGCAGGAGCTGTGATTACCAAGGGAACTTTAGTTCCATCCGGATCTGTGTTTGCCGGTATGCCCGGAAAAAAAATAAAGGATATTGATCAGGAGCTTATTTCAGGAGAGATAGACAGAATAGCAAATAATTATATCAAATATGCAAGTTGGTATAAGTGATGCAAAGGCCAAAGTCATATTTTTATGTCAGCATATAAACCTTAAAGAAAGGCAAAAAAAAACATCCGTTTATTGACGGATGTTTTTTGTTTTAAGCAATGATTTTTTATTGAACACCTAGTTTAGTTTTGACAGTAGGCATTAAGTCTTCACCTTCGAAAACGATCAAACCTTTACCTGGAGAAGAGTCTAAAACATACTTGATTCCTTTTTCAGTAGCCACATCACTAACCGCTTTTTGAGCTTTTTCGACGATAGGCTTTAAAAGATCAAATCTTTTCTTTTGAATTTCCTGATCAGCAGTTTGAGCGTATTTTTGAATTTTTTGTTTTAGGCCTTCAACTTCTACCCTTCTTTCTTCATTTTTCGCATCTGTTTGTGTAGGTGCTTCAGCATCATATTTTTGCAATTTAGCTTGTAAAGCAGTTGCCTGAGCATTATACTCATCTGCATAGGTTTGTTGAACCTTTTTCAATTCTGTCTCCATTGCTTTTGTTTCTGGCATAGCCATCAATAGTTGTTCGCTATCAATATGAGCAACACTTTGAGCCTGAACAGTATTAAAAGCCATCAAAAGTGCAAACGCCACGAATAAATTTCTAAATAATTTCATTTTTCAAATAATTTGTTATTAATAATTTTTTTGTTTTTACTTCGTTTTTTAATTCTTGTTATCTATTGCTTCTTCTCTTTGTTTTTTTCTGTCTTCAATTTCTTTTAATTTGGCAGCTCTTTTTTCTTCAGCGACCTGTTTTAAAGAATCTCTCATTCTTGCCCTAGTTTCTTGCTGCGCCTTGATCCTCTCTTTCAGTTCTTCTCTTTTTGCAATTCTAGCCTCAAGTTTTAATTGCTCCTCTGTCTTTTCTACGGGAAGCTGCTCATTCACATACTCTCCCGCGTCTTGAACTTCTGGTTCTTCAGCATCTTCTTGCACTGCTTCGGCATCATTTTCAAGTACAGTAGGGTTGCTTATCACTCCTGCCTTAGCAAGTCTGTCAGTTTTAAGGTCTTGTACAGCTTGCCTTTTTCTATTTTTTACTATTGCATTCAATACCAATTCGCTGATATCGTATTTACTATTGCTATACAACAGGATCAGATCACTTGATTTGTCAAGAACGAAGTCATAACGTTTTTTAGTTGCGATATCTTGAATTGCATTATACACTTGATCCTGAACAGGTTTTACAAATTGCTTTCTCATTTGAAACAAATCTCCCGTGGGCCCGAAATAAGCTTGTTGCAATCTTCTCAATTCCTGGTTCTTTATATCTATGTCTTCTTCTCTTTCGCTGATCAAATCTTTGGTCAGCAAGGATTTTTCATTACTAAGATCTGTTTTCATTTGTTCGATCTCATCAGAAAGCACATCCAGTTTTTGCTGCCAGGTTTTGACTTTAGTATCTAACTGAGCCTGAGCAGCTGCATATTGAGGAACATTTTCCAAAATATAGTTCATATCAATATAGGCTACTTTTTGCGGCTTTTGAGCATTAACAATAAAGTTAAAACTTATAAAGACTATAATTAAAACCCTATTTACATTCATTCTATTAGTTTTCAAGAAAATATCGTGCCATTTCTTGATTTTGGCAAATATAACAAATTAGCTTAGAACTGTTGTCCAATGATAAAATGTGTTTGCCATCCTGAAATCTGGTTGGATCCAGGGATCGTATCGAAACCATATCCAAAGTCAACTCCAAGTAAACCAAAAGCTGGCATAAATACCCTAATACCGCCACCGGCAGACCTTTTTAATTCAAAGGGCCTGTATTCATTAAATTCATTCCATGAATTACCTCCTTCTAAAAAGGTAAGTGCATAGATCGAAGCTGAAGGTTTTAAGGTTATAGGATACCGTAATTCAAAGGCAACCTTATTGTAAATTGTTCCTCCAGTTTGTGATGATAAACTGGAATTAGGATAACCCCTCAAGGCTATAGTTGTTCTACCATCGAATCTTCCTTGTTGCATTCCATCCCCACCTACATAAAATCTTTCAAATGGTGGTGCACCAATGTCATCATTATAAAACCCGAGGTAACCTAGTTCGGCGTTTGACATTAATACCATTTTCCCTACAACAGGGCTGTACCATTTTCCAGTAAACACAACTTTATAAAATTCTATCCACTTATATTTTTCTTCATCCGGAAGTTCAGTATAATCCCTATCATCAAATAATGAATACGGCGGAGTAACTTTCAACAAGACATTAAACTGAGATCCTGAAGATGGGAATACCGGGTTTGGACCTGCTGAACTTCTTCCAAAATTCACAGCAAAGTTGAAGTTATTCGAAATCCCATTATCAAAATCAAAAGAGGATATATTATAATTCTGTAGTTTATAGCGTTGGTAATTAAAGGATGTTGACAAGGTAAAGAAATCATCCGGCCATTTCAATCGTTGACTTAGCCCAACTGAAGCACCAATTATGTCAAGAAGTTGGTCTTTATCAACATCATTAGTGAATGGATTGAAACCAAATTGACTCGAGTTATATATTGAAAAGTTAAAACCCTTAGGTTTTTTCCCTCCCATCCAAGGTTCAGAGAAAGATATACTATAGGTTCTGTAAAATTTACTGACTTGTAGTCTAAGTGCTATATTCTGACCATCTCCACGAGGAACTGGTTTATATTCCTTTAAATTAAAAATATTTTTTACTGAAAAATTATTAAAAGATAGGCCAAGTGTACCTACAAAAGTTCCACCACCATAACCACCTTGCAGTTCAATCTGGCTAGAACCTTTTTCAGAAAGGGAGTATTCGATATCCGCTGTTTTGTCAGCGAAATTTGGCTGTACATCCGGAACTATATTTTCAGGATCGATAAAACCAAGTTGTCCTAATTCACGAATTGATCTAACAATATCGCTCTTACTGAAAAGATCACCCGGTTTGGTCCTGATCTCCCTGTATAAAACATGGTCATTGGTTACATCATTTCCTTTAATACTAACTTTTCTAATGCTCGCCGGTTCATCTTCCATGATCCTTATTTCCAGGTCGATCGTGTTGTTATTAGCACTAGTTTCTACAGCGTTTATTCTAGAAAACAGATACCCATTATCCAAGTAAGTGTTTGTAATATCTTGTGATTCAGGAGTTCCGTCACCATATACCCTTTCATTTAACGCTTTGCCATTATAGGTTACCCCCTGTTCAATTCTCAAAATATTTTGTAATTGCTGATCTGTAAAAACAGTATTCCCTAGGAAATCGATAGAACCAAATTTATAACGTTCACCCTGAGTTAAAAAGATATCAAGATTGATGGTATTGTCTTTATTCCATGAGATCGAATCTTTAACAATTAGGGCATCCCTGAATCCTTTTTCCTGAAAAAGTTCAACTACCTTGTCAATATCCGCGTCATATAGATCTTCTACAAATTTTGAAGGAGAAAAAAGTCTTGTAATTCCTTTTTCCTTCGTCTTTTTCATGGTCTTTTTTAGCTTCTTGTCTGTTAAAGCGGTATTCCCATGAAATGTAATATTCTTTATTTTAATTTTGTTCCCCTTATCAATAGCAATAAGTGCGCTTTGGGTATTTGGCAAGCTGGTATCCTTTTTGGTATTGATGGTTACCTTCGTTTTTAAAAATCCTTTTTCTCTGTATTTGTCCTTTATCAAATTTTCAGTAGTTGTAATAAGGTTCTCGGTGAGCATGGAACCCTCCTGAAACTCTATTTCTTTTCGAAGATCTTCGATTTTAGATTTTTTAAGCCCGGTAATGGTCACTTTCCCAACTTTGTCCAGCTCACGAACACTAATTTCAAGGTATGCGGCATCACCATCAATTTTGGTGACAAAAACATCAACATTAGAAAATAATTTGGAACTCCATAATCTTTTGATAGAGGAAGATAGTTTATCGCCTGGAATTTTTAACCGTTGCCCTGAATTAAGGCCGGAAAAAATCAGAATCGATTGTTCAGAAATCGTTTCATTTCCCACTACTGAAACTCCTCCTAAAAGATATTTTTTGTTTTTTTCCAGTATAATAGGCCCTGAGACAATTTTTTTAATGGTATCTGTAGTCTGGGTACCCGGGTTCATGGAATCCAATGCTGTCATGTTGGCCGGAGCCTTCAGCGAATCCACTTGCTGTTCTATATTAGGTAGCGTGTCAAGAGGTTTGTTAACCGGTATAGTATCTTGGGGAGTCGTATTGTTTTGGGGGGTAATTTGCCCATTCACAGCAACACCAGATAAGATAAAAAATAATAGCAGAACCGCGTATCTTAAACTATTTATTACTGTTTTCAATTTGTTCACTTGTTTTTCCAAATCGTCTTTCTCTT
>CAZPHF010000096.1:0-9195 GCA_964586115.1 uncultured Flavobacteriaceae bacterium | reverse complement strand
GATTTTTTTTCCATTTTTAATAAAAGGGTAGGTCAAGAGCAATGGGAAAAACGTAAAAAATACAAATCCATTTTTAACTGCACTAAATACAGCAATACCCACACAAAGACCAATAAGAATTGCATTTACTGTTTTGTTGTATTGTATTTTCTTTTTTTCTTCAAGTAATTGCTCGTTAGTTAAATCTGCTAATTCTTTCTGGTCCATTTTCTAAGATTATTTAAATTTTTATGAGTTTCACTGTTTTTTCAAATATGTTACAACTATTGTATAAAGTGTCTATCCCAGAAATTGATGGGCTAAAACAGCTTTGTTGCTAAGGAACAGACATCCCCTAAGGCCCGGTACCTGACTCCTTTTTTAATGCTTCGAATGTATTGAGCAATTCGCGGTAACGCTCCTCGGCATCCTGTCCTGGCACTTGGTCGGCCCCATTGATCATATTGTACAAATAGGAAATTTGTGACACCAGCATTTCTTGCGGATAGGCGCCTTCCTCATTTTTTAATTGTTTCAACAGCGAGTTCACCTTTTTCAGAGCTGTTTCTTTGTCGGCTTTCCCTTGTAAAGATTCCGCTTCATTTTCCAAGTCTTCTTGCAGTTGTCTGGCGCTCGCCAGCAGATCAATCACTTGGTTTTGCATGACCCATTGTGTTTCAATATTTGCTTCAGATACACCTTCTTCTTTAACCCTGGGGTCGATCACAAGCTCAAACGAGTTTTCAAAAGTCTGCTCCCCAATGGTTAATTTTACGGTATAGGTTCCAGGAGGAACCATGGGTCCGTTCTTATACCGCTTTTTCAGCTCTTTGTGCCACGTCCCTTTTTGCCGCAGATCCCAGGCAAAACGGTTGAGCCCAGGTTTGTTTTCCAGTTTTTCACTTATATAGCGAAAGGTACGGCTGAGATTCATGTTTTCTACTTCCTCAACAGTTGAACTGAGTTGCGTGCTGTCACTCAGCACAGTCACCAACGACGCTTTCTTGCTGTCTAAAATTTCCAATTTCAATCCGTCTTTAACCGCTTCCGGAAGATAATAATCTATAAGCACGCGGGTTCTCGGATACTTTGGAAAAGCATCTTTGGATCGGATCATGGGATACCGATACCGAATGGTGGTGTCGGGTTGGAATAAATGAGGAGCCTTTTTTAATTCGGTGATCGCATTTTGCCTGAGAGAGGTAATATTGTCTAAAATCCAAAAACCCCGCCCCATGGTACTGAGTACTAAATCACCTCGAAATATTTTCAAATCGGTAATAGGAGTTACCGGAAGATTTTGTTGAAAGCCTTTCCATGTTTTTCCGTCGTCAAAAGAAATAAACATGCCGAATTCAGTGCCGGCATACAACAAGCCCTTGCGCACAGGGTCTTCTCTTAGTACACGAGCTGTGTAGTCAGCGGGAATTCCGTTGGATTCGGTGCTTAAAAGGTCCCAGCTTTTTCCATAATCTTTGGTTTTAAGGATATAGGGTTTCTCATCGCCCAACAAATGACGATCGACCACAATGTAAGCCGTTGCCATATCGTGATGAGAAGGCTCTATCGATTCAACCCTTCCTCCCTTCGGAAGCTTTTTAGGGCTAACCTTATTCCAGGTTTTCCCGCCGTCCTGAGTAACTGAAATAACTCCGTCGTTGGAACCTGTCCAAATCAGGCCTTCTTTCAATTTAGATTCGCGGATGGAGTATAAGGTACTGTAGTACTCTTCTCCCGTAATATCCCGGGTAATCGGACTCCCTGAAATTACTTGTTTGTCGGCTTCAAAAGCAGTCAGGTCTGGTGAAATGGTTTCCCATACCTGCCCCTCATTGCTGGTTTTGTGCACATACTGTGAACCTTGATAGACTACATTGGGGTTGTGCGGTGATACATGGATTGGCGCTACGCGTTGAAAGCGGTATTTCAAATCTTTCGGATTGTGCCCATAGCTATTGGATGCCCCTATATAATAGCTTTTTTCGATGCCCGTTTTCTTGTTGAATACACCGAACCGGCCCTTACAATTCGCATAAACGGTGTTATGATCACCCGGTTTGGGTACAGCCGGACCGGTTTCACAACCTCCCGTATTTATAATCCATCCACTACCGGGGTTTTGAATGGCACTTGGAGGAAAACTGGGCACGGCTATCGTTGAATAATTGTCTTGCTGACCGGCGTATAACCAATAAGGATACTGGTCATCAACTTCGACCTGATATAGTTCTGCAGTGGGCTGATTGAACTGGGTTGACCAGGTTTTTCCTCCGTTGAGACTCACATTGGCTCCTCCATCATTGGCTTGAATCAATAGCTTTGGATTATCGGGATTTATCCAGATGTCGTGGTTATCTCCGTGGGGGACGGTCATTTTTTCCCAGGTTTTTCCGCCATCGACAGATTTCAATAGTGGATTCGCATTGGAGTATACAATGTCTGAATTGGTCGGGTCCAACTCAATATTGGTATAGTAAAAAGGACGATTGACCAAACCCTTGCGATTCGATACATGCACAAAAGATTTGCCTTGATCAATTGATTTGTAAAGGCCCCCCTCTTCTCCAGGCGCTTCAATAACGGCATATAGTATACTTGAATCAACCTGTGAAACCGCCAAATCGATTTTTCCAATGCTGCCTTTTGGAAGTCCTTTTTCAAGTTTTATCCAGTCTTTACCCCCATTTACAGATTTGTATATGCCTCCTTCGTCATTGCTTCCCCCAGAAATGATCGTCCATGGTTTACGCTCGGCCTTCCAGGCTGCTGCGTAAATTACATTCGGATTGCCTGGTAGCAGTTCTAAATCAGAGAAGCCCACTTTATCAGATACGAATAGCATCCTCTCCCAATTCAGTCCGCCATCTGTAGTTTTGTAAATACCCCGTTCGTCGTTGGCCTTAAAAGCATTTCCAATAGCCGCAACCCAGACGATATTGCTGTTTGTAGGGTCGATCTCAACGGCTCCAATTTGACCGGTTTGCCGTAACCCGATGTGCTCCCATGTGTTCCCTGCATCAATGGATTTATACATTCCTTTCCCGGCAATGACATTGCTACGCAGTCCGTCAGAACCTGTACCCACATAAATAATGTTCGCATCATTGTTTGCCACCTCGATGGCACCTATAGAAGGGGTCTTAAAATATCCATCAGAAACATTATTCCAGGTCGTGCCATAATCTTCTGACTTCCAAACCCCAGCCCCGGAGGCCCCTAAATAAAAAGTTCCCGGCAACAAAGAGGTACCTGTAACTGTGGTCACCCGTCCACCTCTTTCCGGACCCACGGTTCGGTATTGCAGTGCCTCGAAGTCTTGAGCAGATAAAGTTGTGCAAGCAATGGTAAAAGATAAAATAGTAAGTTGGTGCCAGATTCTTAAATTCATATTGTAAAACTTAATTGTTGATTATTCCTTTAAGCGTATAACATGTGCAGGGCCTGTAACATTGATTGATGCAACAGGTCCCTCAGCGGTTTATAATTATTACGAATATAAAAACAATTTTCCTTTCCTTAAAGCGTCAAGGTCAAACCCCCATCCGGTGTAAGCGTAGTACCCGTAATATAACTCGCGGCATCTGAACAGAGAAATAAAATAGATTTAGCGATCTCTTCCGGCTTACCGGCACGTTTAAGATGAACTCTGGGCAAAAGCGCCTGGTCATAAAGCTCATCGCCCACAATACCTCTTAGGCGTTGATGCATAGGGGTGTCAATAACACCCGGGCATAGAAGATTGACCCTGATCCCCTGTGGTGCCAATTCTGCAGATACGCTTGACGTAAGGCCCACTAAGGCATGTTTTGATGAAACATAAGCTGATCCGGTAGGAAAGCCTAGAAATGAATTCACAGAACCAATGTTTACGATGGCACCACCTTTTCCAAGTTTGATCATTGCTCTGGCTTCATACTTCATGCTTAAGAATATCCCCTTAAGATTGATGTTCATCACCTGGTCCCAATCCTCTTCCGACAGGTCAGTGATCCCGTTAAGCTGCCCTTCGATACCAGCATTATTCACAGCATAATCAAGACGCCCGAAAACCTCAATAGCATGCGCCACCATTTGTTCCGTATCCTTTGATTTGGAAACATCAGTTTTGATCGCAGTTGCCTTGCCTCCCCGAGCTTCAATCTCAGATACCAATTCAGCCAATTCATTTTCTCTTCGCGCCGCCAGCACCACATGTGCCCCTTTGGCTGCAAAAAGCTCCGCCGTTGCTCTACCAATTCCACTACTCGCTCCAGTAATCAGGACTACTTTTTTATTCATGTCAGACATCTTAACCTTTATTTTAAATTATTGATACAGACAATTTACAAATTAATTTTTAATCCCTACCAAGCTGTAGGCGGACTTAGTACTTAAAACTTAATCCTTATATTTAACCTTCAACAACCAACCCCATGATTCCTTTCTTCAGAAAAACACGCAAAAAAATGGCAGATGATAATAGACCGATTAAATATATGAGATATGCTATTGGGGAGATAATATTGGTCGTGATTGGGATTTTGATAGCCTTGCAAATAAACAATTGGAATCAAAACAAAAATAATGTGGCTCAAGTAAATAAACATTTAGCAACTTTGAAATTGAATCTTCATGATGATGTTAAACAGGTCGAAAAATTATTAAACAAAACCGATACGGCTATACATTACAGCAATACCTTTTTAGATCAATTCAAAACATTAAAGCCTATTGATAACAAGGTACAGATGTATTTCATATTTCTAATGCTTGAACACAATCTTGAGGTCAACAATAGTGGCGTTAATGCAATTCTAAACTCAAACGGAATGGCCTTTATAAATGAAGATCTTCAGGTCAAAATATTGAACTATTATAGACATATAGAACAACTTACAAGCAGAGAAGAGATTACAAATAGTGATATAAAACTAATGTATGAGCCTTATGTCAAAAAAAATTACTCATGGGTATATAACCGTACAAATCCATGGCCCAGGCAAACCGAATTTTATAAAAATGACCCGAGACCTGTGGAACAGATTGATGAGAAAAGTTTACTCTCAGATAAGACCTTAGAAGTAATGATATTTGGAAGACGATTTCAGTCAATGAGGTTAAAGGAATTCTATTCAAATACTATCGTTCTTGCCAAAGAGATTATTGATGATATTGAGGGGAAGTGATATTTCTTATTTGCAAGTCAATTTTCATATCTTCAAATCAAATATTCCTTATATTTATCTTCCAACAACCTAACACCGCAGCTCCAAATAATGTTGTTCCCGTTCAATCGGTTAGAGCTGAAGAAATGGAAGAATCGGCAAGAACCGAATTACTGGCAAAAAGTTGGATTGTGGTTTCAACAACTATAACTGATGAAGAGGGTATTCCTTGGACATTTCAATTAGAAGAGGAAAATATTAGAATGATTTTTTCATTAACCTATTATGGAACTTTTTCAAGCTATGGATCTCAGAATGGAGAAGTAGAAACACCTTATGGAACTTGGATGTGGTCAGATAAAACTGAAATGGCCATAAAAGTATATTCCAATAATGAATTTTCTGGTCATGCACCAATATATACAATCGACAGTCTTACAGAAAACTCATTGGTATTTTCTTTAACAACCGAGGAAGGTAGAGTAAGCTTCAACTGTATTCTTGAGCCATCTGGACGTTTTTGGTAACAAAGTATAGAAAATATATCCCGCTAAATTTATTGGCTTTAGCCCTTTTAATCCATTTTGAAAGGGCTATATTTTTATGCTATGATTTTAACAAAAAAATAGGGGCGATTTATATCTTCTAGATTTTTGAAATTTATAGGTTTCCAATCTGACACTAGGGTTATACTAAAAATAGATCGTATCATAGGAATTGACAGTGAACTGATAGTTTGGTATGGTACAATTTTCAATCAAATATTTCTTACTCCATTTTCAATTCCTACCCGTTCTCAGGTGGGCTTCAAATCAAAAAGTAACAAGAATAAAAATGATATACAAGCCTTGAAAGAATCAGGCCGACATAATTTGATACAGTTAAAAATTAATTCATATACTTTACAATGTAAAAGCCAGATAAACTTACTGCAGCCGTTAAAATCATCCCCCAGGCGATATCAATAAAAACAATAGGAAGTGGCCAGCCTTTGAGTGTGGCTAAATTTGTTAAGTCGTAAGTGGCGTAGGTAAATAAACCAAACAACGACCCCAGTAAAATTGCGCTTAAGGCAGAGTTTTTATTTACCGCAGGGTAAATGGCAAAAATTGATATTCCTACAACATAAATTAGATAGAAAATAAAGGCCGCAGTCCAGTTAACTGTGTCGCTCAAAAGGCTGCCTAAATATTTTTGATATATATTTTTGGCGATAAGCCCTAACCAAGCCAAGTCAATAATAAGGAAAACAATAGTTGTTAATACATAATTGATTAATATGCTTTTAATAGTCATAATAGTTAAATTTTAAAAACATTAGTTCATTTATTGTTTCTGTTATACTCTAATGAGTCTTGAGACAACTTATGCTAGTTCATCTAATTTTCCGAGAGGCTCATTGCACAAACTTTCTTCTATCTTAGGAGTGTTGCTCAATATTCATAAATAATTATCATACACCCTATTGCAAGTGATCAAAAATTAAGTTCGAAACCTCACATTCCTGTGTTTATAGTTTCTAGGTAACGATTTACTTCAAATATAAGAAATATAATTACTGGCAGCTATCTTCCCATCATGTCTATAACTTATATATCCTTGCCTCGCATTGACTCTATCAAAATAAAACATGTCAAAAAGAATATCTAAAAATTTATTCGAAAGATCTGGTTGTCCTTTTCTGAACCTCTGGACGTGACTGATCATATAAATCAGCTGCGCTAGACCAAATAGGAGATTTTGTTTCACTTTTTATAGTATTTTTTCGAATTAAAATGAACAAAATAGTTTGTTCAACTATTTTAACAAAACTTTAGACAAAAAATATAGAATTAACTCTAAAGCCCTTGTATATTTGATAAAAATTAAAATATATATCTCATGAAAACAAATAAAACCATTTTAAAAATAACTCTAGGAGTATTTTTATTCACAACAGTAACTGCTTTTGCAAACAACAACAATCCAATTAATACCAACAAGAACAAAACAGAATCTGAGCTGGTACTTCTTGATAGACCAATGGAAATAAATAAAGAATATGTGACAGTCGTTCATGAAAAAGCTTCTCAGAAGGAAGCAGAATTTTTATCTGGAATTATTTCTGAATGGGACGTTAGAAAATCTTCTAACTTTGATTCAAGAAAGAATGAGTTTACTGCAGTTTTTAAATCTAATAAAGGATACGCAGAAGTAACTTATGACAACCAAGGGCTTGTAAACGCTGTAGAAAAGAGATTAACGAATGTTGTTTTACCAACTCAAATTACTCAGTTAGTAGCTAAGAGGTATGAGAATTGGGTTATTGTACAGAACAAATATAACGTGTCATATAAACAAGGATATGATGTGAAAAAGACCTATGAATTGACTTTGAAAAAAGGAACTGAAAAGAAAAGAATAAGAATGAATGGTTAAGATGCTATTAATCCCATAATAAACATTTTACATATTTTAAAAACTCCCAAATACTTTTTTGGGAGTTTTTTTTATCCTTAATAATAGGTCGAGAACCTTGAAAAACACGCTAATTATTTTTGTTTAATTATATAATGTAATTCTTGAACAAAAAATAGTGTTCCATGAAAGTAACAAACCTAATGATCCCCTTATGCAGAAAAATTCGTAAAAAAATGGCAGATGACGACAAACCAATGAAGTATGCTAGGTATACTATTGGTGAAATAGCTCTTGTGGTGATAGGTATATTGATCGCATTGCAAATTAATAATTGGAATGAAAATAGAAAAACAAGAAATTCTGAGCAACAATATTTACTTGCTTTAAAGGAAGAGTTCAGCTTTAACAAGGATGAATTAAAAAGCATAATGAACCGTAATAATTTAAATTTTGAATCCTCAATAAAAATACTAGATAATACGGGACCAGGGGATCCTGAAATAACTGAAGAAGAATTTGGAAGCTTAATGATGAATTCGTTATCCACAGAAATCCAATTTGACCCAAATCAAGGTGTTATAGATGAAATAATTAATTCTGGTAAACTAGGTATATTTAGTAGTAAAAAATTGAAATTTTTATTATCATCATGGAGTGGAGTCCTATACAGGGTAAGATTGCAAGAGCAAGAGCTCCTCAATATGAGATCAAGAACGATAGAAATGGCAAGAAACCAAGGGAACTTAAGAAAGGTACTCAGTCCTGTACTTGATGTATTTGAGATTAAACAAACTAAATTTGGGCAAGGAAATCTTCATTTATTAAAATCTTTGCCATTTGATGGACATCTAACTGGTGTTGCTACAATGTCCTGGGCTTTGAATAATAATTACTATCCTAAATTGGTTGAGAAAATAGATGAAATATTACTATTAATTGATAATGAAATAAAATAACGAAAGCACAACAAAGAACTGAGTTAAACCCCAAGCATGGCTACGATTAATAGGGGTTAGTTTACATAGCTTTGAATTTATGCCTACTAATCTTACCGATAACTTGTTATATCTGCCCTAATATAGCTATTTATTAAAGGAGCATCTCTCAGCCCTCCCTTTAACCTCTTCATCAAGTAAGTCATCGCATGGAGTATTTTGTGCGTCGCTCTGTGGCTCTTTGTTTTTCTATAAATTTTCCTTTTCAGCTTTTCTCCAAAAGTAAATTGCAAAAATAGTCGTAACAATTGGAATCATCAATCCATATTCATCAATCCAAAATGTAGTCTTATCATTAGAAAGAGTTAAAGGAGTACATATTTTTTGAATGTAAATATTATGCACAGAATGGTATAGAGCTGCCGGCCATAAACTGTTCGATTTAAATGTGTAATAAGCCAAGATTACTGAAATACCAATTATCATAGTTGTAAAAGCTCCCATATGCAGAAAGAGATTTTCACCTCTACCGTATATTAAATCTATTATAGGGAAATGCCAAATAGCCCAAATTATTCCACTTACAATGGACAGTGCTTTAAATGGCATCACTTTTCTCAGTTCGAATATTAAAAAGCCCCGCCATCCGATTTCTTCACCCAATGTAGAACCTAAATTTTTAATTACACCAACAGTTAATAGTAGAAAAATCATTACTGTTACTACGAGTGTTTGAT
>CAZPHF010000095.1:0-9234 GCA_964586115.1 uncultured Flavobacteriaceae bacterium | reverse complement strand
CAGTCAAGGGGTGACTTAAGTGAGCCCCTGACTTAAGTCAGGGGCTCACTCACATTTAACACTAATTTTTTATACAACACAAAATGAGGTCCCACCTGATCAACTTCAAAAACTTGTCCAATTGAGCTATAACCCAGTTTTTTATAAAAGTCTAAGGCCACTATTCTTGCATTGCACCAAAGGAGATTCACATTCTTTTCTGTCAGCAATTGTTCTGCTTTTTCCAAAAGCATTTTGCCATAGCCTTTTCCTTGTGATCCCTTTGCACTAGCCATTCCTCTGAGTTGATATTGCAATCCTTCAAATTCGGCTTTTGAAGCTTTCATAAAACTCCCAATGCAAACCAATTGACCTCCGTCAAAAAGTCCTAAATGCAAGGTGTCTGCATCATGATCTCCAGTCATTTGATGACTAAGGGTCATCCCTTCTCTTAACACTGACTTTCGAATTGGATAACTCTCTTCAGCCTTTATTTCTTCAATTCTTATCATTACTGTTTACTCGCCTTTCTGCTCCCTGAATACATCTCGTATTTAACGAGTTTACATTCCAATTTACCGTTAAAAACTTTGATTTTTCTTGAAGTTCTTAGGCCCACATTCTTTAACCCCGCCTCAAAATCAGAGGTGATCAACCAAGCTGAAGTATCCGGATAATACTGCTTTAGGGTATCTCCAATTTGACGATAAAAGACGGGTACATTTACTTCGAGTCGTTCCCCATACGGAGGGTTGAACAAGACGATCACATTTCCATCAACAGGACTAGGTGATTCAAAGAAGTTCTTTCTCTCAACCTTTATAAATTCTTCCAATGAGGCGTTTTCCACGTTGTTTTGTGCCTTACGAACCGCTGAAGGAGCCTTATCAAATCCAATGATTTTTTTATCAGTATTTCTGATTTTTTTAAGCAGAGAATCATGGATCAGTCCAAATAAATCTTTATCAAAATCCTGCCATTTTTCAAATGCGAATTCCAATCGATTTATATTAGCCGGAATATTATTGGCAATCATAGCTGCCTCTATCAAAATGGTTCCACTCCCGCACATTGGATCTACAAAGTTCTGACTACCATCGTAACCCGTCATAAGCACCAATCCGGCGGCCAATACCTCATTAATAGGGGCAATATTTGTGTCGCTTCGATATCCTCTCTTATGTAAAGATTCTCCCGAGCTATCCAGTGACACAGTACAGGTATTTTTCTGAATATGAATATCAAACTGAACATCCGGATGTTTTGTATCAATACTAGGTCTTTTCTGGTATTTATTTCTAAAATAATCAACAATCGCATCCTTACTCCTTAAGGATACATAATGTGAATTTGTAAAAATATCAGAATGCACAGAAGAATGAATGGCCAAGGTAGCATCTGCATCCAAATACTTTTCCCATGAAATTCGCGACAGATTTTGGTATAAATCATCTTCATTTCTCAACATAAAGGTCTCAATAGGCACTAAAATTCTTATGGCTGTTCTCAATGCCAGGCTCGCCTTATACATAAAGCCCTTATCTCCCTTAAATTGTACATTCCGAACCCCTTCTTTTATATTTTGAGCTCCTAAGTTTCGCAACTCTCTCGCAAGTACTGGCTCAAAACCATACAGGCATTTGGCCAACATATCATAGTTTTCATTCATGTCACAAAAATACAGTAAAGATATTAGTGATCGAACAATTCTTATAAAAACTAAAAGTTTCTCTTTAGCTTCATTTAATTTTCTATTTTTGTTTGATTTTAAAATTATGCAGAAAGAAAAAGAATGGTTTGAACATTGGTTTGACACTCCTTTTTACCATATCCTTTATGATTATAGGAATGATGATGAGGCTAGACATTTCATGCGTAATCTTGTCGATTATTTACAACTTGCTAAAGGGGACAAAATACTTGATCTCCCTTGTGGTAAAGGAAGGCATTCTCTGTTTCTGCATGAGCAGGGTTTTAAAACTACCGGTGCTGATCTATCAGTCAACAGTATACAACATGCCAAACAATTTGAAAAGCAAGATTTGAGTTTCAATATTCATGACATGAGAGACCCTATAGAAGGAAGTTATGATGCTATTTTTAATCTTTTCACAAGTTTCGGTTATTTCAATCAGGAAACAACCAATATTACAGTTTTAGAGAATTTTAAAAAGGCTTTGCAACCTGGTGGTCATATAGTGGTTGATTTCTTAAACCTGGAAAAAGTGATTCAGGAACTGATACCGGAACAACATCTGACAAAAAAAGGAATAGATTTTGTTATCAGAAAAAGTGTGTCAGAAAATTTTATTATAAAGGAAATTGAAGTTCACCACAATAAAAAGGTACATAACTATATTGAAAAAGTTCAAGCCTTGGATCTTGATAAAATGAAGCATTTTGCAAAAACTGCTGGTCTTGACATTCAGAATGTCTTTGGCGATTATAACTTAAACTCTTTCGAAAAGAACGATTCTGAAAGATTAATTCTGGTGATGCAATGATTTATCTTGCCCTGATCATACCCGTAATTGCCGGATTTGTTTTGGTACAACTGATCAAACCAAATTCTAAGCATCTGCAATTATTTCTCTCTTTTAGTGGAGCTTATCTATTATCTGTGACTGTTTTACATTTGATTCCAGAGGTGTTTTCAAATCAACAAGAGCATATAGGTTTATTTATTCTTTTGGGAATTGTAATTCAAACCGGGCTGGAATATCTTTCAAAGGGAGCAGAACATGGTCATATTCACAAGCATGACTTTGAAAAACGCATCCCCTGGGTAATTTTAATAAGTTTATGCCTGCACTCATTTCTTGAAGGAATGCCTTTGGCCTTGGGTGAAAATCAGAACTTGTTGTACGCCATTGTCATTCACAAATTGCCCGTAACGATTATCTTAGCTGTATTTCTTAAGAATTCTTCCCTGTCTAAATCCTATGTCTTTCTGTTTCTCTTTCTGTTTGCGATTATGAGCCCTTTAGGAACTTGGGTCTCAGGTAATTTTTCATTTATTCATCAGTATGCAGACAAGATCAACGCCTTAATTATTGGTGTATTTCTTCATATATCAACAGCCATTCTTTTTGAAAGCTCAGAAAACCACAAATTTAATCTTCAAAAATTTATTGCAATCCTTATAGGATTCGCCATAGCTTTTTTGACGCTATAGCTCAATATTTTTGAGGCACAATAGTTTGATTTGCAAAAGGAGTTCTGATATAGCCTTTGTCATCCTTTCTGGGAGGTAGTATAATCTCTTCTCTTTCAACCTTTTTATAATCAACACTACTTAACAAATGGCTGATGCAATTCAATCTGGCTTTCTTTTTATTATCAGCAGGCACTACATACCAGGGTGATTGCTTGGTGTCAGTATACTTGAACATTTCATCTTTGGCTTTACTGTATTCCAGCCAATGTTCACGCGATTTCAAATCCATCGGGCTGAGTTTCCATCCTTTCATAGGATCATTAATCCTGGATTTAAATCGATTTTCCTGCTCTTCATCAGAAACTGAAAACCAGTATTTTAATAAAATAATTCCCGACCTGATCAACATTCTTTCAAATTCAGGGCAGGAACGCATAAATTCATTGTATTCTGTTTGATTGCAAAAACCCATCACATGCTCTACTCCTGCTCTATTATACCAACTCCGATCAAAAAGAATCATTTCACCGGCACTAGGCAAATGTGGTACATAGCGCTGAAAATACCATTGACTCTTTTCCTTGCTTGAAGGTGTCCCTAGCGCAACGATCTTACATACTCTTGGATTAAGACTTTGGGATATTCTTTTGATCACTCCCCCTTTACCAGCTGCATCTCTGCCTTCGAAAATAACAACAACTTTTAAGCCTTTATGTTGGATCCAGTCTTGCAGTTTTACCAATTCAATTTGAAGATTCTGCAGTTCCTCTTCATACAGTTTAGTACTAATTTTTCTTTTTTTTCCTTCGTAGTTTTCTGAATTTGTTGATTCGTCAGTCATAAGCAATTTCTCTAGGCTTTAAGTTTTGTTAATTGGCAACTTCACTAATAAATTTTATTCGCATTAACCTCAATTCTTCATCATCATAGTCCCCGTCGAATTCATCCAGCGCTAATTGGATTTTATCACTGTCTGCTTCCATAAAGTAATCAAGTATTTCCTCCTGCTGATCTTCATCCAGTAACTCATCAATACTATAACCAATATTGATTTTGGTGCCTGAATATATGATCTGCTCCATTTCTTTAACCAGCTCGGGCATCTCAAGACCTTTGGAATGAGCAATGTCTATAAGTGGTAATTTTTTATCAGTGTTCTGGATAATATACAATTTCAAACCAGAATTGACACCGGTACTTTTAACAATTAGATCGTCCGGTCTTGTTATATCATTCTCTTTGACATAGGAGGCTATCAATGCTACAAATTCTTTTCCATACTTCTTGGCCTTGCCGTCTCCAACCCCATGAACATTAGCTAATTCTTTAAGGTCAATAGGATATTTTAGTGTCATATCTTCCAGGGAAGGGTCCTGGAAAACCACAAAAGGAGGCACTCCTAACTTTTTTCCTACTTTTTTCCTGAGGTCCTTAAGTAAAATCATCAATTGGTTATCAACCACTGCTCCTGAGCTCTTGGCATTTGTGACAATAATAGCGTCATTCTCTTCACTGTACACATGATCCTCAGTCATCAAAAATGAATGCGGTTCATTGATAAAATGATCTCCTTCATCTGTCAATTTAAGCACTCCGTATTGCTCAATTTCTTTCTTTAACAAGCCTGCTACCAGCACTTGCCGAATAAGGGCCATCCAATGCTTGCCTTCTCTATTCTTACCTACTCCAAAAATAGGTTGAAGATGTGTCTTATGGCTAATAAGTAAGGCATTCTCTTTTCCAATAAGTGTATTGATAATCTCCTTAGACCTATATTCCTCTTTAGTTTTTTTGACCACTTCAAGCAGTACTTTCACTTCTTCCTGCGCTTCTGTTCGCTTTTTTGGGTTCCTTACATTGTCATCCATATCAGCGCCATCCCCGTTGACCTCATCAAATTCTTCTCCAAAATAATGCAACAAGAATTTTCTTCTTGACATAGATGTTTCGGCATAAGCGACTACCTCTTGCAATAAGGCATTGCCAATCTCTTGTTCGGCTACAGGTTTACCCGAAAGAAATTTTTCGAGTTTTTCAATATCCTTATAAGAATAATATGCGAGGCAAAAACCTTCACCCCCATCTCTTCCAGCTCTACCCGTTTCCTGATAATAGCTTTCAAGACTTTTTGGAATATCATGATGGATAACAAACCTTACATCAGGTTTATCGATTCCCATACCAAATGCGATCGTCGCCACAACAACATCAATGTCTTCCATCAAAAACATATCCTGGTGTCTTGCTCTCGTTTTAGCATCCAGACCTGCATGATAAGGCACTGCTTTAATACCATTGACCTGCAGGATCTGTGCGATCTCTTCTACTTTCTTTCTGCTCAAACAATAAATAATACCCGACTTATCCTTATAATTTTGAATAAATCGAATAATATCCTTGTCAACTTCTGTGGTCTTGGGTCTTACTTCATAAAATAAATTACCTCTGTTAAAAGAAGCTTTAAAAGTCGTGGCATCACTGATTCCAAGATTTTTAAGAATGTCTTCTTGAACCTTCTCAGTGGCTGTAGCCGTTAGGCCAATAATTGGTAAATTACCAATCTTGTATATGATATTTCTCAGATTGCGATATTCTGGCCTGAAATCATGCCCCCATTCAGAGATACAATGTGCCTCATCAATGGCAACAAAAGTAATTTTTTGTTTCTTAAGAAATTCGATATTTTCCTCTTTTGTAAGCGATTCTGGCGCTACATACAGTAGTTTGGTAAGGCCACTCTCAATGTCACTTTTAACCCTGGCTACTTCACCCTTGTTTAAAGAAGAATTCAATACATGAGCAATTCCATACTCAGATGAAATACCTCGAATAGCATCAACTTGATTCTTCATCAAAGCGATCAATGGAGATACAACAATCGCAGTTCCATCAAGTATGAGTGCCGGTAATTGATAAATTAATGATTTCCCACCACCTGTAGGCATCACGACAAAAGTGTCCTTCCCTTCAATAAGACTTTCTATCGCATCTTTCTGTAAACCTTTAAACTTACTAAATCCAAAATATTTCTTCAAATATTCCTGTAAGTTAATTTTTGTTACTTTCATCCTCTTATTAATCTATTTTTGAATATTTTTGCAACTTTAGTGCTAAAATTTATGAGGGAAATTTGTCGAATATAATTTAACATTTATATTGTTAAATTCATTCATACTATAAATATAACATATTATTTTTAAAAAATAAATACAAAATATTGATTAAGAATAAAAACATATTACAAACAGCAAAAGAGACAATTCTGATTGAGGCCGATGCGATTAAGCAGTTGGCTGAATTGGTAAATGAGGACTTTGAAAAAGCGGTACTGACCATCTATAAATCGGAAGGTCGGGTGATTGTTACCGGTATTGGGAAAAGCGCTAACATCGCTGCTAAAATTGTAGCTACAATGAACTCTACGGGCACGCCTGCTGTATTTATGCATGCTGCAGACGCAATTCACGGAGATCTAGGAAACATACAACAAGATGACGTTGTCATTTGTATCTCCAAAAGCGGTAACACCCCGGAAATTAAAGTACTATTACCTTTAATCAAAAATTATGGCAATAAAATTATTGCCATCACTGGAAATGAAGATTCGTTTTTAGGAGAACATGCTGATTATACCTTAAGTTCTTTTGTAGAAAAGGAAGCCTGCCCAAATAATCTAGCTCCTACCACTAGTACTACGGCTCAGTTAGTTATTGGCGATGCCCTCGCTATTTGCTTGTTAAATTTAAAAGATTTTTCAAGCCGGGATTTCGCTAAATATCACCCTGGTGGCACTTTAGGAAGGAAACTTTACTTAAGGGTAAATGAACTGGCAGCCAACAATGAAGTTCCCAGAGTAACCCAACATGCTCCTATTAAAGATGTTATTGTGGAAATCTCTAAAAAAAGATTGGGAACCACTGCTGTTGTGGAAAATAACATCATTATAGGGATCATCACAGATGGAGATATCAGAAGAATGCTGGAGAAAACTACAGACATCAGTAAATTAGAGGCTAAAGATATCATGAGCGTAAATCCTATAAGCGTCAGCGCAGATACAATGGCCGTAAATGCCCTTGACATTATGCAAAAAAATAACATCACTCAGATATTGGTGACTGAGAATGGAAAATATTCAGGAGTTGTGCACTTTCATGATTTGTTGAAAGAAGGAATCATTTAATTTGTATATATAAGTATCCAGTGCTTCATTGCTATTCAAAAAACTAAATTATGAGTGAACAAACGGAAGAAATGTCTTTTTTAGGCCATCTGGAAATTTTAAGATGGACCCTTGTAAGATCTTCTTTATCTATTATAGCCTTTGGAATGGTTGCATTTATGATGAAGGATTTTATTTTTAATACCATTCTTCTCGCACCAAAAGATCCTCAATTTTTTACCTATAGGTTTTTATGCTCTGTCTCTAAAAGTTTTGGAACAAATGGTTTATGTATTGATGAAATCCCATTTATTGTGCAAAGCAGAACGATGGCGGGTCAATTTTCTGCTCACATATGGACCTCTATCGCATTTGGATTTGTGATGGCCTTTCCATATATCATTTGGGAAGTATGGAAGTTCATCAAACCTGCGCTATATGCTGATGAGCAAAAAAACGCAAGAAGTTTTATCATCATTACTTCTTTCCTCTTCTTTTTAGGCATCTTATTCGGATATTATGTGATCACCCCTCTTTCGATCAATTTTCTTGGAAGTTACCGAGTCGCAGATGAAGTGAAGAACAATTTTGACTTGAGCTCTTACACAGGTCTTCTCAAGGCCTCGTGTTTGTCTGCAGGGTTTATTTTTGAACTACCCATTATCATATACTTTTTAACTAAAATGGGGCTTGTAACACCTGAATTCCTAAAAACTTATCGCAAATATGCATTGATACTAGTGTTGGTCTTAGCTGCTGTAATTACGCCTCCAGACATTATCAGTCAAGTAATTGTAGCCATTCCGATGATCATTCTCTATGAAATAAGTATTAAAATATCTAAATTTATAATCAAGAAACAAAACAAAGAAGCCGATGCAAATTTGGCTGAGAAATAATTGATGGATATTGAAGGTGAAATACAATCCTATTTAAAGGAGTATCTTTTAACAGAAGATGGCTTTTCAAACCTTACATTGGGAAGACAGAAAGAGTATATTGACTATATTTCTAGTACATAAAGAGGACAAGTCAAATTAGACCGACTTAAAAAAATAGCGCTTTTGATCAATATAAGGAGAAGAGATTAACGATAAATACAAAAGATAAACGAAACTATGATCTTACGAGCAGAAAACATTATGAAAATGTACGGAAACAGAACTGTAGTCAAAAGCATTTCTCTTGAAGTAAAACAGGGTGAGATCATCGGCTTATTGGGTCCTAATGGAGCAGGAAAAACCACTTCTTTTTATATGATTGTTGGTATGATCAAACCTAATGAGGGTAAAATTTATCTTGATGAGGAGGAGATCACTCATGACTCTATGTACAAGAGAGCCCAAAAAGGCATTGGATACCTCGCACAGGAAGCATCTGTATTCAGAAAATTATCTGTTGAAGACAATATCATGGCTGTGCTGCAGTTCACAGATTTAAGTAAAACTGATCAAAAGAAAAAACTAGAATTACTGATCGACGAATTCAGTCTTGGACATGTGCGTAAAAACCGTGGTGATCTTCTATCAGGGGGAGAAAGAAGAAGAACTGAAATTGCCAGGGCATTGGCCTCCGATCCTAAATTTATCTTACTCGATGAGCCTTTTGCAGGTGTAGACCCTATTGCAGTTGAAGATATTCAAAGTATTGTAGCGCACTTAAAAGACCGGAATATAGGCATTTTGATCACGGACCACGACGTACAAGCAACCCTTACCATCACAGACAAAACCTATTTGATGTTTGAAGGCGGGATCCTAAAAGAAGGTACCCCAAAAGAACTAGCCGATGATGAATTGGTAAGGAAAGTTTATTTAGGGGAAAGCTTTGAACTTAAAGAAAGAAAGAAAAAACTAAATTTATAAAAAAACCCTATTACCGGATGGTAATAGGGCATACATACAAACAAATCTGAAAAATTTATTAAAAATTTTTC
>CAZPHF010000094.1:0-9443 GCA_964586115.1 uncultured Flavobacteriaceae bacterium | reverse complement strand
TATATGCCCATTGGGTTAAACCGTAGGGTGTATTTAAATCACCCGGAACTGAGGTACAACCAGTTCTAATGGCATATCTCCCTGTCATTAAATTAGCTCTTGAAGGTGTACATTGTGCTTCAACATTAAAGTTGGTACTGCGAAACCCTTCGTCAGCAAGTTTATCTATTTGTGGTGTAGCCGCTCCTCTTGTCATACCACCACCATAACAACCTAATTCACCGTAGGCAAAGTTGTCCATATAAATTAATACAATATTTGGTTTTTTCTCAGCTGTTTGCGCTTGACTTGGCAAAACAGTAACAAACGTGAATAGCAATAATGTCAATTTGATAATTGATTTCATTTCATTAAATTTTAGTTAATAGCTTTTTATTTTTTCTGGACACACTAATTCTTAAGAATTTGCATGATTAAGTGGTCGGTATATAGACTGAAATGGTTTTCTGCATGAAGACCCATAATTTCTTTTGCCCACTTCTGTTGTAAACTAAGTGTCAAAGATATAGAAGAAATGATTCTTATAGTTGTATGGTTCTGCTATTAAAAACTTTGGCCGGATTTACTCCTAAAAAGTTTTTGAAGGTATTCGTTAGATGGGCTTGATCGGAAAAACCAGCTTCAAATGATGCATCTTTCAAGTTAGCTTCTTCATTTAAGAGGAATTTTAATGCACATTTTAACCTATGCCAAACAAAGTATTTCTTAATAGAGATTCCAACATTTTCTTTGAACAAATGTGACAATCTGCTTTCGGATAAGAACACCCTTGTGGATAAAGTAGTCATCAGTTCATTGTATTGCAAATTCTCGGTTTCTATTATCTGAATACAGTTATAAACCCTTTTATCATTGGTGAGTTTTAAATTTTGGCTGGCTGAGAAATTAAGTAAATCATGGATGAGTTCTGTCGTATTAGTTAACTCTGTTGAAGTGAAAACTCCATTTTTAAATTTAATACCACGGCTAATTAAATATTCTTTCAACTTAACGTTATTACATTCAACCAATAAGAATTCGATATCATTTTGTTCAGAAACCATTTTATGACTTGTATTCGCATCAATGATTGCAAAAGTCAAATTGTTTTGCTTGCCAAATTCTGTTTCTATAGAAAATTTTCCCTTTTTAGCTTTTATAACTTCCATTGTAGGATGTGAATGGGTGTCAACTTTCAAGTCATTGGTTATATAATGGAAAATACCTTTTTTTATGTCGAATTCTAATATTTTCATAGGTAAGTGGGATTTTATTATATGTGCTGAAACGGTGGCTTTTTTTAAAAATTTTTCTTATCAGCCCACTAAATCGTTGATTTACAATTTATTTTCTCAAATATAATGATTTTCTCGCGATGTCATTTACCGCGTGTTAGCAACAGATTTTTTTTCATTTCTTATCTGCAAAACAATCACTTTCCCAAGCTTATATTATACAATCATATTTAAAACTTAAAAACAAGGCAAGAAAAAACCCTTAATTCTTAGTTGAATTAAGGGTTTGAAAGCTTTACTCCCTTCGGTGGTCGATCTCTTTTTATTAATTCATTGTTTCATTAATTCATTATATCATTGACATAGGATTACCTTCTTACAGTCGGTGATCCTCCATTGGGGATGATGCTAAAGCAAAATCCTTAAAAATGCTGTCGCATTTTGGTCTTTTTTGTTTTCATTCCTTTTGGAAGCAAGCTTCCAACGAATTGAAAACAAAAAATCCCTTCAAACAAATGTCTGAAAGGATTTTACTTTGTCGGGGTGAGAGGATTTGAACCTCCGACCTCCACGCCCCCAGCGTGGCGCGCTAACCGGGCTACGCTACACCCCGAAATGAAACCTTCATAAATGAAGACTCAAAATTGGACGACAAATATACTTGTGTATTCTTTCTCTTACAATAAAATTTAAGAAATATTTATCGGGAAAGAAATAAGGAGCTCTGGATCAATGAAAAGAAATCACATAACCGATATTCTATTAAAAATCGTAACTTAGATTCTCTTAATAGTGCAAACTTTCTATGAAGAAGATTTTTATTAGAATATTAATAGTTCTTGGAATACTCTTTTTGCTTTTAAAAGGTATAGAATGGTGGTTGGAAGCGAGTTTTCAATCTAAAATAAATTCAAACCCTGATCGGGCCTATAACATTACTTACAAAGATTTCAATTTACATACTTTTTTTAATGGAGTCACCCTGGATAAAGTCAGTATCCAGCCTTTAAAGGAGGATGGCGGATCAATTATAAGGGGAAATGTTGACTATGCTACATTAGAGGGCTTGGGTTGGGTTGAATTACTCTTTGGCAAGAGACTGCATGTAAGAGAAATTTCTTTTAAAGAACCTGTTTTTGAAATTACTTTAAGTAAAGATACCGTTAGAAGATCTAGTGGAAAAGGAATGCAAGAGATGTTTGGTGATATTCTTTCTCGTGCAGATCTTAATAGTTTTAGTATTCAAAATGGATCAGTCCTGCTGAAAGATCCAGAAAACGGGACTATTCAAGGTCAGGTTCGTGAAGTGAATATAATGGCCAAAGATATTGAAATCGACTCAGTTCAATTAAAAAACATCATCCCCTTTTACATGGGCGACTTAATCGTTGATATTAAGGATGTCAGCTATAAACTTAATGAATATACGCATCTAAGTTTGGGCAGTATTGCCTACGTTATGAAAGATCAAGAAATAGTACTTCGCGATATTTCAATGGGCTATACTATCGATTGGGTTGAAGTAAGTAGACGGGTGGGAATACAAAAAGATATTATTGAATTAGATATAAAAACCTTGGCCATTCATCAACTCGATCCATCCTATAAGTTTTATACTGATTTAGACATTAATGCACAAAGTGTAGGCATAGAGGAATTGTCTATTAAACTGCAAAGGAATAAGAATTTTTCAAGACCCCCTGATGCAGTTAAACCTATGTTTAAACAAATGATTGATGCCATACCCGTTACCCTTGAAATAGATTCTATTCAAATTATAAATTCTTCACTGACTTACAGTGAGCTTGGTATTAAAAAAGAGCATTCAGGATCCATAGAAATCAATCAAATCAATGGATATATTACAGGGATCACGAATATTCCTGAATTGCAACAAAACTTGGGTCAACTAGATGCTCATTTTACCGCAAATCTAAGTGGTCAGGCTGACATGAAAATTGACTTAGTCGTTCCCTATCAAGGAGAATCTTTTGGCCTAGATGTTGATCTGGCAAAAATGGAACTTACAAAGCTTAATCCAACCTTAAAACCCTTAGTGGGTGTGGAGATTAAGTCTGGTCAATTGAGTAGAATTAATTATCATATGAATGCCTCAGCACATCAGTCTCAAAACAAATTGATTTTTGACTATAGTGGTCTCCATATAAACGTCTTAAAAGAACGGGAAGATCATACAGAAAGAAAACGCTTGTTATTGTCAGCAATTGCGAATGCCGTGGTTCATAATGAGAATATACCTGGTCAGGAGAAATACCTCACAGCCGAATATCAGTCGGAACGAAATATCTACCGCTCACCGATAAATTATATTATACATGGCTTAATGCAAGGTATTACTCGAATCGTACCAAGAAAAAATGTACAAAAAGCCCTTAACAAAGAGAAGAAAAAGAAATAATAAGCAAATAAACTATTACTTATAATCGGATATATCAGATGAAGTCAGGATCAATGCTGTTCATTGCTAGCCCTTATTTAGCAATTGCTATATTCACCTCTTAAGTAACTTATTTTTTCAAAGGATTTATTTCATGTGATTTTAACCCCCTATAATTATCTTCTTACTATAGTTTCTATTGTTCTTGTTTATATTATACACATAAACACCTGGCTTTAATTGAGGAAATTTTTCAGAGATACTAATGTCATGTTGACCTTCCTCTATGATATCATCATATAAAACACCGGTTTGCTGCCCTAAAATATTAAAAAGAGATATTCTATAGCTGTCTTCAAAGTTATTGGTAATTCTAATAGAGACCCTTTCTTGGTCATACACAGGCATGTGCTCGAAATTCTCTCGAACGATATAGTCATGGTTTCTTACCGAACTTGTACAATTAAAACCGAGATCTAATGGCGTATAAGGTCTTGGTATTGATTGATTGATCACACTCGGATCAATACACAACCATTCTTGCATGATGGTACCATACACATTTATAAAATCCTGGGTATACTTAAGATTCCCTCTATTTAAATCAGTTAAACTTGGATGTTCTCCAATAAATCCATTGCCATTAAGCGACGGGCCAAAAAGAAGCATGGGTGCAGCGGTACCATGATCGGTTCCATTAGATCCATTCTCTCTTACCCTTCGTCCAAATTCTGATATCGTCATGGTCAATACATCACGGTCTCTTCCCGAAGGTTCTAGATCGCTGTAAAAAGCCATGATAGATTCTGTGATATTGGTCAACAATTCCTCATGTTTTTCAGGCTGGTTGGCATGTGTATCAAATCCGTTAAGATTAACCATATACACAGAAGTGCCCATACCCGCTTTAATAGTCTTAGATATAATCGACAAGGCGCTGCCTAAATTCGAATCAGGAAATTCAACTGTATTGGCCTGCGTAGCGGCTGCTTCCTTGATTACTTTTGAATATTTCAAAGTAGTATTCATGACTCCTCGAACAAATTTCAATTGAGACCCCTTCGTGCAATCCGGTATATCCGCTACGTTAAAAAGCGTTCCATCTGAAGCAATTCTTTCCAGTTGTCTTGTATTGGCAATAGTAAATGCAAAATTACTCTCGTTACCAGTAAAAATGATATCACCTACACCACCAATTTGAACGGCCGGAGGAGCTTCAGGTAAATTCAATAAAAAATCTGGATAGATACTTTCAAAATAACGACCATAAACGCCCGTTTCCACAAGCTCATCATCAGTCCCTTTTGATATATTATCAGTACCCGTAAAATGGGATAAATTTTGATTTTCATAGCCCGTACCATGCACGACTTTCATGCAACCACCTTCCCAAATGGGTTCTATTGATGGTTGTAAGTATTTTGGAACCCCAAATTCATGGGAAAGTTTATGAATATCGACCATTTCATGTTTTAAGGTAGGCCTGGCATTGGCATAATTGTCATAGTCATAAATAGGTACAATAGTATTTAAACCATCATTACCTCCTTGCAATCTTACGATCAACAATACCCTTTCTGAAACAGATTCGCCTAAAGCGGTAGATAAAGGTGTTGGTTGCCCAAAAGCCATTGGTATCCCGTTCATCATTAATGTAGCTCCTGCCCCACCCAGACCCAAAGTCTGTAAGAATGAACGCCGATTCCATTTCTCATGATCTATTTTATCACAGTTTATATGTAAGTTCTTTTCTGTACCCATTAGGAATCTATTTAAGTTGATAATCTGGTAGGGAGACTATATATTCAATTAGATCACGTACTTGAAGCGGCGCTACTTCAATGTTTAGCGTCCATGTATTTGTATCAAAATAATTTGAAGGCACCCTGCTTTTAAAAATATCCACACCAGATTCAAAATCATCAAGTGTATAGGGAACTTCGACCATTAAAGCCTCAAAAATATCTTTGGCTACGACTTCAGCATCCGTACTGTTTCCGGAAATAGTAATAGCAAACTGTCGAAATTGTTCTTCGTTTTGTTCCCAGGCCCAACCCAATACATCCTTGCATAAAAAAGCTCCTCTAAAGGTAATGGTACCTGAATTGATCCAATCCCTGTCTCCTTTCCATCCTGCAACAGTGGGAGGATTTAATATATCCTGATCAAAAAGTCTTGAAATATTTTTAATAGATTCTTTATTCAAATCATATCCTCCAAAATCAAAGCCGGTCGTATTCATAAATTGGATGATCAGGTCAAGTGGACTTTTAATAATTACATTGCTGGCCTTTTCATCAAAAAAATGTGCACTCTTAAATAAAGTTCTCAGTACAGGTGCAATCTCATAATTATTGGAAATAAAAATATCCGCCAGTGGGTTGATCACAAGAAGACGAATTTGTTCGTCAACTTCAGGGCTTACAAAATTGACATAGATCTTTTCGCAAATATACCTGGCTATTAATAATGATTTCTGTTCAAATAATATATTGATCACATCATCATAGCCCCAATTCCCGGTTTGTTCAAAAATGGTTTTATCATCGGTATCGAAAGTTTCTTCATTAAAAACTATCCTTGATTCATCACCATTTGTATATGCTGTATACCCCGTTAGGGCTCTAGAAGTTTCAACGATGTCATCTTCTGTATATCCATTTCCTTCCCCTAAGGTGAAAAGTTCATATAATTCTCTAGCATAATTCTCGTTAGGACTGCCTGAAGTATTGTCAAAACCATTCAAAAATTTTAACATGGCTTCGTCTAAACCGATCTCATGAATAAACGTTTTAAAATTTCCGAGACTATGTTTTTCAAGTGCCAGAAAGTATCTAAATGCATAGCCTGAAAATCCATATTCAACAACTCTTGTGACCAGAAGATTGTGCCAAAAAAGGGTCATTCTACCACGTACTCCATGATCAATTAACTCTTTAATAAAGATATATTGGGTATCATCTACATAAATATCGTTCTGGTCTTCACTATAGGTAAATCCATTAGCTTCGTAATCTGCCGGATCCAAAGTTGTCCATGCCGGAGCTGCAGTGGGAGCCAAATTAAACGCAGTATCGATGAGTTCATCAATATAAGCCTCTGGACCTTTACTTAATGCATTGGCTATCAATGTAGATTCAATGCCAAAACCCAGGCGGTTATGCAAATGCCGAACCTTTATCGCATCCCAAGGATTCGACGTTGTGGGCATAAAAACTGTTAGTGGGGAGGTATTACACGACAAGTTATTAATAATCATATATTTACCTTTTTGAGTTTACATAACGTATAAACTATCGTTTATCGTATAAATTAAATTTCATTATTGAATCTCAAGAGAATCAAATTATATAGCATTTTAAAAAAAGATTCAAGAATTAATAATCTAATTTTTCTTTAAAAAAATAGTTTAGTGAAAGACCAAACGTTTTATTTTTCCAGGTGTTTTCTTCGGTATTAACGATATTAGTTAAGCTATTATAATAATTCAATCGAATCTTAAATCTCCTTTTAATCAAGAGTCCTGCACCTGCATTGGCCCCTATCGTTATTCGGTTTATATCCGAGTCACCACCAATATCCAATCTTATGGTTTCCTCGTCATTTTTTGTAAAGGCTCTACTGTTGTATCCTAAATTCATACCAGCATCGACAAAAAATTGGTAATTTCTATTGTTCCAATTCAAATAATATCCCAAATTAATGGGTACCTCAATGACATCAATTCCCCATGTCTCATCAGAAGTGTTGATTCCCCTTCTATTGATCGCATTAAATTCCCTTCTGTTATAATTGGCACCAAATCTTATATACAAATTATCAGAAAAATCTCTTTCCGCTACGTAACCAATTAAAAAACCAACAGAACTGCTGGGTTCAGCCGATTCATCTATCATAAAATCTGCATTCGTCAAATTCACACCAAACTCCAAGCCGTGATGAAATTGACTCTGAGAATTATGACATACAAAGAAGAAGAATAGCAAGAGAAGTACCTTGATAAGTGAATTTTTAATGATTGCTCCCATGGCTATTACTTTCAAAACGAATTATTTAGTTAAACTGGGGAGTTTACATGCTTTACAAAAACGTCAAATTTGATGGTTTAGTATATTTTGCGTTCTAAAGGGCAGCTTGTCAATCACACAAGATGGTAAGTAGCCCTCTCATTAAGTTCATAAACAATTTCTAATTTTTGAACTAGCGCTTTACATAATTATTCTTGAAATCCTCCATCCTGCCAGTCTTTTAATGCTTGAACTTGAGTAGTAGTTAGAAAGTCGCCAACTGGAGGCATTGAACCGCTTTCTACTCTACCAATTAAACCTCTGTTCAATATAGCTTCACGTACATTTTCTAAGGTAATCAATGACATTGAAGCCCCATTAACAGGCGGGTTCACATGACAATTCAGGCAATTATCGTCAATAATCGTTTTGATTGTTGCGGTATAGGTAATATTTTTAGTTTGATTTAGGTTCATACCATCATCATCATTTTCGGTAGAACAGGAGCCAATAAATAACAAAAATAAAATCGGTAAAATATACAGCTTCTTCATAACTAAAATTTAGGTGTCAATGGTTCCATACATTATAAATTCATATTCAATTTAGACTCGTGGTTGACTTTCAAAAATCTACTCCTTAACAATTGGTTCAATAAGTAGTGATGCAATAAACAATATTACGGTCCCATAATTTAAACGAACCGACGATAAGTTTATTCTTCCAATATGAAAAAATAAAAACTACTTTAAGAACTGATACGGTCAAAAAGACGAGTGCCGCTGGTATTCAGGATACGTTTGGAAATATTTTATTTGGAAAAGTCATCACTAAGGATAAGAAGAAAAAGAAAAAGAAAAAATAAAAAAGATTATCCTTGGTGTTTTATTTTTTCATATAGTTTAACCAGCGCATGCAATAACTCAACAGGTTTGGTTAAGATTTGATAATGGTTTTTCCCAAACATTTGCGGTAAATAATACTTAGCCTGAGCCTCAATGGCCAATGCATAGGAGTTAATCTGTTTTTCATTGAGCTCCCTAATGGCTTGCTTCACGTCATTAATTCCATACTTTCCTTCATACCTATCATAGTCATTTGGCTTCCCATCTGAAATAAGAATTACCCATTTATTTTTTGTGGGTCTTTGGTCTAATAAAGACCCTGAATGTCTTAATGCAGCTCCTATTCGCGTATATCCACTGGGCTGAATACCACCAATTCTGTATTTAGCATTATTCCATTGGTCATCAAAGCCTTTTAAACTGATATAAGAAGAATGATTTCGTGTTTTAGAATAGAAAGCATCTATAGAAAAATCAATATTAAATTCATTTAATATTTCACCAAAAAGAATCGAAACCTGTTTTTCCACATCTATCACTCTGCTTCCGGCAGCGTATGCATCGCTTGACAAACTTACATCTAGAAGTAATAAAATAGATAGGTCCTTTTCTTTTCTGCGTCTGGACATATAAATTTTATCAGATGGTGTATGTCTTGAATTCACGTCAACAAATAAATCTGTTATGGCATCTAAATCAAACTCATCTCCCTCTGATTGTCTTCTTTGCTGCTGAAACTTGTTGTTTACGGAGGTTAGCATTTTTCGCAAGCCCATCAAAGTAGAAGCATTCTGAGCAATTGTTTTTTTATAAAAATCTATATTGTGATGCTCCAAAGTTTTCGGATAGACTTTACAAAAAGCATCTTTATAAGCTCGCTTGGCATAATCCCATTCGTCATATAAAATATGGTAATCCTGTTCCTTGGCATTTGCACTCTCGGCTATGGTTGTATTCTCAACAAAATCAGCCTGATATA
>CAZPHF010000093.1:0-9715 GCA_964586115.1 uncultured Flavobacteriaceae bacterium | reverse complement strand
TTTTGGGCCTAAAGTTACTTTAACTGCATTTGCCAATGCATCAACACCACGTTTCAATCCGTCGCGTGATTCTATATCAAAAATTATATTTTTTGCCATTTTATTATTTTTTTATGTTTTTAATGTGGATTAAAGGATTGCGAAGATATCGCTCTCTCTCATGATCAGATAGTCGTTGCCATCTAATTTCAATTCGGTGCCGGCAAATTTGCCATACAACACTGTGTCACCGATGTTGACAGTCATGGGCTCATCTTTCGTTCCTTTACCAACTGCAACAACTTTTCCTTGTTGTGGTTTTTCTTTGGCTGAATCTGGGATGTAAATTCCGGATGCTGTTTTGGTTTCTGCCGCTAATGGCTCAACAAGAACTCTATCTGCTAGAGGCTTAATTGTTACTTTACTCATTATATATAATTTTAGGTTATTAATGTTTTCTTCAAGTATGCAAATACATTGCCATTGTCTAAAAACTGACAAATAGGAAAAAAAAATGCCAACGTGTCATTACGTTGGCATTTTTTCTATGTTTTAGATCGCTTAATTACTACTATCAATCACTTTGTCAGTGTCTAAAGTTTCAGGAGTATCTAATACGTCTCTGTTATTGATGATACCTTCTGTTTCAGATCTTAGGTCAACTACATTGTTTCTTGGAATGGCAAAGTTTGACAAAAGAATTAATGCGAATAATGCAATGGCCAGGGCCCAGGTACTTTTGTCCAGAAAGTTTGTGGTATTTTGAACACCACCAAGGTTCTGAGAACCACCCCCACCGCCGAAAGAAGAAGAAAGACCTCCACCTTTTGGGTTTTGTACCATGATAACCAGTATAAGCAATACTGAAACGATAATAATCAATATTAAAAATAAAAAGTACGACATAATCTATATTATTTTTCTTGTAATTTTTTGATTGCTTCAATTTGGAGTGCAAAGAAACTACTTTTTTCCGGATATTTCAAACTTAAAATCGTAAATGCTGTAATTGCTTTTTTGTACTTTTTTTGTTCTACATATACGTGAGCAAGGGTCTCTGTCATCAGACTTTCATTTTCCTGTACACTATCCATGGCAGCATCGGTGTAGCTCGAGTATAAAGAAGGGTTTATCTTAGGGCTACTTGTGATAAATTTATCGATAAGGTCTTTTTGCCCACTATCTTTAGCAGTTCTTTCTTTATCCTGATAAGGCTTTAATTTCTGAAGATTTTTTGAGGAATTCGATCTGTCGATAGGCTCAAAACTACTTAATTGCAACCACTCACGAAACGAATAGGATTCATCACTTTTAAATTTCAAGGGAAGTCCTATACCAAGAGTCTCTTCTGGAGTGATTTCTTCTTTTATTGTCTCCGAGATGACTTCAGTTTCTTCGACAGATGCAGCTTCTTTTTGTTTTTTATGCCCAGTGATCAGGTTAGCTGGTGCAGGATGTATGTCCAGATCATCCGAGGTGATGCTATCAAATAAAACAGATCGGTCAGTTGTATAGGCAGCAGTTTTTTTTAAATAATCGTTATATTTAAAACTACGTTTTGTTTTTAGGCCTTTAAGAAGGAGGAAATGTGCTACCTGAAAATAAGGGTATTCTTCAATCAATGTATGCAACCCTTCTATTTGATCTTTTTGGATCTGGCTTGGTTGCATTAAAATCTTATTGAATTCTATTAGGTTCATCGCTTACCATTTGGCAACAGCCGCATTAAAAATATCCTGTGTGATTCTTTCAAAAATGTCTTCATAAGCAGACTCGAGTACACCTCCTGTTAACTGAAGGCTTCCATCATAATCGCTATAGAAGGAAAAGGTCTGTTCAAAATTATCTTCTTCATTAAGGCGGTTGTAAAAACGAACTCTTACACCAACTGTCAACCTGTTCTGAGCAGCTGTTTGTTCAGCTGTGGCAGCAATAGGAATAATCCTGTATTGGGTGATCTCTCCTTCAAAATGAAGATCTCCACCAGCATCTGTTAATTTTAGGTTGGTCTGTCTTAAAAAAAGATCTTGAAGCGCAAGAGTAAAACTCTGACTTAAAGTTGGTTCTACAAGAATCGCAGTATTCGGGAAAAAGTCTACCTGTATGGTTTTTGCATCTCCGGTACTTCCTCCTGTAAAAGAATACACACCACACCCCAAAGGAATAGTGAGTAGTAAGAGCATCAAACCAAATAGATATTTTTTCATTTTTTATTGTAGTGACTTTGTTATAAAGCCTTTTACGGTTTGCTTCTAAGGGGAAGCCTATTGTACAAGCAAATAAACAATTAAAGGATCGAAATCACAAATTATATTGGTTTATTTTTCGATACAAGGTTCTTTCTGAAATACCTAATTCCTTGGCCGCCAGTTTTCTTTTCCCCTTGTTTCTATCTAGGGCGTGTTTGATCATTTCCACTTCTTTTTCTTGCAGAGATACTGTTTCTTCAATGGTCTCGGCATCATCAAAAGAGACAAGTTCCGGGTTTGGCTCGAAATTATCCATATTCCGCTGAGAAATTATTTCCAGCGTATGACCTTCATCGAGTTCATCCTTTTTACCATAGATCTTATCAATAAGCACCTGAGTCTTTTTCTCAGGTTCACGAGGTATTTCCTCATTGAGTAATTCCTTGGTTAGCTTTTTCAGATCTGTAATATCATTCCTCATGTCAAAAAGAATTTTGTACAAAATCTCCCTTTCATTGGCAAAATCACTTTCACTCTTTTTCTCTGCAATCAATGCAGGCAAGTTCTGATTATAATCAGGTAAATAGGAACGCAGTAGGTCTCCTGTTATATTTCGGTTTTGTTCAATAACAGAAATTTGTTCAGTAAGATTTCTTAATTGCCTTATATTTCCTTTCCATTGGTTAGATACTAAGGCTTCAATTGCAGCATCATCTAGCCTGATGGTAGGCATATTGTATTTTGTGGCAAAATCGGAGGCAAACTTCCTAAATAAAAGATGGATATCATCCAGTCTGTTTCGCAGTGCTGGAAGGTGAATTTCAACAGTGCTAAGCCGGTAATATAAATCTTCTCTGAATTTTCCTTTTTGAATGGCCTCCACCATATTTAAGTTTGTCGCTGCAACAATCCTTACATTTGTTTTTTGAACTTTTGAGGATCCAACCTTTAGAAATTCACCGTTTTCTAGAACCCTGAGTAATCTAACTTGTGTTGTTAAAGGAAGTTCCCCGACCTCATCAAGAAAAATAGTACCACCATCGGTGACTTCAAAATAACCATTTCTTGTTTGGGTAGCCCCTGTAAAAGATCCTTTTTCATGACCAAATAACTCACTGTCTATGGTTCCTTCGGGTATAGCTCCGCAGTTTACGGCAATATATTTCGCGTGTTTTCTATGGGATAAGTTGTGAATGATCTTAGGAATAACCTCTTTTCCAACCCCGCTTTCTCCTGTAACAAGTACAGAAATATCTGTAGGTGCCACCCTCATAGCCTTTTGAAGGGCCAAATTAAGCTGGTTATTATTACCAATGATCCCGAAGCGCTGTTTTATGGTTTGTAATGAGTCCAAAATAATTTTTTTATGCTGCCTTAGCAGGCAATGTTTTCTAATTTTTAGGCTACTCTTGTTCCAATTAAGGTAGCTGAGGTGCAATCGTCAATATGCACCATGACAAGTTCTCCTATTTTCTCATCTCCTTTAGGGAATACTGCAACTGCATTTTGAGAGTTTCTGCCCATCCATTGTTCGGCGGATTTTTTAGAGTTACCTTCAATTAAGATTTCAACTGTTTTGCCCAAAAATTGTTGCATTCGGTACAGTCCGTGTTTTTGTTGCAAGTTTATGATTTCAGACAACCTTCTTTTCTTGGTTTCCAAAGGAACATCGTCTTCTAATTTCTTCGCTGCCAGTGTTCCCGGACGTTCAGAGTAGGCAAACATAAAACCAAAGTCGTATTTGACATATTCCATCAAAGACAACGTCTCTTTATGATCTTCTTCTGTTTCTCCACAAAAACCTGTAATCATATCTTGAGAAATTGCGCATTCTGGAATGATTCTTTTGATATTGTCAATCAACTCCATGTAGTCTTCCCTTGTATGTTGACGATTCATCCTTTCAAGCATTCTCGTACTTCCTGTTTGAACAGGTAAGTGGATGTAATTGCAAATATTGTCGTATTTCGCCATACTGTGTAATACATCAATACTCATGTCCTGTGGGTTGGATGTTGCAAATCGAATTCTCATTTTAGGAACTTCAAGCGCAGCCATTTCAAGGAGTTTCGCAAAATCTATAGCGGTTGCTCTGGCAATTTCTGAAGCGTTCTTAAAATCTTTTTTTAAGCCGCCACCATACCATAGATAAGAATCCACGTTCTGGCCCAGTAAGGTAATTTCTTTGTATCCTTTTTCCCAAAGATCCTGGGCTTCCTTAAGGATACTTTGCGGGTCACGACTTCTTTCTCTACCACGCGTAAAAGGAACTACGCAAAAGGTACACATATTATCACAACCTCTTGTGATAGAAATAAAAGCAGAAACGCCATTACTGTTTAGTCTAACAGGTGTTACATCTCCATAAGTTTCCTCTTTTGATAATATGACATTGATGGCATCCTTACCACTTTCAATTTCTTTGACCAAATTTGGCAGATCTCTGTAGGCATCGGGGCCAACAACAAGGTCAACCATTTTTTCTTCTTCCAGAAATTTGGTTTTTAATCGTTCAGCCATGCAGCCGAGCACCCCAATTTTCATTTCTGGATTGATTCTTCTCACACGATTATACTTCTGTAATCTTTTTCGGATAGTTTGTTCAGCCTTTTCCCTGATTGAACAGGTATTAACCAGAACAAGATCAGCTTCTTCTAATAGATGTGTGGTATTAAATCCTTCTTTGGCAAGAATAGAAGCAACGATCTCACTGTCATTCAAATTCATCTGACACCCGTAACTTTCTATAAAGAGTTTCTTATTGTTTCCCTCTTTTTTATGGGTAATAAGGGCCTGACCCTGCTTTTTCTCTTCTATGATATTTTCACTTGCCATTATCAATTTTTTGGGTTGGCAAAGATACGATCAAATTTTGTTTTTATGACATTTTGACAGAGAAATTCTACGAAAACAGAGGTTAAAATATCCTTAAAATGTATGAATTTTGATGATAAAAATTCTGATTTAAAAATTTCTATATACTTTTGCAATCTCAAAAAAGAGTTTTCAACTTTCTGGTATAGCAACCGATTGTATGTTGCATCCATCATAAAAAAGATAAGAATGTCAAAGAATTTAGTCATAGTAGAGTCACCAGCCAAAGCAAAGACCATTGAAAAATTTTTAGGAAAGGATTATGTAGTTGAATCAAGTTTTGGTCATATTGCTGATCTGCCCTCCAAAGAGTTAGGAGTTAATGTTGATGGAGATTTTAAACCCAATTATACGGTGTCAGATGACAAGAAAGCGGTAGTGAAAAAATTGAAATCACTTGCCAAAAAAGCAGATACTGTATGGCTCGCAAGTGATGAGGATCGTGAGGGAGAAGCGATCGCCTGGCACTTGTTTGAACAGTTGAAACTAAAGGATGAAAATACAAAGCGCATCGTTTTTCATGAAATAACTAAAAAGGCAATTCTTAAAGCCATAGACAATCCCAGAAGTATAAACTATAACCTTGTAAACGCACAACAGGCGAGAAGGGTATTAGACAGGTTAGTGGGCTATGAACTTTCTCCGGTACTTTGGAAAAAGGTCAAAGGTGGCTTATCTGCGGGAAGAGTGCAATCGGTTGCCGTAAGACTTATCGTTGAAAGAGAACGGGAAATAGAGAATTTTCAATCAGAGGCCTCTTATCGAGTTGTAGGGGAATTTATCAATCAGGACGGTAAAAAACTCAAGGCGAAGTTGCCCAAAAATTTTAGTACAAGAAAAGAGGCTGAATTATTTTTGGAATCCTGTATTGGAGCTGGCTTCAAAGTTGATGACTTAACAACCAAGCCTGCAAAGAAGTCACCAACAGGACCCTTTACAACATCAACTTTGCAACAAGAAGCTTCGAGGAAATTATATTTTCCGGTGGTTAAAACCATGATAGTTGCTCAGCGTTTATATGAAGCGGGACTCATTACTTATATGAGAACGGATAGTGTAAATCTATCTGAGGATGCCAAAAGCGCTGCTCAGGAGGAGATCGTTAGTTCATATGGAGCGGAATACAGTTATCCCAGAAATTTTAAAACAAAATCTAAAGGAGCTCAGGAAGCCCATGAGGCGATTAGGCCCACAAATATGAGTACCAGGACAGTTCAGGCAGAGAGTGATCAGGCCAGATTATATGATTTGATTTGGAAAAGGACACTTGCTTCACAAATGAGTGATGCCCAACTAGAAAGAACCAATGTACGCATTACCAATAGTAAAAATAAGGAGGTTTTTACGGCTAATGGAGAAGTAATCACTTTTGATGGTTTTTTAAAGGTATACCTTGAAGGAGATGACTATGAGGATGAGGATCAGGCAGGCATGCTTCCTAAATTAACTATTAATGAAGTGCTTGACAATGAATACATCAATGCAACCGAAAGATATACCAAAGCTCCTTATCGCTATACAGAGGCATCACTTGTAAAAAAACTTGAAGAACTGGGGATCGGAAGACCCTCTACCTACGCGCCAACAATCTCAACAATTCAAAGAAGAGAGTACGTTGAGAAAGGAACAATTGAGGGGAAAGATAGAACTTATACTGAATTGACTTTGTCTAATGATCAAGTGGCTTCGAAAATACTTACCGAAAAGGTTGGTACTGATAAAGGCAAAATGGTACCGACGGATATAGGAAAGATCGTCAATGACTTTTTGGTCGAAAATTTTGCTTCCATCATGGAACTGAGTTTTACTGCCAATGTTGAAAAGGAATTTGATGATATCGCCGAAGGAAAAGAAAATTGGACAGAAATGATCAAAGAGTTTTACGGGACTTTTCATGAATCTGTTGAACATGTTTCGGAAAACGCAGAAAGGGCTAAAGGCGAAAGACTCTTGGGAGTTGATCCGGACTCAGGTAAAAATGTTTATGCTCGTCTGGGTAGGTTTGGTGCCATGGTGCAAATCGGAGAAGCCACGGATGAGGAAAAACCAAAGTTCGCTAGCCTGCAAGGGGAACAAACTTTAGGCAAAATTAGTTATGAAGAAGCTATGGATCTTTTCAAGTTACCCAAAACACTGGGTGAATATGAAGGGGAAGAAGTGGTTGTAGCCAATGGGAGATTTGGTCCATATGTGAGGTTTGGAAAAGCATTTGTTTCCTTAGCTAAAGATGAAAACCCAATGTCAGTAGATTTAGACAGGGCTATAGCACTGATCGAGGAGAAGCGGCTGGCAGATGCGCCTATAGCTGAATATGAGAAACTTCCGGTTCAAAAGGGTGTGGGTCGATTCGGACCTTTTATCAAATGGAATAATATGTTCATTAACGTGAATAAAAAATACGATTTTGATCATTTATCTTATGAGGATATAGTCGAGTTGATTGAAGCAAAGAAGCAAAAGGAGATTGAAAAAGTAGTTCATAATTGGGAAGAAGAAGGAATACGAGTTGAAAAAGCCCGATGGGGTCGCCATAATATATTAAAGGGAAAGACCAAGATCGAATTACCAAAAACGGTCGATGCCCAAGCGCTAACTCTTAATGAGGTAAAGGGTCTTATCGAAAAGAATGCCCCCAAGAAAGCCGCAAAAAAGAAAAGGGCTACTAAAAAGAAGTAAAGCTTATAAATATTTGTATTAAAGTCCTTTCAGCAGATTAGCTGAAAGGACTTTTTACTTTTTATAAACACTAATTTCATTCGATTGGAAATTTAATTACATTGCGGCGAGTTTTATCTTTAACAATAAACTATGAGCCTAGAGCTTCTTTTACCAGTGGAAGAAATAGCAGTTGCGCATACTGCCTTACAATCAGATCTGACACTAGGAAGAAAAATTAAGATCCATACCAAAAAAGGCGGATTACCAACACTTGAGAACGTTCAAATAGCCTTAATAGGTATTTCTGAGGGTAGAGGAGCTGTTGATAATGTTGGAACCGGAAAAGGACTGGAGATCATCAGAAAATACCTTTACCAGATGTTTCCTGGTAACTGGCATTTGAATTTGGCAGATCTGGGCAATATTCCCATAGGAAGTGAAACGGGAGATACTTATTTTTTAATTCAGGAAATTTTAGGCGAATTATTAGAGCAAAAGATCACCCCTATAATCATTGGAGGGAGTCAGGATATTACCTATGCCAGTTACAGAGCCTATGATCGCTTACAAAAACCTGTTAATATAGTTTCAGTTGACAATCGATTCGATATTGGAGAAATGGATCCTAAACTAAACGCACATAATTATTTGCATTATATCGTGATGGACAAACCCAATAATATGTTCAATTACAGTAATATTGGTTTTCAAACATTTTTCAACTCTCAGGAAGAGATTGATCTTATGGATAAATTATTCTTTGAGGCCTTCAGACTGGGAGAAGTGACAAACGACCTTACCGCAGTAGAACCTATACTTCGTGATGCAGACATTGTCAGTATAGATTTAGGTGCCGTAAGAATGAGTGATGCCCCTGCCAATAATAATGCTGTCCCAAATGGATTTTACGGAGATCAGATTTGTGCGATTAGCCGATATGCCGGAATTAGCAGTAAGGTATCCTCTTTCGGAATTTACGAATACAATTCAAAATATGATCAAAGAGAAAATACGGCACATTTGGTCGCTCAGATGATATGGTATTTTATGGAAGGTTTTAATTTGAGAATTGAAGAGTATCCTTTCGAGTCAATAAAGAATTACAAAAAGTATATCGTCTTAGTTGAAGACGAAACCATTAATTTCTATAAAAGCAATAAAAGCGAGAGATGGTGGATGGAGATTAACTTTAGCCATAATAATATGGATAAATCTGCGTTAGTACCATGTACCTATCAGGATTATTTAACAGCGAATAATCAGATAATTCCTGAAAGATGGTTAAAAACCTTTAGAAAATTGAATTAGTACACACTAAACTAGGTTTTTTAGCGTTCTTAGGGAACAAAAGATTAAATTTTGTGTGGATTTTTATTTGATATATTTAAATAAAAACCTCTCTTTAAAGTAGTAACAATAAGTTTTAATGTAACAATAACAGTTTGTTAGAAAAGTAAAAATTATGAAAAAGTTATCCCTAATCCTATTATTATTTGTCTTTGCTTTCCTTAGCAGTTGTAAATCTGGTAATGACAGAGGGCAATTGGTAGGTGTTTCGGCAGATAAGAAATTTTTTCCTGAAAAGCCCTTCGGAATGGTTTTGATACCGGGTGGTGCTTTCACCATGGGAAAAGGTGATGAGGATGTGGCAGGGTCATTTAGTGCCCCTTCCAGAACCGTTACTGTAAGACCATATTATATGGACGACACAGAAATCACTAACAGTGAATACCGAGAATTTGTTTTTAGAGTGAGAGATTCAATTCTAAGAACAAAATTGGCCATTTTGGCTGAAGAAGCTGATATGGGCGGGGGGGCTGCAATAGAGCAGAACAAAGGAGACCTAAGTGGTATCTCAAAATATAAATTCAAGGAACAAGACAGTACAGATAATGCTTATTATAATTATATGATGGACAACTATGGTAGTTTGGGAGATATCAACTCACCTACTGAAGGCCGTTATTTGAACTGGGATGTGGAATTGGTTTATAATACTAATGAGTTTCCCGATC
>CAZPHF010000092.1:0-9727 GCA_964586115.1 uncultured Flavobacteriaceae bacterium | reverse complement strand
CTCTGAACCAACTGAGCTAATTGCCCTAAGCGGATGCAAATATAATTTAGTTTTTCGTACTGGCAAACATTTTTAATTAATTTTTAGGGCTTTTGCTCAGATTAAAAAAACTTCCTTTTATAAAAGGGGAACATTTATATAAAATGTATTTTTCTAACTGTTTATAGCACTGTAAAGAGAGGATAAAAATTACAAGTCAAGTTCAGCAACTACAAAAGTACTTCCTCCAATGTATATAAAGTCCTTGGGAGAAGCATTATGAACTGCTGATTCGTAAGCTAATGCAACCGAATCAAATACCAATCCATGAAGACCATAATTAACTGCCTCCTCCTTTAATACCTCAGCTGCCAAACCTCTCGGAATATCGGGCCTACAAAAATAATATTTCGCTTTCTTGGGGAAAATTGGCAATATACTTTTGAGGTTTTTATCATTCACTAGACCCAGAACAATATGTAATGTTTCAAATTTCTCTTTGTTGAGTTGAGACATAACAAGGTTCAGCCCCTCTCTGTTATGCGCGGTATCGCAAACAACTTTAGGATTCTCACCCAGTAATTGCCAGCGCCCTTTAAGACCAGTATTTTGAGAAACGGCTTTCAGGCCTTCTTTTATATGTTCAATACCAATAGTAAAGTTCATTTTATCAAGAAGTCTAAGGCTTTGAACTGCTGTTTTTATATTCTTTACTTGATAGCTACCCAAAAGATCGGTTTCAAAATCATCATTTATCAATTTATCAGCTAGAAACATCGGCGCTTGAGCAGCTTGAGCCAGCTCTTGAAAAACCTTAATAACTTCTTCCTGATATTCACCAATAACCACAGGCGTATCTGGCTTGATGATCCCTCCCTTTTCATAGGCAATCTCCTTTAGGGTTTCCCCCAAAAACTGTGTATGATCGAGTCCTATATTTGTAATGACTGAAATTAAGGGATTAATAATATTTGTTGAATCCAACCTTCCTCCCAGCCCAACTTCAATAACAGCAATATCAACTTTCTCAGTAGCCAAATAATCAAAGGCCATGCCTACGGTCAATTCGAAAAATGAGAGTTGCTGATGTTCTAAAAAAGATTGATGTGTTTCTATAAAATCAATTACTGCTACCTCGGTTATTGGTTCTCCATTGACCCTGATCCTTTCTCTGAAATCCTTTAAGTGAGGTGAAGTATAGAGACCTACCTTATAACCTGCTGTTTGCAAAACAGAAGCGATCATATGACTTGTGGATCCTTTCCCGTTGGTACCCGCTACATGAATGCAGGGATATGCATTTTGAGGTTCCTTCAGTACTTTGCAAAACGCCTTTATATTGGTAAGGTCCTTTTTAAAAGCCGTACTCCCTTGTCTTTGAAACATCGGAAGTCTGGAAAACATCCAATCTAAAGTATCCTGGTAGTTCAAAATTAATCCGATAAAGAGAAGTTATAAATAATTGCACCGACTTGTTTGGGAGGTGCCTTACTGTCGGCATTAAATTTAGTCTTTAAAGCTGCTTCTTTAGCTTCGATCAATAAGCAAGAGGCCGTATTCGTCGTTCCTTTTGCACCTGGTTCAGCGGCGATAACCCTTCCTGTTTGATCAACTGTTATCTTCACAACCACCTTTCCTTCTTCATTACACGGATAGTCTGGTTTTGGCCTATTTAATGCATTCCGATTACTTAATCTGTAATTTCCACCACTACCATCACCACCTATTCCATAATAACCACTGGCATTCGGATCACCTGTAACTTTACCCTTATCTCCGGCTTTATCATCATCTCCTTCTCCTCCATCCGCTTTGCCATTACTATCGCTAAATCCGCCCATCAATGCATCAGCGCTTTTCCTTTTAGCTTCTTTTTGTTTTCTATCCTTCTCTATTCTTTCTTGCTCAGCGATACGCTGACGTTCAGCTTCTACCTTCTTCTCTGCTTCAGCTTTTCTTTCTGCCTCAGCCTTTCTATCGGCTTCCTTCTTGGCTTCTGCCTCTTTACGTTTTTTTGCGTCTTCCCTTTTCTTAATGGCAATAGCTTCCTCATTGGCCTGAGTGATTACCTCTTCAGAAGTTTCTTCGGGTGCTGCACTAGGTTCTGCAACTTCTTCCTGCACCTCTTCCACTACTTCTTCAATAGGTTGCTCGGTGTTTTCTGTTTCAGGTTCTGATTGAGCTGCGGGTTTCAGCGCCTCAATTGGTTGCTGATTACCACTTCCATAATCTGTAGTTCCAAAATTAACTGCAATCCCGAATTCCTCTGGTGGATCCAAATAGGTTAAACCAAACATAAATATCAGCACAAGAATGATCGCAGCGATAATGGAAGTCATTACTGCTGATTTACGCTTATGAACTGTATCTAGGAAAGCCATTGATATCTATTTGGGTCTCACGGCTAAAACTACCTTGATCTTGTTTCGGTTCGCAATGTCGAGCACTTTTACCGCCTTTTCAATTGGAACACCTTCCTCGGCCCTTAATACGATAGTAGGTTGATCGCTTGCTTTGAGTATATCAAGCAGGTATTTTTCTACCTCACTTTCTTTGACCTTTTTCTTATCGATATAAAAATCCAGCTTCTTAGTAATACTAACCGCAGTTGATCTATTATTCTCGGTTTTACCTTGAGCCTTTGGCAAAATAATATCCAAAGCATTTACCGTGACCAATGTAGAAGTCAACATAAAAAAGATCAAAAGCAAAAAAACAATATCCGTCATAGACGACATATTGAAATTTGGGTTAATTTTATTTCTTCCTCCTAAATTCATCTAGAAAATAATACAGTTATATTGGCTCGTTCAACAGATCAAGAAATTCCAGTGAATTGGCTTCCATTTGATACACTACTTTATTGGTTCTTACAATAAGATGATTATAAGAAATATAGGCAATGATCCCAACGATAAGACCTGCAACTGTTGTGGTCATAGCTGTGTATAAGCCATCACTCAACATTTTTATGTCAATTTGACCTCCTGAATTAGCAATTTCATGGATGGCAATAATCATCCCGATCACAGTGCCCAGAAATCCAATCATTGGTGCGGCCCCCGCAATAGTTGCAAGAACACTGACGTTTCTTTCAAGCTTATAAATTTCAAGTTTTCCGGCATTCTCAATTGCAGTATTGATATCATCCAATGGTTTTCCAATTCTCGATATTCCCTTTTCAATCAATCTTGCCACAGGAGTTTTGTTACTCTGACTCAAAATTTTAGCTGCTTCTAAATTACCACTCAGGATGTTATCCCTGATCTGGTTCATATAGTTTTTATCAATTGTACTTGCTGCTTTGATCGCTAAAAATCGCTCAAAGTAGATATAAAGACCAATCAGGAGCAAAACAAACAATAAAGCTATAATAATTTGCCCTCCAAGGCCCCCTTCCATAATGAGATTAAATATCGATAAGGTTTTTTCCTCCGAGATAACTTCTTCTAGGTTTTCAGGTGTCGTATCGGGATCCTGAAGTAAAAATAATGACATATTTCTTAATTAATGAGTAACACAGGCGGAACGATACAATCGCTCTTAAATTGTTTCGAAAATGTGAAAATTTTCTTAAAGTTTTAAATAAAGGATCTGAGGAACATAAAACAGGCTGAACCTACCAAAAAACCTATCAACGCCAGCCATGCAATTTTCTTCATATACCAGAAAAAATTAATTTTTTCCATACCCATGGCAACAACTCCTGCTGCTGAACCAATGATGAGCATACTCCCACCTGTCCCTGCTGCAAAAGCTATAAAGTGCCACAGAGGACTATCAACTGGGTCAGAGAACATTCCAATACTCGCCGCAACCAAAGGTACGTTATCTATGACAGCAGAGGCAACCCCCATCAGCATTACAACCAAATCAGAAACATTATAACCTGCAATGACAGGCTCAGTACCTAACATGGGTACAGAAGCGTTCATATCATTAGCGAAATTAAACAGAACACCCAATGATTCAAGTCCTGCAACGGCCATTAAGATTCCTAGAAAAAACAATATACTGGGCAATTCAATACCCGACAAAGCCTTATGAACCGGACTATAATGACTTGCCTCATCAGAATCCACATCTACAGTGGTTAGTGAAAATCTTGCATTTGAATAGATCTCAGCAAATATGGCAACCACTGCAAGTGAAAGCATCATTCCCACATAGGGTGGTAAGTGCGTAACTGTTTTAAAAATGGGAACAAATACAATGGCGCTTAAACCAAGATACAGCATGATTTTGCTGTACTCATCTACCTTTTCATCGTCTTTCCCTTCAACAGTTTCAATAGTACCCTTAAACGCAGGCAATCGAGAAGCAATTAGCGCAGGAATAACCATACATAAAAGTGAAGGAAGGAAGAGGTACTTAATCAAATTAACCGTCGTTACTTTTTTCCCTATCCACAACATCGTAGTAGTCACGTCTCCAATTGGAGACCATGCACCTCCTGCATTTGCAGCGATTACGATCAATCCTGCAAACCACAATCTATCTTCTTTTTCCTTAACGATTTTTCTCAAGATGGTAATCAATACAATGGTAGCTGTCAAGTTATCTATGATCGCGGAAAGAATAAAAGCCAATATTGAAAAAATCCACAAGAGTCTTACTTTGGAGTTTGTTTTTACAAATCCTTTGATGGCAGAAAAACCATTGAAATAATCAATGATTTCAACTATGGTCATGGCTCCAATAAGGAATACCAGTATTTCAGCAGTTTTACCTAAATGATGTAGCAGGATTTCATCCAAATGAGTAGGCTCCAGCCTAAGTTCAGCGGTATTCACTTCAAACACATTAAGATGTCCCAATGATATCAACGCCCAAATAACAGCCATCATTCCCAAAGCGGGAATCAATTTGTCTATTTTCAAATTGTGTTCTAAAGTAATTGCGAGATATCCTAATACGAAAACGATTATGACCAGTGATTCCATTTATTTCAGTTTAATGGCTAAATATAATAATTTATCATAATGAACCGACTCAAAATCTACTTAAAATTCAATAAATTTTTTACCTGACTTAGCACTGATCTATAACTAGACCTTGTTTACTAAATCCAGATTCACTTAATTAAAAATGTGATCATTAGCTATATTAGATCAACTGCTGTAGGGCAATTTCAAAAGCCGTTTTACATATATTTGTTTTATACGGGTGCAGCCTATGGGTCTTTTCAAGGGCTAATCTAATGGTGTTTGAAGTGTCCTCAAAGATTGAATGATCGCTCATGGGCAGATCAATTTTAGATTCCATCAAGTAGGCAAACAACCTGGCAATACCGCAATTAGAAATAAAATCAGGCAACAAGCTTACCTGCTGATCTGTGAATTCCATAATGGAACCAAAAAAGATTTCCTGGTCAGCAAATGGAACGTTCGCACCCGGAGAGATGACCTCAAGTCCGGCCCCAATCATTTTCTCTACCTGATCTTTAGTAACCAGGCGAGAGGCAGCCGCCGGAATAAATATCTCAGCTGGTACAGACCAAATCTTCTCATTAATTTCTTCAAATGACATCATTTTTTCGGTGACAAGCATATTCCCCCTCTTGTTTAAAAACATTGTTCTGATGCTGTCCATATCATAACCATCCTCATTAATTACACCTCCAACTCTATCGATAATCCCAACCACCTTTGCTCCCAACTGAGTCAGGTAGTAAGCCGCAGCAGATCCAACATTTCCAAATCCCTGAACGATGGCCCTTTTACCATTGATGTCACCTCCATAAATATCATAATAGTGTTTGACCGCTTGAGCCACACCAAATCCCGTAAGCATATCAGCAATAGTGTATTTTTTTGAGAGATCAGGAGAGTAATGTTTATCTTCTATCACCTTGATTACCCCATGTCGTAATTGCCCAATTCTGTTGATTTTTTCTGCCTCTGTTGGTTTGAAATGACCGTTAAAAACACCTTCCTGGGGATGCCAGACCCCTGATTTTTCAGTAAGCGGTATTACATCGTTGATTTCGTCTACATTCAAATCTCCACCTGTTCCGTAATAATGTTTTAACAAGGGGGCTACTGCTTTGTACCACCTTTCGAGAACACCCCTCTTTCTAGGGTCATTCGGATCAAAATTGATCCCTGATTTAGCACCTCCTATACTTGGGCCCGATACTGTGAATTTTACTTCCATGGTTTTTGCCAATGACAAGACCTCATTCATATCCAAACCTTTACGCATCCTAGTTCCTCCTCCTGCTGCTCCTCCTCTTAAAGAATTGATAACGGTCCAACCCTCTGCTTCTGTCTCGCGATCTCTCCAGTGAAAGACAATTTCAGGCTCTTTATTTTCGTATTTTTTTAAAAGTTCTTTCATGGTTCTTCCATCTTAGGGTTTATACATTATAAATAACACCACTGCTGTGGTCTTTAGATGCTCCTGTCACACTCCTTAAGCAATTGACCTCTTGCTGATCTTTTAACACCCCCAGAAAAGCAAATAGCAAGGCCTCCTTAAACTCGATGATCTCTTTAGATGGGATCACTATGAGTGCATTGGTCAGGTCTTTGATTCTTTTAATCATAAAATCATTAAAGGCTCCACCCCCTGTAATAAGAACTTGCAGTTCTTCTTTATCAAAATTGGCCGAAACTTCATTGATGTTCGCCGAGATTTGAATAGCACTATGTTCTACAAATGTTCTGAGCTTGTCTTCCAATGTCAAATCAAAATTTGTGAAAATTGGCAAAATGGTGTCTACTATAAACTCATAACCAAGTGACTTAGGTTGCTCCTGCTCATAAAACTCCAAACCATTTAATTTCATCAAAAGTTCTTCATTAATCTGGCCTTTTGAGGCCATACTTCCTTTATCATCGTAGTCAAAACCTTGCTGGCGGGTAAAATGATTCAAAACAATATTGGTAGGACATATATCATAGGCAATTCTTTCGTCACCGTTGTCATAGGAAATATTAGCAAAACCACCAATATTGAGGCAGAAATCATAATCAGAGAATAATAAATGATCTCCTATAGGAACGAGGGGTGCGCCCTGTCCTCCCAGAGCCACATCCTGCATCCTAAAATCACAGATCACCTTCACTCCGGCTCGACTCGCGAGATGAGCGCCACTTCCAATTTGCAAGGTATAATGTTGACTTGGATCATGAAAAATTGTATGACCATGAGAAGCGATAAAATCAAGATTTTCTACCTTGTTTTTCATTATAAAATCACTTGCTAATTCTCCTAGAAATATTCCGTAATCAACATGAAGTTTTGTTAATTTTTCACCTTTGTAACCAAATGCATTCTGCAATCTTTTTTTCCATATTTCGGAATAATCAACCGATTTTGTTTTCAATATTTCAAAATGATAACCTCTATTTCTACTTATTTTGACATATGCTAAATCTACTCCATCAAGTGAAGTGCCACTCATCAATCCAATTACATACCAATTTTTATCAATCATATCCTGTAAAATTACAAATACATTTTGATAATTTGACTATCTTTGAGCAATTCAATTTATAATTAATTAAGTCATTTTTATCCATGGATTTTACCCTTACTGAAGAACAAATCATGATACGTGATGCGGCTCGTGATTTTGCCAAAAATGAATTATTACCAGGTGTTATCGAAAGAGATGAAAAACAGGAATTCCCGCATGAGCAGATAAAAAAAATGGGAGAACTTGGTTTTCTAGGTATGATGACCGATCCTCAATATGGCGGTGGCGGAATGGATACGGTATCCTACGTTCTTGCTATGGAGGAGATTTCCAAGGTGGATGCCTCTGCATCTGTCGTGATGTCAGTAAACAATTCATTGGTTTGCTGGGGTTTGGAAAATTTTGGGACGGAAGCTCAAAAACAAAAATACCTCATTCCTTTGGCGACGGGAGAAATAATAGGTGCTTTCTGCCTGAGCGAGCCTGAAGCAGGAAGTGATGCAACTTCTCAAAAAACTACTGCCATTGACAAGGGAGATCATTACGTGGTGAACGGCACTAAAAACTGGATCACTAATGGCAGTACTGCCAGTGTATATCTTGTGATCTGTCAAACAAATGTTGAAAAAGGACATAAAGGAATCAATGCGCTGATTATAGAAAAGGGTACGGAAGGCTTTGTCGTTGGACTTAAAGAAAACAAACTAGGGATTAGAGGATCAGACACCCATTCCTTAATGTTTAATGATGTTAAGGTTCCAAAAGAAAATCGAATAGGTGAAGATGGGTTTGGTTTTACTTTCGCAATGAAAACCCTTGCCGGAGGAAGGATTGGCATTGCCTCTCAAGCCTTGGGGATTGCTTCAGGCGCTTTTGAACTGGCACTGCAATATTCAAAAGAGCGAAAGGCTTTTGGAAAAGAGATCAGCAAACATCAGGCCATCGCATTTAAACTGGCAGATATGGCAACCGAAATCGAAGTAGCCCGCCTGCTATGCTTAAAAGCTGCTTGTGATAAGGATGAAAAAAAGGACTATACACAATCAGGAGCCATGGCGAAATTATATGCAGCTGATATGGCCATGAGAAATACGGTTGAAGCTGTTCAAATTCACGGAGGTTATGGTTTTGTCAAAGAATACCATGTTGAAAGACTGATGAGAGATGCAAAGATTACCCAGATCTATGAAGGTACTTCAGAGATCCAAAAGATTGTAATCTCCAGATCACTTCTCCAATAATATAAATCTATGCCTGTAAAAGTTCTTATTACCGGAGGTACTGGCGCCGTTGGGCGACAGCTATGTGCCTTTCTAAGTGAGCAAAACATTGAAGTAAGTATCTTGAGTCGGAGTAAAAACGACAAGTCGAAATACAAGACCTACCTTTGGGATCAAGAGCATCAGCTCATAGATAAGGAGGCATTTACAGACTGTGACTATATCATACATCTGGCCGGAGCAGGAATAGCGGATAAAAGATGGTCTGAATCCAGAAAAAAAGAAATCCTTGATAGCCGGGTAAAAACTACGAATCTTTTATTTAAAGCGCTTTCAACATCAAAGCACGAAGTTAAGGGGATTATTTCGGCGTCCGCCGTTGGCTATTATGGGCAAACCACAACTGATACCGTTTTTAAAGAAGAAGACCAACCCGGTAATGATTTTGTTGCTTCTGTTTGTAAAGCTTGGGAAGCATCTGTAAATCGATTTCAGGACTTAGGCATAAGAACAGTTAATTTAAGAATTGGGATCGTGCTTATGAAAAAAGGAGGAGCACTTGAAAAAATGGCACAGCCTTTTCACTGGAACCTGGGAGCGGCTCTTGGCACTGGCAAACAGATTATTCCATGGATCCACATCACGGATCTAACTCATATTGTTTTACAAGCCATACAATCTTATCAAATGGAAGGTCCCTATAATTGCTGCGCACCTGAGCCCGCAAGTAATTTGGAATTTTCTACTCAAATTGCCGATGTACTAGGCAAACGCATATGGCTGCCAAAAGTGCCCTCATGGGTTTTAAAAATCATGTTAGGAAGCCGAGCTGTGCTATTGACAGAAGGTAGCAGCGTATCAGTCGAGAAGATACTAAAAACTAACTATCAGTTTAAATACCCAAAACTTCGAACAGCTCTGCAGGATCTTTTAACCTGAAAACCTTAAATATCTGTTTACAAATTATCAATATTTCCTGATGATTTTAACATATCCACAGTTTTACAACGGTTAAATTGTAATTTTGCATTTCTTCTTTGGTTTTACACTTTTCTTTGATTTATATATATAGATTTCGCTATTTTTGTGAAAATTTACTAATTAT
>CAZPHF010000091.1:0-9740 GCA_964586115.1 uncultured Flavobacteriaceae bacterium | reverse complement strand
TACAAATACATCTCTTTTTTGTTGTGTTTTATTCAAATAAAAAGAATACGTCCCGAAAAGAATAAAATAAGTAGCAAAAAATTTTATTAAAAAAACAATTATCGCTTTATTTTTCTTCAAAGTTTGAATAATTTTATGCCTTAATTTTATAGGAAAGAATTAAAATATATGGCCATCAGCAACAAAATTAATCAAATAATTGACAGGAAAATTCCCAATTCGGAAAAATTGCTACAAATATGTGTCCTGCTAAAGGATGCATTCCCTCATTTCCATTGGGTGGGATTCTATTTTGTTCACGGCAACAGGGAAGAATTAAAATTATCTGAATTTGCAGGAAAGCCAACTGAACATACAATTATTCCTTTTGGAAAAGGCATATGCGGACAGGTAGCAGTCAGCAATAAAAATTTTATTGTACAAGACGTCAGCGAGCAAGATAACTACATCTCTTGCGGTATAGAAGTGAAATCAGAAATTGTTGTCCCTATCTTTCAAAACGATAAAAATATTGGCCAAATTGATATTGATTCACATGATGTGGCCCCTTTCACCATGGAAGATGAAGACTTATTGGAATATATTTGCACTAAGGTGGCAACGCTTGATCTTACATCAATTATCAATCAGGATCCATCCTAAATCGAATAATCAGGGCTGAGATCATTGTAATTATCGCAATTACAAACATGGAATAATTGATCCCCATTAGATCTGCTATAAGGCCGGTCAAAATCGCCCCAACCGCATAGCCAAGATCTCTCCACAACCTAAATATACCAATACTTTCAGCTCTTTGTGCAGGATTTGTATAGGAAGCTATACCTACCAAAAAAGTCGGGTATACCATGGCTGTTCCTATACCTAACAGCGCTGATAAAACAATAAATTGATAAAATTCATGCGTTACGGCCATAAACGTGAGAGCCAGGCCCTGTAATAACATCCCCCAAAACAATAGCCCTCGTTTAGGTAGGATATCAGCCAGTTTTCCTGTAAATAACTGGCCCAGTCCCCATACTGTAGGATATACGGATACTATAATACCTATTTGTTTCAGGTCAAAATTAAGGCCGGCCAGCAGGATTGGGAATAAACCCCAGACCATTCCATCATTAAGGTTGTTGACCATACCTGCCTGAGAAATGGATCCCAAATTCTTATTTGCCCAGGTAGTCTCCCAAAACACTTGCTTGAGTAGTTTCTTATCACTGGTTTTGGATTCTTTAGCAACATGATGCTTTGTGTCCTTTATAAAAAAAACAGAAAATACCAAACCTAAAATAGACAAAACAATCCCAATATAAAAGGGATAAGGAATCAACCCGTAGGTTGAAGCAATCCAACCTGTAAGAAAAGCTACTCCACCAACTGCGAGATAACCTGCTGACTCATTCAGGCCCATGGCAAGTCCTCGATCCTTCTCTCCAACCAGATCAATTTTCATGACAACTGTGCTCGACCAGGTAAGTCCCTGATTAATACCTAGCAATAAATTTGCAAAAATGATCCATGACCAGTTCGAAGCATAGATCAGAATAAAAGGTATAGGGAGGGCGATGACCCATCCCAGGATCAGCAAATTCTTTCTTCCTAATTTATCTGCCAGAACGCCAGTAAAATAATTGGTTATCGCTTTAGAAATACCAAAAACGATGATAAAAGATAAAATTGCAGTCTTGACTGTCAAACCGAATTTTTCCTCAGCCAATTGTGGCAGAATGGTTCTTTCCAATCCAACCATACCTCCCACAAAAATATTGACAATCACTAATAACAGGAATTGCTTCCAATTTTGACTCAATCCATGTTTAATTTCTTTTTCCAAAATATTGTTTGTTACTTCTAGTGAACTCTTAAAATCAGTTCCTCACCTCATCGGTTTGATCAAAGATAATCTTTCTGAATAAACACATACTCTTACAAATGAATCACTACAAACCGCATCAAATTAATGCTTAAACATATCCTGAATTCATATCCAAGGCTTATTTGAAGTCCCGAACTCTTCAGTCTAGTTGGAGGTCAAACCCGTTACTAATTCTGTTCTGAAGTTGTTAAAAAGTTATTTTCAAACTCAAGAATATAATTACGCGATCTGTTGTTGATCAAGATTGTTTTCTTATTTTTGGGACAAACTTTCAGCAAGAATCATGAGCAATAGCAAAAAAGTAAAATCGGCCCTTATTTCTGTATTTCACAAAGATGGATTAGGACCTATCGTAAAAAAACTGAACGCCTTAGGTGTTACCATTTTTTCTACAGGTGGAACAGAAAAATTTATTAGTGATCTAGGTATTGATGTGGTTCCTGTTGAGGAACTCACGAGTTATCCTTCGATCCTTGGAGGCAGGGTAAAAACTTTGCACCCAAAAGTATTTGGAGGAATCCTGGGAAGAAGAAACAATGAAAGTGATCTTTCGCAGCTGAATGAATATAAAATCCCTGAAATAGATGTGGTGATCGTAGATCTTTATCCTTTTGAAAAAACTGTAGCCAGTGACGCATCTGAGCAAGATATCATCGAGAAAATAGATATAGGCGGAATTTCCCTTATCAGAGCTGCAGCTAAAAATTTCAAAGATGTGATTTGCGTATCCAGCATGAAACAATACGATGAGTTTCTAAGTATTCTTTCTAAAGAAGATGGTCATATCAGCTTGGAAGATCGCAAAAATTTTGCTACTAAAGCCTTTGGAGTTTCCAGTCACTATGATACTGCTATTTTTAAATATTTAAATCAGGACGCCGGTGAAATTGAATTTAGAGAAAGTTTTGACCAGGTCAGTGCCTTGCGATATGGGGAAAACCCACATCAAAAAGGATACTTTTACGGAAACTTGGATGGGCTTTTTGACAAGTTACACGGGAAGGAATTATCTTACAATAATCTTTTAGATGTGGATGCTGCCGTCAACTTAATGAATGAGTTCGATGGGGAAGCCCCAACTTTTGCCATATTGAAGCACAATAATGCTTGCGGACTTGCTCAAAGAAATACAATAGAAGAGGCCTATAATGATGCCTTGGCAGGTGATCCGGTTTCCGCCTTTGGTGGAATTTTAATTGCCAATACGACCATTAACTCTAAAACTGCCGAAGAAATTCACAAATTGTTTTGTGAAGTTGTGATTGCTCCTGCTTATGATGCAGAAGCTCTTGAGATTCTAAAGGGCAAGAAAAACAGGATTATTTTAATTCAAAAAGAAATTGAATTACCCTCTCTAACTTACAGAACGGCATTGAATGGTGTATTATCTCAGAAAAAGGATTCAAAGACCGACCATCAAGGAGACCTTAATAATGTCACTGTTCTTGAGCCTTCTCAAAATGAGATGAATGACCTTCTTTTTGCCTCAAAAATTTGCAAACACACTAAATCTAATACTATAGTTCTGGTAAAAAATAAGCAGCTTTATGCTAGTGGCACAGGCCAGACTTCCAGAGTGGATGCATTAAATCAAGCCATCGTTAAAGCGAACCACTTTGAATTTGACCTGAAAGGATCGGTGATGGCTAGTGACGCTTTTTTTCCGTTTCCGGATTGTGTAGAGATCGCAGACCATGCAGGGATCACAGCTGTTATTCAACCTGGAGGCTCTATAAAAGACCAATTATCAATTGATTACTGCGATAACCACAAAATATCAATGGTTACTACGGGGACAAGACATTTTAAACATTAGGCCTTTCAATTGATTTTTATTTTTTTCAAAAAATACCCTCATTTTTTGCTTCTACCGTGCTGAATTCAATGTTTTAAAATAGTTTATACTATTTTAAAACATTGGCTTTTAGAATTGGGTAAATTTATTACATTTGTGACAATCACAATACAAACAAGTTAACACGAGATCATTTTATGGGGTTTTTTGACTTTATGACCGAAGATATTGCAATTGATTTGGGGACTGCAAATACTTTAATCATTCACAAAGGAAAAGTTGTAGTAGATAGTCCGTCAATTGTTGCAATGGACAGAACTACCAACAAGATCATCGCTATTGGTAAAAGGGCCAACCTGATGCAAGGAAAGACCCATGAAAATATTAAAACCATCCGACCTTTAAAAGATGGTGTTATTGCTGATTTTGAAGCTTCAGAAGCAATGATCCGAGAGTTCATCAAAAATATCCCTACCATTAAAAAGCGCTTTTTCAGACCTTCACTTAGAATGGTTATTTGTATTCCTTCGGGAATCACTGAAGTTGAAAAAAGAGCGGTTCGGGATTCTGCTGAACAAATGAATGCCAAAGACATCTACCTGATCTATGAACCAATGGCAGCGGCTATTGGGATTGGAATAGATATCATGATGCCTAAGGGTAACATGATCATTGACATAGGAGGTGGTACCACTGAAATTGCTGTTATTGCCCTTAGTGGTATCGTTTGCGATAAATCTGTTAAGGTTGCAGGTGATGTTTTCACCAGTGATATAGCCATGTACCTTAGAACACAGCATAATTTATATATTGGAGAGTCAACAGCTGAAAAAATTAAGATACAAATTGGTGCCGCAACAGAGGAACTAGACACTCCTCCTGACGATATTTCCATTCAAGGTCGTGACCTTTTAAGCGGAAAACCAAAACAAATAGAGCTCTCCTATCGTGAGATTGCAAAAGCCTTGGAAAAATCCATTCTTCGAATTGAGGATGCTGTGATGGAAACTTTATCACAAACACCTCCGGAGCTGGCAGCGGATATTTATAATACAGGTATTTACCTTGCTGGTGGTGGCTCTATGCTCAGAGGATTAGACAAAAGGTTATCTCGTAAAACAGATCTACCCGTTTATGTGGCAGAAGATCCACTTAGGGCAGTAGTTAGAGGAACTGGAATTGCCTTAAAGGATATTGAGAAATACAAAAGCGTTTTAATGAAATAGTCGCCTGACAATATATTATGCAACAAATTATTTCATTCCTTGACAAGAATAAATTGTTTATACTGTTTTTGTTACTTGAAGTGCTTGCTGTTATTTTTACGATCCAAAGTCATTCATTTCACAAAAGTAAGTTCGTTAATTCTGCAAATTTTCTTTCTGGAGGCGTTTACAACAAGATCAATAATTTTAAAGAATTCTTATATCTAAAAAAGGAGAATGAGCGCCTTAATGAAGAAAATGTCTACCTTAAAAACCTACTGAATCTTGAAGATAAAGAAATTGTTCAGCATGATATTACGGTCCTAGACACCTTAAAATACAAGCAAAAATTCAGTTATACAGGGGCTAAAGTTATCAATAACAATTACAGAAAGAACAACAACTATCTGACCATAAATAAAGGGGGGAATCAAGGTTTAGGATCCGATCTCGGTGTTATCAACAGCAAGGGAATTGTAGGTATTACTAAAAGTGTTTCAGGAAATTATGCCACCGTTCTTTCTATTCTGAATGTAAACTCAAGAATCAATGCCAAACTGCTCAATAGTGACCATTATGGCAGTTTAAGTTGGGACAACAATGACTATAATATTGTTCAACTGTTGGATCTTCCTATACAGGCAGATATTTATACGGGTGACACAATAGTGACAGGAGGGAAATCAACCATATTTCCTGAAGGAATTCCAATTGGAACAATTAAAGATTATAAAACGCTTAATAACAATTACGAATACATCAATATATTACTGTTTAATGACATGAGTTCTATAGGCCACGTTCAGGTGATCAAGAACTTTGACAAAACAGAAATCCAAACCCTGGAGGAAAAATCGACAAATGAATAGGGAAAATATAAATAATGGCTTACTTTTTATAGGACTGATTTTATTGCAGATCATCGTGCTTAATAATATCAATTTCCTAGGCTATATCAACCCCTATTTTTATATCTTTTTTATCTTTCTTTACCCGATCAGAAAAGATGATGCATCCCTATTGATACTGAGTTTTTTCCTGGGATTATGTATTGATATTTTTTCAGATTCTGGCGGAATCAATGCTGCTGCTACCTTGTTTATTGCATTTATCAGAATTCCGATTTTAAAAAGCGTTATTGGCAAAAGAGAAATTGAATATGGCACACTGACTATTTTCAAACTTCCATTTCCAAAAATGTTTCTCTATGTTGTACTCATGACCTTTATCCATCATTTTATTGTTTTTGGAATGGAGTATTTTAAATGGAGTAAGTTTGGAATCATTTTGCTCAACACTGTTTTAACCGGTATTTTTACCATAATTTTAACCATGATAAGTTTTACTTTTGTAATGCGTAAAAGATAAGAGATGCCAAGGAAATCATTATTATATTTTTTGATCTTGTCAGTTGGAGCAATATTTATTGGCAGGTTGTTTTTTTTGCAAGTTGTCGATTCTAAATACCGGCAAAACCCTTTGAACAATTCAGCCGTTACGATAAAATATGCCTATCCAGACAGAGGTTTTATATATGATCGTAACAATAAATTATTAGTTGCCAACCAGAGTTCTTACGACATCATGATCATCCCAAAAGATGTAGAACCTCTTGATACGCTAGAGTTTTGTAATCTTCTAAGAATTACTAAGGAAGACTTTCTGAAAAAATATCATAAAACAAAAAATTATTCTCCACGGATTCCTTCCATTTTTGTAGGACAGCTATCTAAAGAAGATTACGCTTTTTTACAGGAGAAAATGTACAAGTACAAAGGGTTTTATATACAAAAAAGATTTCTGAGGCAATACCCTGAGAATACCAGTGCCAATGTATTGGGATATATCAGTGAAGTAAATGAAGGCTTATTAAAAAGTAATACTTACTACCAATTGGGCGAACTTATAGGTTACCAAGGTGTTGAAAAGCAATATGAGGAGGTGCTTCGGGGTCAAAAGGGTGTGAATTTTATACAAAAGAACCGTTTTAATAAGGAAATCGGCGCTTATAAAGATGGTCTTTATGATACGCTTCCCATACCAGGCAAAGACATCACCCTTACCCTCGATATGGAGCTTCAAATGTATGCTGAAGAACTCATGACCAATAAACGAGGAGGTATTGTTGCGATTGAACCCTCTACGGGGGAAATTTTGTCATTGGTTTCTACTCCAAGTTATGATCCGAAAATGCTGGTAGGACGAAAAAGATCTAAAAATTCCTTTTTGCTTTTTAACGATAGTGTTAAAAAACCAATGCTTGACAGAGGTCTGCAAGCGCAATATCCCCCTGGATCTCCTTTTAAGATCATCAATGCACTGGTAGCATTGCAAGAAGAAGTAATTACCCCTAGCACGGCTTTTAAGTGTTACCATGGATACAAATATGGACGAGGTGGGTTTATGAAATGTCATTGCGGTATCGTTGGTACACCCATAAGCATGAATACTGGGATTTACCGTTCCTGTAATTCTTATTTTTCGAATGTCTACAGACGTACTATTGAAAAATATGATGATCCGGCCAAAGGAATGGATACCTGGAGCAAACATGTAAAAAGCTTTGGACTAGGAAACTTCCTGGGATATGATTTGCCCGCAGGACAAAAAGGCTTGATCCCTGATTCAAAATTGTACAACCGCTATTATCCCAACCACCGATGGAAGGCCATAACCACCATTTCAAATGCCATCGGACAGGGTGAAGTTTTGACTACTCCTATTCAGATGGCAAACATGACGGCTGCTATTGCCAACAGAGGCTATTACTATACTCCTCATATCCTTAAAAAAGTGGGGGATAGTCTTAATCAGGATGAAAAATACACCAGTAGAAGATATACAACTATTGAACCTCGACATTTTGAACCTGTGATTGAAGGCATGTTCAATGTTTTTGAAATTGGAACGGCAAGAGGCTCCAAGATCAGTGATATTGAGATTTGTGGAAAAACAGGTACTGCTGAAAATTTTAAGAGAGTAAATGGTGAAAGAATTCAATTTACCGATCATTCCATTTTTATCGCTTTTGCTCCAAAAGACGATCCAAAAATCGCTATTGCAGTATTTGTAGAAAACGGGTATTGGGGATCTCGCTGGGCCGCTCCAATTGCAAGCCTGATGATTGAAAAATATATCAAAGGTGAGGTGAAAAGAGACTGGCTTGAAAAAAGAATGTTGGAAGGCAGTCTGGAGGAGGAATACAATAAACAACTTGAATTAGAGAACTACGTTGCGCAAAAGGAAAAGTAATATTTTTAGAGGGGTAGATTGGCCCTTGATCATCATGTACCTGCTATTTGTATTTCTGGGTTGGCTCAGTATCTATGCAGCGACCTTTTCTGAAACTCAATTTGAAGTGTTTGACCTGACAACCAAATACGGAAAACAGATGATTTGGATCTTGCTGAGTTTTGTTATTATCATAATTATTCTCGCCATTGATAAAAAATTCTATGAACAGTTTTCAGGTATTTTTTATCTCATATCTGTTCTAACCCTTGCAGGACTATTTATTTTTGGCAACAATATTAACGGAGCCACTTCCTGGTATAGTTTTGGTTCTTTCGGAATCCAACCTTCTGAATTCGCCAAAGCCGCAACGGCACTGGCCATTGCCAATTACTTAAATGAGCGGAATCAGGATCTTAAAAAACTTCCTAATCAATTGAAGGCGTTTGGAATTATTTTTCTTCCGGCCCTGCTGATCACCTTACAACCTGATCCTGGCTCAGCCTTGGTATACGGTTCTCTGATTTTGGTTCTCTATCAATTTGGATTACCTCTCTACTATCTGGTTATTGGCTTCCTGGCACTGTTATTATTTGTGGTCACGCTGTATTTTGGATTCTTAAATACCATGATCATCGCTACTGTCATTATTTCGACGCTTCTCGGATATCTTATTTATAAAAACAAAAAATACCTGAGGCATAACTGGCTTCGATTTGTCATAACCTATCTTGTTACCGGTTTTTTTATTATCAGTGTCGATTATGTATTTAACAATGTTTTTGAACAACGACATCGGGATCGTTTCAATATTCTTTTAGGAAAGGATGTAGATGATCAAGGCATTGGTTATAATACAGCTCAATCTGTAATTACCATAGGATCCGGTGGCATGAACGGAAAGGGCTTTCTGCAGGGAGACCGTACTCAGGGAGATTTTGTACCCGAACAGCAGACTGATTATATTTTTAGTACCGTAGGGGAAGAATGGGGCTTTCTAGGCAGTAGTTTCGTTGTTTTATTATTTCTGGTCTTTCTCATCCGATTACTTTTTATCGCTGACAGACAAAAATCAATTTTCAGTAAAGTTTTCTCTTATGCAACGGTCGCTATTTTCTTTTTTCACTTCACCATCAATATAGGTATGGTTATTGGATTGCTTCCCACAATTGGTATACCTCTACCGTTTTTCAGTTACGGAGGTTCCTCCTTATGGGGCTTTACTGTATTGTTGTTCATACTGATCAGATTGGATGCAGACAGGGTCTATGAATGGTAGAGGCATTGATGTAATGATGTAATGATTTTTTCAATTAAATCGATCACACCCCTTGAATATCAGATAAGATTAGAGCAAAAAAAAAGCATCCGTCGGCTGACGGATGCTTTTTATACCTCAAGAGATAGTTTCCTTTATAAAGAAGCTACGTGTATAGTTAATTTTGATTTGATATTAGCTGCTTTGTTTTTGTGGATCACATTATTCTTAGCTAATTTATCAACCATAGAAATAACGTTTATCAACAAGGCCTCAGCATCCTTTTTCTCCTCGACTGCATGCAAGTTTTTAATTGCATTACGAGTAGTTTTATGCTGGTGCTTGTTTCTTAAATGTTTCGACTCATTACTTCTAATTCTC
>CAZPHF010000090.1:0-10071 GCA_964586115.1 uncultured Flavobacteriaceae bacterium | reverse complement strand
TCTCAAATTGTTATTTTTGAAAATTAAATTTTATAATTATGCAGAAGGCTTCAATTCAGGGTTTATGGTTCATTGTGATCCTTATTCTTGGGTACTATGCTTTCAAGTGGTTGGCAAGGATTTTTCTTCCTTTTTTGATGAAAAAAGCAGTAAGAAATTTTGAAAAAAAAGCCAGAGAGCAACAAGGATATCAGAACCCTGCAGATCATGTAAAAGAAGGAGAAACGGTTATTGATAAACAACCAAGATCAGGAAAGGAGAGCAATAATAGTGTTGGTGAATATGTTGATTTTGAGGAAGTTGATGAGTAGTGAGCTTCCAGGTCAAATTTGAATTGAATTTAGCTTATAATCTATGAATATTAAGAAATTCCTGCCAATTCTGGTTGCTTTACTAAGTTTTGTGATTATTTCGCTAGCTTATTTTTCACCGGTCTTAGAGGGGAAGGAACTTTTTCAGTCTGACATTGCCCAATTCAGAGGAATGTCAAAAGAAGTCAAGGAATTTAGAGATCAATATCACGAAGAACCTTATTGGACCAACAGGGCTTTTGGAGGAATGCCTACTTACCAGCTCAGTACTTATTACCCCAATGATTATATTAAAAAATTAGATGGATTGTTAAGGTTTCTGCCGAGACCTGCCGATTATCTGTTTTTATATTTTTTGGGTTTTTTCCTCTTATTAAGTGTGCTAAAAGTTGATTGGAAATTAGCTTTGATTGGGGCTTTGGGTTTCGGATTTTCAACCTATTTGATTATTATTTTAGGTGTAGGTCACAATGCCAAGGCACATGCGATAGCTTATATGCCATTTGTATTGGCTGGATTATTATTGGTTTTTCAGAAAAAGTATCTGCAGGGGTTTGTGCTGACAGCTTTGGCCATGTCTCTGGAAATTAATGCCAGTCATCCACAGATGACCTATTATTTGCTATTCTCAGTCTTAATTTTTGGTATTGTTCACTTGATTCAGGCCTTTAAGGAAAAGGAAATTTCTGTTTTCGTGAAAGAAGTAGGCATCTTATTGGTGGCGGTTATTCTGGCTGTGGGTGTTAATGCCACGAGTTTATTGGCTACAAAAGAATATGCCGAACACAGTACCAGAAGTAAAAGCGAACTTACGATCAATCCGGATGGAAGTCCCAAAGAAATTACTTCAGGGTTGTCAAAAGAATATATTACCCAATACAGTTTTGGATTACTTGAGACTTTTGATTTGTTCATTCCTCGTTTTATGGGAGGTTCAAACAGTGAAAAACTTGATAAAGAAAGTTATACGTACAGATTTTTAAAAGAAAAAGCCGGAAGAAAACAGGCGCTGGGGTTTGCAGAAAATGCACCCATGTATTGGGGAGAGCAACCTATTGTTGCAGCCCCTCCTTATCTTGGGGCGGTTTTTATCTTTCTATTTGTGCTTGGCGCACTTCTGGTCAAAGGACCTTTAAAAAAGTGGCTTGTGGCGGCAACTGTTTTTTCGATTCTAATGAGTTGGGGTAAGAATTTCGATTTACTGACCAATTTTTTTATTGATTATGTCCCTTTGTACAATAAATTTAGGGCGGTTTCATCGATTCAGGTGATCGCTGAAATTGCGGTACCACTCTTGGCAATTTTAGGACTGCATCACTTTTTGAATGGCAAGGTTGATAAGGCAGAAAAATTGAAGGCCTTTAAATGGGCGGGAATTTCAGTGGCTGGATTGGCCTTGTTTTTTGTAGCAGTAGGAGCTAATTTATTTGCTTTTGAAAGTTTTCGTGATGGAAATTATGAAAACATGCTTGCCGGTTTATCAGATGCCTTGATCGAGGATAGAAGAACCATATTTTTTCAGGATAGTCTGCGTTCGCTAATTTATGTGGTTATCACAGGGTGTTTGCTGTGGTTATTTTTAACAGCAAAGATCAAAAAGAATATTGTAGTGGGAGGGATTTTGGTCCTTGTGCTTCTGGATTTGGTCCTTGTTGATAAAAGATATGTCAATAATGATGATTTTATCAGTAAATCACGATTGGAAAATCCTTTTGAATTGACACCTATGCAAGGTGAAATCTTAAAGGACAAAGGGCACTACCGTGTGCTGAATTTTATGGTTGATCCTTTAAATGATGGAAGTACGTCATTTTATCACAATTCTATTGGAGGTTATCATGCTGCAAAACCAAGAAGGTTTCAAGAATTATATGAGTTTCAGATTGCCAGAAACAATATGGAAGTATTGAATATGCTCCATACCAAGTATTTTATTTTTCCAGGTGAGAATAACCAGGAAAACGTTCAACTGAATGAAGATGCCAATGGGAATGCATGGTTTGTTCATGAAATTGAATTTGTAGACACTGCTAATGAAGAAATTAGGGCTTTGGATAGTCTGAAAACAAAAGAAAGAGCAGTCTTTACTCGAAACTATGAGGAGGAATTAACTAATTTGAAGTTTGAAAAGGACAGTATGGCTACTATTGTTTTGAGTAGTTACAAGGCCAATGAAATGATATATAAAACTTCATCTGAAACCCAGCAATTAGCCATTTTCTCAGAAATGTATTACAAGGATGGATGGAATGCTTATTTGGATGGGGAAAAGATCCCTTATATGAGGGCAAATTACGTATTAAGAGCTGCAGTAATTCCAGCAGGGAACCATGAGTTGCTGTTTAAATTTGAACCAAAAGTGATTCAAACGGGTAGTTCTATATCTCTTGTTTCTTATGGATTATTACTTTTAATATCTTTGGGATGGTACTTTAAAGAAAGGAAAAAAAAGGCTGATTAATTTGATCATGAGCGAATTCAAATCATATAATACTATTCCTAAAAAAAGATACGCACATACTGTAGCTTTTTTACAGTCGGTACTTCCTGCGCCAGCCACCATATTGGATCTCGGAGTGCGCAATGAACTCAGTGAGATACTAGAAAGTCAAGGTTATACAGTCTATAATACCCATGGCGAGGATTTGGATCTTGATTTTTCCAATGTCCTCAAGTATGAAGTAGATGCCGTAACAGCCTTTGAAATTTTTGAACACCTGATTGCACCGTTTAATGTGCTCAATAGCATCAAAGCATCAAAGTTGATTACTACGGTACCCTTGAATCTTTGGTTTGCAAGTGCTTATAGAAGTAAAACCGATAAATGGGACAGGCATTATCATGAGTTTGAAGACTGGCAATTTGATTGGCTATTAGAAAAGTCAGGCTGGCAAATTAAAAAATATGAAAAGTGGTCAAGCCCAGTAAAGAAAATTGGTTTTAGACCCATTCTAAGAAAATTTACGCCTAGATATTATGCCGTCTATGCGGAAAGATAGATTCCTTAAGACATGAAAATCGGAATGATACTAGACAAGTCCTTTCCACCTGATCCTCGGGTTGAAAATGAAGCGCTGGCATTGATCAGCAGCGGTCATGAGGTTTTTCTTTTTTGTCTGACCTATCAACAGGAATCGAATGAAGAAACTATTAAAGGTATAGAGGTCAAAAGATATCTCAGCAATAACTTAGAATACAAACTTTCGGCTCTGTCGTACACGATGCCCTTTTACAGGAAAATGATGTCGAAGAAAATTGCTCATTTTTTAAAGGTGAACGAAATTGATATCATTCACGTGCACGATATGGTAGTGGCAGAAGCTGTGATTGAGGCGAATGAAGTTTTACAACTTCCTGTGGTTTTGGATCTGCATGAGAACAGGCCAGAGATTATGAAAACATATCCGCATTTGAATAAATTCCCTGGTAATCTCCTTATTTCAACTGATACATGGAAGCGCAAGGAAGGTGCCCTTGTTAAAAAGGCCGACCGAACCATTGTTGTAACAGAGGAAGCCAAGACAGAATTACTAAACAGGTTGGGTATACCGGACCGTAAAATTGTAGTTGTTCCTAATACTGTGAAGTCAACATTTTATAATGACTTTTTGATTGAACAGGCTATTTTGGAAAAGTATAAAGATAAATTCGTTATTCTTTATTTAGGGGATACAGGTTTGAGAAGAGGTTTGTTGTCAATGATTGAGGCCCTTGGGATTATTGGTAAAGATAAGGCTCTCATAAAACAAATGAAGTTGGTCATTGTGGGAAAAAACTCCTCTGATAAGGTACTGAAAAGTAGGGTGGAAGCACTTGGTCTTGAGAGAATAGTTGATTTTGAAGGATGGCAGGATATTACGCTCTTTCCTTCCTATCTTAAGGCTGCGAATATTGGTATCTCTCCTTTGCATCGAAACCTTCATCACGATACGACTTATGCCAATAAATTATTTCAATATATGAGTTTTGCTATACCCGTTTTGGCCAGTGATGCGCTAGCTCAAAAAAACCTTATCGAGGAGGTCAATAGCGGTTTAGTGCATAAAGAAAAAGACACAGTGGAGATCGCTGAAAAGATATTGATTCTATTTAGAGACCCTAATTTATCAAAGGAGCTCGGGTTGAATGGAAAACGATTTATTGAGGAGAAATTTTGCTGGGAAAAGGTCTCGGGTAATTTGAAGGACCTATATTTGGAATTTGAGAAACCTTGAAAGTTTTATTGATCACATATTATTGGCCCCCTGCGGGAGGCAGCGGCGTACAAAGATGGCTTAAATTTGTTAAGTATTTGCCTTCTTTTGACGTGACTCCTGTTGTTTATACGGTGAAAAACCCTGACTATGTGATAGAAGATAAGAGCCTTATTTCAGAAGTTCCTGATGATATTCAAGTGATCAGACAAAGTATCTGGGAGCCGAATACGATTCTCTCAAAGTTATATCATAAAGAGAAACAGCAGAGTGCAGGTTTTATTGACCCTAATCCATCCTTTCTTGGGCGTCAGATGCAATATATCAGGGCTAATTATTTTATCCCTGATGCCAGGAAATTCTGGATTAAACCTTCGGTTAAAGTCTTGGCACCTTTTATTCTGGAAAATGATATAGACGTTATTATCACTACCGGACCTCCACATAGTTTACATATGATCGGAGCCGAATTAAAAAAGAGAACAGGAGTGAAGTGGCTTGCTGATTTTAGAGATCCATGGACAAATATTGATTATTTTCACAGCCTACCACTTACTCAAAAAGCGAAAGAAAAACACCATGAGATGGAAGGCATGGTGTTGCATCAGGCAGATGCGGTAACAGTTGTTGGAAACAGCATGAAAGAAGAGTTTATTGATCGTAATGAACATGTGTTTGTTTTGACCAATGGCTTTGATACTGATGGGCATGCAAATGGGGTATCGCTCGATGAACAATTCAGCATCTGTCATATAGGGATGATGAATGGCGATAGAAATCCTAAGGTATTATGGAAGGCCTTAAGCGAACTTGCTGAGGAGTTCGAAGATTTTGGAAAAGATCTGAGAGTTCTGTTGATCGGTAAATGTGATCAGGAAGTTTATCAAAGTGTGACTGACTTTGGATTAAACGATCATGTTAACTTTTTGGCCTATATGCCTCACAAAGATGTACTAAAATTCCAGCGATCTTCTCAGGTTTTGTTATTGGCTGTTAATAAGGTACCTTCGGCTAAATCAATAATTACGGGTAAAATCTTTGAATATTTGCAAAGTGAACGACCTATTATCGGCATTGGACCTGTGGTTGGAGATCTTGCGGATATTTTACTTGAAACAGGGGCAGGCCAAATGATTGGTTTTGAAGATCTTGCTTCTTTAAAGGCATTGTTAAAAAATCATTATACCTTATTCAAGTCGGGTAGACTCAAAGCTGGGACCAGGAATATAGATCGTTTTCACAGAAAGCATCTAAGCAGGGATTTAGCAGATATTTTAAAAAGTATGTAGGGAAATTGGATTTAAGTTTATAGCTCTAGGTTTTGAAACCGGCTCAAATGAATCGCTATAAGATTAGATTGTTTATAAATGTAAAAAAATTGAAAAAAATAGTAAGCATATTAGGGGCGCGTCCTCAGTTTATCAAAGCCGCAGTATTGAGCAGAATCATTTTAGAGAAAAAGGAATTCAGCGAAGTGCTTGTGCATACCGGACAGCATTTTGATAGTAATATGAGTGAAGTTTTCTTTGAGGAAATGCATATCCCAAAACCAAAGTATAATTTGGATATAAATGGAGTTGGTCATGGGGCGATGACCGGAAGAATGCTTGAACAGATAGAAGAAGTACTCTTACATGAAAAGCCTGAATTGGTGGTTGTTTATGGTGATACCAACTCTACGCTGGCAGGAGCTCTGGCAGCGAAAAAACTAGGTATCAGGCTTGCTCATGTGGAGGCAGGTCTGCGCTCATTCAATATGGCGATGCCTGAGGAGGTGAATAGGATACTCACCGATAGGATATCAGATTTGTTGTTGTGCCCCACTGAAACCGCTTTGCTAAATTTGAAAGCCGAGGGTTTTGATCGATTTGATGCTAAGGTGGTTTTGAGTGGTGATATTATGAAAGAATCAGTGTCTTTTTATAGCAAATTTTCAGCAGAAAGATCGAACATTATCAAGAAGTTAAAGCTGGAAGGGCAGAAGTTTATTTTGGCAACGATCCATCGTCAGGAAAATACAGATGACCCAAAATTATTAGGATCAGTAGTACAGGCCCTCAATGATATTTCTCAAGATACTTTAGTAGTGATGCCTTTGCATCCTAGAACCAAGGCGATGATGAAAAAGTATGGGCTCTCCTTTAATGGATTGACCACGGATCCGGTTGGGTATTTCGATATGTTGCAACTCTTAAAATACTGCAGTGTGGTCATCACAGATAGTGGAGGCCTTCAAAAAGAGGCTTATTTTAATCAGAAGCCCTGTGTTATCGCAAGAGAGGAAACAGAGTGGGTAGAACTTGTCAATGCCGGATTTGCCCGGATTGCAGGGAGCAATACAGCACAATTAAAAAAAGCTTGCCATGAGTATTTGAATAAAACTCCAGATTATGACATTGAGCTATATGGTCATGAGGTCGGACAGCAAATATATCAAGAGATCTCTGATTTGTTAGCTCAAGGCACATAGCTTGAGTTGGTATTTAAATTCAGCATATCATTTGTGACGCGTGCATTGCAGTATTCAATTTGTTTTTGAGAGATTGAAATGCTGATTAGTTTTATCGAGACAGGTATTGATCATTTTTAATGCCAAATCCACTTCCCTAAGTTTTGTTCTAAATGAAAGTATGGCCACCCTTATCACAAAACGGTCCTTTATTTGAGTAGAGCTGAAAAAATAGCGACCATCTTCATGAATAAATGCTAATAATTTTTTATTAAACACATTGGTATCCGTTTTCTCAGGTTCAAACCAGAAGTAAGTCACTGAAAGGTCAGGGTCAGGTCCAAGTTGAAATCCTACCTTCAGCAAATGTTTTCTTATATAGGAGGTAAGAAGGATTTTTTCTTCAAGGCAGGCAGTAAAAGGTTTGATGCCATGGAGTTGTAACGGAAGCCACATACGCATTCCTCTAAAATGCTTTGTTAATTCGGGCGATACATCCGCAGGATTTATAGGTCCATCATCTTCTAAAGCATCCTGCATATAATGGGCTGTCGCATGATGAGAATGATATATGGCTTTTTTGTTTTTGATCAAGACGGCTCCTATCCCATAAGGAAGAAAAAGGCCTTTATGTGGATCAACCACCAATGAATCTGAACGTTCAATCCCCTTGAATAGGTTCTTTTTAAGATCAGTCAGAATAAAAAAACCACCATAGGCTGCATCCACATGAAGCCAAAGTTGGTTTTTTTTAGTGATGTCAGCGATGGCGTTTAATGGGTCGATGGCCCCGGTATCTGTTGTTCCTGCTGAAGCAACTACCAGAAAGGGTGTCAAACCATTTGACTTGTCTTCCAGTATTTTATGGTTCAGATGAACCGGATCTATTTTTGAGCGATCATCGGTCTCAACATATCTTAAGATAAGATCTTCCAAGCCAATAATTTTTAAGGCTTTATGTATACAGTGGTGTGTTTGTTCGCTAAGGTATAGGACACTTTTTTCAATTTTTGCGCCTTTTATCTGATGGTGATCACGGGCAGCGGTCAAGGCAATGAGGTTAGCAATAGAACCACCCGAAGTTAAGTTACCAATCGCTGTTTCCGGATAGCTGAAAATAGATGCCATCCATCTGATCAATTCATTTTCCATAGTAACTCCTCCGGGAGAAGCAAAATGAATACCCGCATATTCATTACTGATATCCGCCATCAGGTCGGCAAGAGAAGCAGTAAATATGCCTCCACCGGGTATATACCCCAGATGTCCGCCAGAAGCTGCATTAATTCCCTTAGACGAGACTTCATTTTTAAAAATGTCAATGAGCTCAGGAAGCTTTTTTGTTTTACCGTCTATTCTAAATAGCATTTCATTTACTGTTGACTGATCAAAAGCCTTAGCGGTGCTAAGGGAGTTGATAAAATGATTTGCAAAGCCTCTGATTAGATTAAAATAGTGATCTCTGTTTGATTCTGTTGGTTCAAGTTCTTCAGAAATCAGTTGAAGTTGTTTGATATCATGAATTAGATCCGGCATTGTATGTTAATTTGATGCTTTGTGTAAAATTAATGGATTTACACGTGTATTCCTAGACCTGATCTTTCAGATCCTTAGGTGATCTTGCAATTTGTTAACCAATGAAATAGATCGCTAGCAATATAATTACATATGTAATCAAAATATCAAATATAAGTTTCAATATGAAACTAAATATACTAATTATGTGTACATATTGAAATAAATAATTCATATTTGCAGCCTAATAAAAATTAAAACAGAATAAAGATGTGTGGAATTGTATGTGCATTTGATTTGAAGGAGAAAGCAGAAGTGTTAAGACCTCAATTGTTGGAGATGTCAAAAAAGATCCGTCACCGCGGACCAGACTGGAGTGGGATATATAGTAATGATAAGGCGATTCTTACCCATGAACGCCTATCTATTGTTGATCCTGCTTCCGGGAAGCAACCCTTATTCAGTGAAGATAAAAAATTGATTTTGGCTGCCAATGGAGAGATCTATAACCATCAGGAGCTTCGCAAACAATTTGAAGGCACATATAATTTTCAAACTGAATCTGATTGTGAAGTGATTTTGGCACTATATCAAAAAAAGGGTGTAGATTTTATTGATGAAATGAACGGGATTTTTGGTTTTGCTATATATGATGCTGAAAACGATGCCTACTTTATAGCAAGAGATCATATGGGAATTATTCCCTTGTATATTGGATGGGACGCCAATGGAACCTTTTATGTCGCTTCTGAGTTAAAAGCACTTGAAGGTGTATGTACCAAAATAGAATTGTTTCCTCCGGGTCACTATTTATCAAGTAAGGATGGAGAATTGACAAGATGGTATAATAGAGAATGGACAGAATTTGAAGCAGTAAAAGAGAATCAAACAAGTATTGATGAATTGCACGATGCCTTAGAAGCTGCAGTACACAGACAATTGATGAGTGATGTGCCATATGGCGTTTTATTGTCTGGAGGACTTGATTCTTCTGTCACTTCAGCTTTGGCAAAAAAATATGCAGATAAAAGGGTGGAATCTGGGGATACGCAAGAAGCTTGGTGGCCCCGTTTACACTCCTTTTCAGTAGGTTTGGAAGGGTCTCCTGATTTGGCAGCCGCGCAAGTAGTAGCCGATTATATTGGTACTGTTCACCACGAGATCAAGTTCACCATTCAGGAAGGCTTGGATGCGATAAAAGATGTTATTTACAACCTGGAAACCTACGATATTACAACGATCAGGGCTTCGACTCCAATGTATTTGATGGCAAGAGTGATCAAGTCAATGGGTGTTAAGATGGTGCTTTCGGGAGAGGGGGCGGATGAATTGTTTGGAGGATATCTATATTTTCACAAAGCACCAAGTGCGGAGGAGTTTCATAAAGAGACCGTAAGAAAACTTGATAAACTTCATATGTATGATTGTTTAAGAGCAAACAAATCATTGGCTGCATGGGGTATAGAAGGTAGAGTTCCTTTTCTGGATAAAGAATTTATGGATGTGGCTATGCGAATAAACCCTCAAGATAAAATGATTAATGGTGAACGCATGGAGAAATGGGTTATAAGAAAGGCATTTGAACAATACCTTCCTGAGAGTG
>CAZPHF010000089.1:0-10821 GCA_964586115.1 uncultured Flavobacteriaceae bacterium | reverse complement strand
ATGATAATCAAGGGAGAAGTGAGAAGGGAGAAGTGGGAAGTAAGAAGGGAGAAGTGAAAGGTTAATTTTTAGTAAATCAATCTATCATTACATCAATAAATCATTATCAAGAATCATGAACCAACCTATTCATGAGGATGAGTTAAATCGCATCCTTCTAAAACCCAGATTCAAATTAAAGTATAAAGCATCTGAGCAAGACATCATTAAAAAATTTAGAGAGGAACTGGCTAAGGATGATTGCATTTATATCAGCCAGATCGTTGATCATCATGTTGTTATTGATGTGCCCCAAAAAGATGAACATTTCTGGTCACCACAACTACATGTCGAAATTGAAAAGGAAGATGATGTAACTGTGGTTAAAGGAATTTTAGGTCCAAAGCCTAAAATCTGGACGTTTTTTATGTTCCTGCATTTTGCAGTGGCTGTCGCTTTTTTTGTCTTTTTTGTAATCGCTTATTCACGATGGAGCCTTGATCAGGAGAATACCTTTTCAATGGTGATGTGCTTATTGATGCCTGTTATTTGGGTCGCACTGTACTTTTTTGGCCAGTTGGGTAAAAAATTCGGATATGCTCAAATGGTAGGTTTACACAACTTGCTTCAAGAAGCCTTAAGAAATTTTAAAACACAGTCTGACTAAAGAGATTTGGCATCGAGAATAACTTGCATTTCTTGCTGGAGCTTAAGCGCGTTCTCTCTTGCCCGGTTGGCAAAATCTTGTTTGGAAGAAGCATAAATGATGCCTCTTGAAGAATTGACCAGCAACCCAACATTACTATTTAAACCATATTCACAAACTCCCTGAAGATCCCCGCCTTGCGCTCCTACTCCTGGAACCAGTAAAAAATGATCGGGTACTATTTTTCGGATCTTTCGAAAGTATTCAGGTCTCGTTGCTCCAACGACATACATAAGTTGCTCACTGTTTTTCCATTCTAATGAGGTTGCAAGTACTTTTTCATAAAAGGTCATGCCGGCTTCATCTTTTAATAACTGAAAATCAAGACCACCTTTATTGGAAGTCAGTGCCAGCATAATGGTGAATTTATCCTCAAATGCAAGAAAGGGTTCAACTGAATCACTACCCATATAAGGCGCTACAGTTACAGAATCAAAGCTCATATCTTTAAAAAAGGCCTTGGCATATCTGGTAGAAGTGTTACCAATATCTCCTCTTTTTGCATCGGCTATGGTAAAGATTGAAGGATAATTTTCATTGAGATATGCTATAGTTTTTGACAAGCTTTTCCATCCTTTTAAGCCATAGGCCTCATAAAACGCAGTATTGGGTTTATAAGCTACTGTCAAATCATGTGTTGCATCAATAATGGCCTTATTAAATTCAAAAATCGGATCATCAGTACTTAGCAGGTGGGCAGGTACTTTTTCAAGGTCAACGTCCAGTCCGATACACAAAAAGGATCTTTTCGCTTTTATCTCATGAATTAGCTCTTGTTTCGTCATTTTTTTTGAAAATTGATTGCTGCAAAAGTAATCAATTTATCAGTTTAGGTTATCTTTGCTTTTCATTTTAATTTCAACCAAAAAACCAATTTAATGAGAACTAAAATCGTAGCAGGAAACTGGAAGATGAACAAGACCTATAAAGAAACCAAGGCCTTGGTCAAAGAATTAAATCATGCAGTAAAAGAGCTTACTTTAGATAATACCCGAGTGATTATTTCACCGACTTTTGTCAATTTACAAAAGGCTTCAAAGATGACCAAGAAGTCGGTCATTGAAGTAGCGGCTCAAAATATGCATCAGGAAGCAAGCGGTGCCTATACAGGTGAGATTTCTGCTCAAATGATCAAAGGTGTATATGTTGACACGGTTATTTTAGGGCACTCAGAAAGAAGGGAATATTTTGGTGAAACGGATGCGCTCCTTGCGTCTAAAGTAGATGCGGCTTTAAAGAATGATTTGGAGGTAATCTTTTGCTTTGGAGAGGTTCTTGAAGACAGAAAGAGCGGCAACCATTTTAAAGTAGTGGAAAGCCAGATCAAGAATGCACTGTTCCATTTGGATTCGGATGCCTGGTCAAAGATCATTCTAGCATATGAGCCAGTATGGGCAATCGGTACGGGCGAAACAGCTTCTCCTGATCAAGCTCAGGAAATGCATGCTTTTGTCAGGGAATTGGTTGCTGAAAGATTTTTAAGTGATGTGTCTGAAGAAGTTTCTATACTTTACGGAGGAAGTGTGAAACCCGGTAATGCTGAAGAGATTTTTTCCAAGGCTGATGTCGATGGAGGTTTGATAGGGGGAGCTGCCTTAAGCGTAGATGATTTTACAGCCATTATTAAGGCTATCTAAGGATTTTAGAGAAATATTTAAAACTACAAATCTGTGAAATCTTTTCGTTCGGAAAAGGTTCCACAGATTTTTTAACTTTAGGACTATTATGAATTATATAGGATGCTTCTTTAAGATAGACTCGGGATCATTAGACACACAAACTGCCGTTGACATTATAGTAGCCGAACTTGGTCAAGTGGGCTTTGAGAGTTTTACTGAAAACCCTGATGGGTTGGAGGCCTATATTCAAAAGCGTGATTGGAGTGCGAGTTTGCTCGATGACATTCAGATCCTTCAATCGGAGGAGGTCACTTTTTCTTATGATGTCAAGGAGATAGAACAGGTGAACTGGAATGAGGAATGGGAAAAGAATTTTAAGCCCATAGTTGTTGCGAATGAAGTTAGTATCAGGGCTCCTTTTCACAGGAATCCAGGCCTAAAATACGATATAGTCATCGAACCCAAAATGAGTTTTGGTACGGGTCATCATGAAACAACTCATTTGATGATTCAACATCTGATGGACTTGAATCTTCAAGGAAAGAAAGTACTTGATATGGGATGTGGTACCGGAATTCTTGCCATTTTTGCTGAAATGAAAGGAGCTGCAACGGTTGATGCCATTGATATAGATAACTGGTGTTATGAAAATTCATTGGAGAATATCGAACGCAATAACTGTAAAACAATTTCAGTATTTGAAGGTGATGCAAGTCTTTTAAAACCTGCAGCCTATGATTTGATTATAGCCAACATTAATCGGAATATTTTATTAAAAGATATGCCTGTATATACAGAGAGTTTGAAAGAAAATGGCATCTTACTTTTAAGTGGTTTTTATACTGAAGATATTGAAAAAATCAATGAGTCTGCCGAGTCGAATGGGCTGCAGCAGGACAAGAAATTAGAAAGAAATAATTGGGTTGGATTAAAATATGTAAATTTGCATCAGCAATAGAACTTAATTACCATGGTTTATTCGACAAAAGAAAAAATTCAGGAATCTCATGATGTTGCAGAACAAGAAGTCAAAATGTATGAGATCTTATTATTTAATGATGAAGTCAATACATTTGATTTTGTGATTGATTCGCTTATAGAGGTTTGTGAACATACACTCGAACAAGCTGAACAATGCACATATCTCGTTCATTATAAAGGCAAATGCGCAGTTAAAACGGGAGAATTTGAAGAACTTAAACCAAGATGTACCCAATTGCTACAGCGAGGTTTGAGCGCCGAGATCGTTTAAAACCTTAAAATTAACTTCTCTATAGGGGGATATTTCCATGTTTTCTTTTCGGACCATCTACCTGTTTATTCTCAAGCATAGAAAAAGCTTTGATCAATTTCCTTCTGGTATCCTTTGGAAGAATCACTTCATCAATAAAACCTCTTTTAGCAGCACGATAAGGATCAGCGAATGTGAAGGCGTATTCAGCTTCTTTTTCCTTCCATTTAGCTTCAGGGTCTGATGCTTCTGATATTTCCTTTTTAAAGATGATCTCGCTGGCTCCTTTGGCACCCATAACCGCAATTTCTGCTGTTGGCCAGGCGAAATTCATATCAGCACCAATATGTTTTGAATTCATGACATCATAGGCACCACCATAGGCCTTTCTTGTAATAACAGTAACACGAGGAACCGTTGCCTCACTAAGGGCATATAATAATTTGGCACCATGAACAATAATACCTCTCCATTCCTGATCGGTTCCAGGTAAAAACCCGGGAACATCAACCAAGACCAGTAGCGGGATATTAAAACTGTCACAAAACCGTGTAAAGCGAGCCGCTTTTTTTGAACTGTTTACGTCTAAAACCCCTGCAAGGCTCATAGGTTGGTTGGCTATCAAACCTATGCTTCTTCCGGCAAGTCGGCTAAAACCAACCACGATATTTTCAGCATAATCTTTATGGATTTCATAAAAGGAATCCTTATCACAAATCCCGTGGATCACTTTTCTCATGTCATAGGGTTTATGCGTGTCTTCAGGAAGAATATGTTCTAGTTCTTCTCTTAGTTCTTCAGTTAGTGTAAAGGGTAGTTTTGGTGTTTTGAGTTGGTTGTTCTGAGGGATATAACTAAGCAATTTCTTTATTTCCTCTAAACAGGCCAGATCATTAGCAGCGGTAATATGAGTGACTCCCGATTTTGTGGAGTGCGTAGAAGCACCACCTAAATCTTCAGAACTAACTTCCTCGTTTGTTACAGTCTTCACTACATTTGGTCCGGTGACAAACATATAACTGGTCTCTTCTACCATAATGGTAAAATCAGTCATGGCCGGAGAATATACCGCCCCACCTGCACAAGGCCCCATGATGGCTGATATTTGAGGGATTACTCCGGAAGATTGTACGTTTCTGTAAAAAATATCGGCATAGCCTCCCAGAGAACGAACACCCTCCTGTATTCTGGCTCCTCCTGAATCATTTAGTCCTATTACCGGAGCTCCCACCTTAACGGCCAGATCCATGATCTTGCATATTTTCTCGGCATGTGTTTCAGATAGTGCTCCTCCAAAAACCGTAAAATCTTGTGCAAAAACATAAACCATTCTGCTGTTGATGGTCCCATAACCCGTAACAACACCATCACCAGAAATCAATTGGTTTTCCATTCCGAAGTCTGTACATCTGTGGGTCACCAGCATACCAACTTCTTCAAAGGAACCTTCATCCATAAGCAGCGCTATTCTTTCTCTTGCTGTAAGTTTTTTCTTAAGATGTTGCTTTTTGATTCGTTCTTTACCACCCCCTAATTTGGCTTCAGCCATTTTTCGCAACAGGTCTTTTTGTTTTTCTTTCATTTTATCGGGTTTATAATGTTGTGGTTGATATTTATCTAGCCCTTAAGCAATCTTTTAATTAGCTGTTCTTAATTTTTTTTGCTCTTGTTGATAGAGCTTTAGAGCGAAAAGTACGGCCAACTCGGCCTCTTTTTCCTTAACTTTTTTTAAGGCTTCAGGATCGAAATGGGATGTTACAAAATGCGTATCAAAATTTCCCGTCCTAAAGGCTTCATGCTCAAAGACAAACTTACCGAAAGGGAGGGTTGTTTCCACACCAATAATTCTATACTGGTCAATGGCATTGATCATGGTTTGAATGGCCTCATCACGATCTTTTCCGTAAGTGATCAGTTTTGAGATCATAGGATCGTAATAGATAGGAATCTCCATGCCCTGCTGATAACCATCATCAAGCCTGATATTGTCGCCTTTAGGGATCTCATAAGTTTTAAGTTCCCCTACATTTGGGAGAAAACCATTTAAGGAATCTTCTGCATAAACCCTTAGTTCCAGGGCATGACCATTTATTTTCAGGTCTTTTTGTTTTAGTGTAAGCTCTTCCCCTCTTGCTATTTTAATTTGCTCCTCTACAAGGTCAAGCCCTGTAATAAATTCTGTAACCGGATGCTCAACCTGCAGTCGGGTATTCATTTCCAGAAAGTAAAAATTCATATCGGCGTCCATTAAAAACTCCACGGTTCCTGCTCCTCTGTAATCACATGACTTAGCAACCATTATAGCTGCGTCACCCATTTTTTTTCTCAATTCAGGAGTAAGGATGGACGACGGAGCCTCTTCTACAACTTTCTGATGTCTCCTTTGAATACTACATTCTCTTTCAAATAAATGGATCACATTGCCGTAATTGTCAGCAAGGATTTGAAATTCAATATGCCTCGGAGAAGTGACATATTTTTCAATAAAAACAGAACCATCACCAAATGCCGACAATGCTTCACTTATGGCTCTTTTCATTTGATTTTTTAGCGTTGCCTGAGAATCGACAATTCTCATTCCTTTCCCACCTCCTCCGGCTGCCGCCTTAATAAGAACGGGATACCCTAAACTATTGGCCACTTTTTCAGCCTCTTCGATCTCAGTAACTGCTTTATCTATTCCAGGGACCATGGGAATATTGTATTTCTTAACGGCATCTTTGGCCGCTAATTTATCTCCCATCATACGAATGGCTTTATGACCTGGGCCTATAAATGTTATGCCATGGTTTTCAACGGCTTTAGAAAAAGACTCATTCTCACTCAAAAAACCATAACCAGGGTGAATGGCATCCACTTTCATTTCGACGGCTTTTTCAATGATTCTATCCCCCATTAAATAACTTTTATTTGAAGGGTTGTCACCGATATGAACGGCTTCATCGGCAAACGTGACATGTGGGGCCTGTCGATCGATCGTTGAATAGACCGCTACTGTGCGTATACCCATTCGCTTTGCTGTTTTCATAATGCGCAAAGCTATTTCACCTCGATTGGCAATCAATATTTTCTTCATAGATATAGGTTTAGGAATGCTTATTCAAAGTCGATAAGTAGTTTGTTTTTATCTACGGTTTCTCCTATGGTTACGTAAATATCTTTGATCACTGCATCTTTAGGGCATGTAATGGCATTTTCCATTTTCATGGCTTCCAGGATGAGAAGGGTGGCACCTTCCTTAACAACTTGGCCTTTTTCAACCTCTAGTCCAATAATGATGCCCGGCATTGGGGCTTTTACGGAATCAATTACTTTAGAGGACCCACTGGAATAACCCATTTTTTTAATGAGGTGATCCAGAGGGTGGTTAATTTTGATTTCATAAACATTAGCATTGATACCAATAGAATAGCTTCGGTTAGAAAAATTTCTTTTAATAACATTAACCCGAATGGATTTGTTTTGATGAATCAAATGATAATGATCATTTCCAAGATTGAGTATGTCAAGCTGCTCTACTTCTTTTTGACTAAAACTAAATTCCTGAATATTGTTAACCAGAGCTTTAGAGGGGTTTTTCATAGGGGCTGCTGTTTAAAGGATATTAAAGGTAGTGAATAATTAGATCAAATAAAATGTAAATTCAAAGATATGAAGTGGTTTATAATCGTAAATGGGTTGATATCTCATGCATCTATTTATGTAAAATTAACCTATCATGTGTTTTTTACTAATACATGGGTTAATATAGTATAGAAATTGGCCAAAAACGGTGTTATTTATTATAAGCGATTAACGTTATTTTGCCTCAAAATATAAAACAACTATCATGAGTATTAAAAAACAATTTTTAAAAAGTAAACCAGTTTGTAAAGTAACTTTTTCGTTAACTCAAGAAGAGGCTTTCGAAGCTGGAAAAGTTCAATTGTTGGGAGAATTTAATGATTGGAATGTTGAAGAGGCGATAGACTTGAAAAAATTCAAAAACGGAACCTATAAAGCAACATTAGATCTTGAAACTGCCAAAAGTCACCAATTCAAGTATTTGATTGATGGCACAAAATGGGAAAATGATCAGGCTGCTGATGGTTATGTAAATAATGGAATCGGCGCAGAGGAGAATTTTGTTGTAGAGCTATAAACATCATTTTTTTACCCTTTCTATAGTTAGCATAAGTATAATGCTTAATATTTGCACTAGCGGGAACGTGATTACTTCATGAGCCCGCTTATTTTGTTGTCAAAACTTAAATATTTTGGACATAAAAAAAGGCCTCTTTAACAGAGACCTTTTATAAACAGCACATTCGAATCATTTCTTTCGGCATGGTCAAGTGGTATTATAAATTCTTCCTTTAATAACCCCTCATTTGGAATACTCTTCTACCACCTGCATTATTGACATACACGAATGTGTGTTACCGACTTTTTCAAATCGATCACTTTTCCTTTTTCAATTTTTGTTCTTGATGATCCTCTCAACCATTCGATATTCTACATCATTTAGGGTCTGACCTTTTAATGAAACCAACAACCTGGATAATTTTTCTTTATCCTTGTAAGGCACAACCTCAACTTCATGATCGATTTGATTGAGAAGCTCTTTCAAGTTCTTAACCGCTAATAAATTTTTCTGTTCTGTATAGATATTATACTTTACTTCCATTTCAATATCGGTTAGTAATTCTTGAATCATATCTGATTTTTTGACAAAGTTAAGGGCATTTGACATATCTGATGCCGACACGGAATGTCCGATTACAATGTTTTCTGTTCCAGCCATAATTTTTGTTATTTTTACAATATGCCAGATAGCATGAAAAAATATAGAACTATTGGAGAACTCCTGATCGATTATAGAAAGATCAATAGAATGTCTCAAGGCGAATTTGCGGCTAAACTGAATATAGATATTAGAACAGTTCAGCGCTGGGAAAATAATGTTACATTGATCAAACCTGATAAGGAGGAGGATATCGTAATGGAGACTTTACTTCCATATCAGGTAGTAAGAAATTTAAATGCCAGTGTTCCTATTCCTACTTATTACGATTTTAGTTTGAGAAAGTATTCACTTTCAAAACTGACCAACAAGGTCCCGCATGCGCTTTGGTTCAAGAGTCACCTTGAAATTGCCACTAAGAGAATTCGTACGTTTGATTATGAGACCGACATAGATTATATCGTCCGATATATGAGGTTCCATAAGAAAATAACAAAATCATTACGTGCTGTGGTGAAAGAGGCTATTAGGTTATTGCCCGAAATGAATTTGATCATTACGGATGATTCAGGGTATTACTCAGGACATTCGCTGGTTTTCCCGTTGAAACCTGAGGCCTATGAAAAATTAAAGTCTCGGCAGATGAATGAGCAGGATCTTACTGTAAATGATTTGATACATCATAAAAAATTAGAGCGACCCATCTTTCTTGGGTTTGACATAACTGCAGACAATATTGATAATAACTTTTATATCGTTAGCCAGTTATTGAGGTTTGTTCGAGACAAACCGAATCAGAAATATGTATTTTGTTCTATACCTATTCGATATGATAATGTGGAATTAAGTGACCAAGTCGGCCTTAAGATTATTTGGGAAGGAGAAAGAGGTCAAAATGAATATGGCCTGGAAGTGTTTCCCAGATTTCAAGAAGGTAATTTCAGAAATTTCTTATCTGAAGATAATTGAATAGGCATCGCCATTATGATGATTCCTTTATCATCAACACCTAAGTTGTTTTGGAATATTTCAACTGATAAAAATGTTTCCTTATTGATCATGTTTGTTATCATATATTAATTAGTAACAGAGAAGAAAAAATAGTCCCAATCTATCGAAAATCGATTGCTCTTAACCTAATAGCAAGTAAACCTGTTTTCCCCCTGATTTACTATAGAGCATGACGTTCGATACGATTGGAACCTTCCTCAATTGATTTATTTTAATGGTGTCTAACCTATTATTTTGGCAAATAAATACTAAATTATCATCAATCTTTGGAACGTTAATAAAACTATTAACCTGGTACAAAGGTACATCAGATGGGAATCATGATTCACGACATGCCATGTCTGTTAACATAGTTTATGATATCTATAACATTTCGTTTGATCATATGAGGAAGAAGGTTAAAAGTATTTAAATTTTTGAAAGCAGTTTATTAACTTGCAAGTATGATACAAGATGAACAAATTCAACTCCGAAAGGAGTTTGAAAGCTACCTGGAATATTGGATCCAACAAATGTTTACAAAGGATAAAAGAGGAATTTTTCCTGAAATGTCAAAGGCCAATATTCCAAATGAAACTGCCGACATGGGTTCCATGTATTTGAGTAGGATTATCTATGGAGCCAGTCGCGCTTGCTCACTTCTAAAAACAGATAAATATAAACCACTAGCCAATAGCGCTTTTGAAATGCTCACTGAATTTAAAAACCCTTTGGGAGGTTATTTTTGGGGGAGGAAATATAATATGGAATGGTTGCATGATGCTGATAATGTCAATATGGCTCAGGCCTTTGTTTTGCATGGGTTAGCCGAATATGCCAGATTGAATGATTCACTTGAGGTAAACCAATTGATTGATGAGCAGTTGGGTTTTATAGGGACAACATTAAAAGACAGTTCTAATTCCTATTATCTCGATGGTTTTAATGAACAATGGGTGAGGGGAAAGGATATGACCAGATCATTTGCAACCCATTTTCATTTAATGGAGGCTCTGGTGAAAGTTTATGAGAATAAAAAAGAAGTGGAAATCAAAAATTCGATTCAGACTTTGCTTAATGTCATTCTTGATCGGTTTATTGATAAGGAGCATTATTTCTGCATCCACCGTTTTACTGAAGATTGGCAAATGATGCCGAATGAAAACTGGGCAGGTCATAATGCTGAATGTAGCTGGGTGATTTGTTATGCTGCCAGAGTTATTAATGACGAGAAATTAATTAAGAGAACGGAGGAGGTAGCTGTATTTATGATGAACAATGTGGTTGAATTAGCTCGAGATAAGATCAATGGCGGTTATGCAAATCTAATTTCTGAGAATGGAGTTCAGGAAAAAGACAAATCCTGGTGGCCGCAGGCAGAAGTTGTCTTGGGACTATTGAATGTTTATAAAATCACAGGGGATAAAGATTATCAAAAGCTTGCGAAAGATCAGATTTCTTATATTCAAAAATACTTTGTCAATGATAATGGAGAATGGCATGCTGGAGTAAATAAAAAAGGGGAACCTCTGCAAGGCAACCCTCAAATCTTTTTCTGGAAATCTATGTACCA
>CAZPHF010000088.1:0-10822 GCA_964586115.1 uncultured Flavobacteriaceae bacterium | reverse complement strand
AAGTGCATAAAGAAAACCAAGGCTGTACAGATCATCATCCATACATTATTTATAGTAAGTAATTCCATGTCTTAATTAATTATAGGTTAGTTTTGTTTTAAAGTGTGTCACCACCTTTTTCACCGGTTCTTATTCTATAGCAGTCTGTGATTTCGGATACAAAGATCTTTCCATCTCCCACTTCGCCTGTTGCTCCGGCGTCGAGAATGGCTTTGATCGTTGCTTCTTCAAATTCATCGTTCACAACGATAGATAGGAAACGTCTTTGAATACTACTGGTGCTATAGGTAACACCTCTATACACGTGGCCTTCTTTTTCATTACCACGACCTGTTGCATCCCAATAAGAGAAGAAGTTTACTCCAATGCCATGTAACGCTTCTTTTACATCAGAATATTTTGATTTTCTGATAATTGCTTCAATTTTTTTCATAATAGATTATTGTTTAGAATTTGTATACTGCTGCTACTAGGAATGATGCCAAAGAACCAGTTGGCTCAAGATCGTCGTTCAAGAATGTATCTTCACTTGTTGTGTCGATTCTGAATTCTGGAATAATCATTAGATCGCCGATGGCATAATTTCCTGTTAAGGTAAATTCGAAAGCATTGGCATCACCACTCTGATCATATCCTCCAATTGCGCCAACACCACCCTTTCCTTCTCCAAAGTATTCAGCTCTGAAACCTAAAACAAAGGATTCTGAAGTTTGTAACTGTGGGTAAATGGCTACCCCATAAAACGAGGCGTCTGTATCATTGTTAACAAAATATGTTGAGTTTAGTCCTAGGAAGAAAGAATCGGTAATGTCAAACCCGGTAGTCAAATCCACTTGAAATTGTGGCCCGTATAAGAAATTAAGATAAGTACCTTTAAATCCTACCTGTGCACCTAAAGTGTAATTATTTGTAGGGTTAAAGTTCGTGAGATCATTGTCATTCATAATAGCTCCCATCAATGACCAGTCATCGTTAATTGCATAATCCAATTTTAAACCAGTATGAGAGAATGGTCCGTAAGAGAACATATAGGAAGTAGAATAGTTAAAGTTCCCGGTTGGAGAAATAACCTCATACCCTAAAAAGGTATTGAAATTACCGAAGGTCAAGGTAACTTTGTCAGATACATTCCAGTATACATATAGTTGATTCACTACTTGAGAACTATTTCCTAAGTCAGGCGCACCGTCACCATCGATATCCCATTGAAGTGATCCGAATACAGCATCCGTACCTCTGGGGCCAAATACTAAATCAGCTACTGCACCAACTTTTTTTCCTTCATAAGAAATGATTGCGTTTGCCATACCAATAGCAAAACCATTGCCATTCGCAAAAGAGGTGTTAGGAACTTGTTGATTTTCTCCTCCATTGGGTGCGCCAATGTTTGTTCTATAGTAAGCGTCAACACTTCCGCTTATAGAGAATTTCTTTTTGGGAGCTTCTTCTGATGCCGGTATGGTATCTTGTGCATAGGTTATAAAAACCGAGAATAACATTGCAAGTGTAAATAGATTTTTCATACTTTAATTTTAAGTAATTAATAATGTGTTAGTAATAATTAATTTCATTTTGATTAACAGGGTTAAAAGTATATTAATATCACAGTACCCCAAAAAAAAATAGGGTCTAGGATGAATAATTGTATAATTAAGAAAATGACCCCTATAAAAATTGGGGTATATTAATAATAAATCAGAATATTTTTATATTCTCAATAATTTGGATACAGATTTTCGGTAAAAATCGCTGATATGATATTAAAACAATATATTTGTAATATTATAATCATATTTAAAAAAGCATATATTGACATTTTTCACCCTGAAATACATAAAATGGGTGGATTTTTGGATAGTTTGGGGAAGTACCTCAAAGGCGAAGTGTGCTAGAGAAGAAATTAACAATTTTGTTATATCTTGTATTCACTGACAGAAAATCTATTATTTCAATAACAGATAATAAAGTATATATGAAAGAGTATAAAATAATAAAACAAACAGGAACTGCTGTCAAATCGCAGCAAAACTTCGAAGACCTGATCAATAGCTATGCGAAAATGAATTGGACCGTTATCAATATGTTTACACATCGGGGTATTCTTAAAGCTTTAATCGAAAGAGATAAAAAGGAGGAGGACGTCTCATAGAGTGCGTTAAAATGATCATGTTTTCCTTTTGTGTATAATCAAGTGATTGAAATGAAAAATAAAAAAGCATTTGCTTTAAGAATCGAAGCAGATATTTTCAGAGAAGTTGAAAAGCTGGCTAAGGAAGAGTTCCGTTCTACCAATGGACAAATCGAATGGATGCTAAGTAAGCAGTTAAAAGATTTGGGAAGGCTTTCTGATCCTAAAGAAACTGAGGACCTCACTTAAGTGAGACCTTCGGTAAATCGTATAGCTACTATTTTTTTTCGGATGAACCAACTTCATTTCTTTTTCATTCATACCTTCTAAAAGTGAAGGAATTCACATACCACCTTATTGAGAAGATAGTTGAAAAGCCAGGAATAAGAAGAGGATCTTTACAATTTTCATTGATAGGCTATACGATATGGAATTATTTCTTTTTGAAGGGGTTTTTGCTTTCTATCCAATCCATGCCTTTTTCAAAAGATTTAGGGGCATCGAACCTGTAACCCACATAAATTTTAAAATAACCTCGAACATTGTTGAATTTTATCACAGACTGCTCATCTCTGTTTGTAGCACTACCATTAAGGGTGGTACCACCATAGAATCGCGTTGAATTATAACCCAGACCAATCTGAGTACTGATATTAACCGCAAGATTATTGTGTTGGGTGGTAACCTCGGGAATGTCGTCACCCACCCGAGTAATGAGCTTGTTGAATTCTGGCCCTAAACCTGTTGAAAGGCCTAGGTTGGAATACCAGCTTTTATTGATCACAAAAGTGTGGTAATAACCGGCATTTAGAATAACAAAAAAGCTTTTGATATCTTGAGGAGTGGTTTGATCTGTGATCTCAAAATACCCATAATACAGACTTGGAATAAAACTACCCGCACTTTTTGTTTGAATTTCATTTTGATTCACGACTGCCTTAAAGGAATAATTTTCATTAAACCTATAATAAGTAGTTCCGGTAATGGATAAGGTCTTTAGGTCTGGAAGAATGATATACTCATCGCTTCTCTGTAAACTTCCTAAGATGGGGTCTTCAAAACCACTCACATAATAACCCTTAACCTGATTGAAATCAAAATTTTGTAGCAGGTCTTTATAAAAAATATTTAGCCCTATTTTGAATATTTTAGTTTTCCCTTTAAGGTCCGAGTCATCTGCCTGCAAAAATTTTGGAGAAAAGCCAATTTTAAGCGAAATGAATCTGTAGTTAATAGCAACACCAAGTCTCAGGTTTGTATTTGGTTCTATGGTGTAATTGTCGTTTATTCCATCGTAATCAAAAGAGCGCACATCATTGTCAAGATCAAGTCTTAGATTCAGGGTATTGTTCATTTTGGTGAAATAGCTGTTAGAGGTATAATCTTCCTCAAGCTGTGCCATAGATATCGCAGGTAACATGAAAAGAAAAAGAAATATTATTCGCGTCATAACAGTTGGTGCAAATCCGTCAATAAATATAAAGGATTTATAGAAACTGATTTGACCATTTTACGTAAATATGTGCGTTTTATACAATAAAGGCCATCAAAAGTTTTCACTTCTTCAGACACAGCGTCAAGGTTGTAGCAACTTTGTTATGAGATACAATGAAAGAAAGACTGGTTTTGCAGGTTGTTCGTTATTAATTCAAAACAAAAATTCAAATAGTTGACGGTAGTTTTTATATATTTATTGCCTTTTAAAATTAGCTATATGACCCGTTTTTATACAACAATTGTTCTTTACCTCCTTTTGTTAACCAATGTTTATGCCCAAACAAAATCACCATCTGCCTTCTTGGGTTATGAGTTAGGTGAAAGGTTTTCTCAACACCACCAGGTTATAGATTATTTTCAGCACATAGCAGAAAATAATACTAATGTTAAGCTGGTATCTTATGGAGAAACATATGAGAAAAGACCTTTGTACCTGGCCTTTATAAGTGCTGAGGAGAATATGAAAAAACTGGATGACATCAGACTTGATCAATTGCAATCGGCCAGGATTATAGAAGGCACACCGTCACAGAATGAAATTGCCATAGTTTGGCTGAGTTATAATGTACACGGTAATGAAGCGGTTAGTACAGAGGTATCGATGCAAACCCTGTTTGAGCTTGTTGATCCTAAAAATAAAACATCCAAAGAATGGTTAAAGAATACAATTGTCATCATAGATCCTTGCATTAATCCCGATGGAAGAGAACGCTATGTAAATTGGTATATGCAAAAATCAAATACGCCCTATAATATGAATCCTGATGCTATCGAGCACCACGAGCCTTGGCCAAGAGGAAGGGCAAATCATTATCTTTTTGATCTAAACAGAGACTGGGCCTGGGCCACTCAGATTGAAACCAAACAGCGGTTGGCAGTTTATAATAAATGGATGCCTCATATTCATGTTGATTTTCATGAAATGGGTGTAAACTCTCCTTATTACTTTGCTCCGGCGGCCAAGCCATACCATGAAGTGATCACAAGTTTCCAAAGGGATTTTCAAAAAATTGTTGGGAAAAACCACGCCAGATATTTCGATGAAAAGGGGTGGCTCTATTTTACAAAGGAGCAATATGATTTATTTTACCCAAGTTATGGAGATACTTATCCAACGTATAATGGAGCAATAGGGATGACTTATGAGCAAGGCGGCAGTGGATCAGCAGGCTTAGGTGTAAAAACTAAAGAGGGGAGTGAATTAACACTTAAAGACAGGATCAGTCATCATTTGACTACTGGTTTGTCAACCATTGAGGTAGCTTCAGCAAACGCATCGGTTTTACATAAAGAATTCCTGACATATTTTCAGAATGCTTCTGAAAAACCCATGGGAAGCACCAAATCCTATCTGATCAAAAACAACGGCGATGATAAGGTTGAAAGCCTTATAAAATTGTTGGATTTACATCAAATCAAATATGGAAGCCCTTCATCGGAATCCTCTTTAAAAGGATTTAGTTATCAAACTAATAAAAGTGCAAAGGTTGCTATAAGCAAAAATGATTTGCTGATCAGTGTTTACCAACCGAAGTCTAATTTTATTAAAGCACTTTTTGAACCACAATCTAAATTAAACGATTCACTTACCTACGATATAACAGCTTGGTCATTACCCTATGCCAGAGGGCTTGACGCATATGCGCTGGAGACAAGAATGGGTATGGACACCTATAAAAAAGTCGTTACAAAAAAAGATACGCTTCAAATTGAAAAGCCTTATGCGTATATTACTAAATGGAATAGCATTCAAGACGTTGCCTTTCTTTCACATGTGCTGAAGAAAAAAGTAAAAGTCAGGTTTTCAACCCAGGATTTTTCAATAGAAGGAAAGCGATATTCAGCGGGAAGTCTGATCATGACCCGAGCGGGGAATGACAAACTCAAGAATTTCGATTCAATAGTAAAAAGCGCAGCGAAAAAACATCATCGTGATGTAGTTCCGGTAAAAACCGGTTTGGTAACCAGTGGTTCAGATTTTGGATCGAGCAAAGTTTCTTATTTAAAACCTCCAAAAATCGCCGTTTTATCCGGTCCAAACATGTCTTCTCTTAATTTTGGAGCGATATGGCATTTCTTTGAACAACAAATAGGATATGAAATCAATGTATTGGATAGTTCCTATTTTAGGCGTGTTGATTTATACAAGTATACTGTGCTCATTCTGCCAAATGGCAATTATAAAAGTATACTTGATAAGAAACAAATGAGCAAACTAGAATCCTGGGTTGAGCAGGGAGGAAAGATTGTGGTTCTGGGTTCCGCGATCTCGGTTTTTGCAGGATCTGACGCTTTTGAAATTTCCAAATATGAAAACAAAGAAATGGAAAAGAAGGCTAAGAGTCGCAGAGATTCCATCCGCAAGGTAAATCAGTTGGAAAGTTACGATTTAAAAGAGCGTAATGATCTGTCAAATCTGGTTCAGGGAGGCGTATTTAAAACAACTTTGGACCATACGAATCCTTTAGGGTATGGTTACAAGGATCATTATTATACGCTTAAGAACAGCGGAATGCGTTACCCTTATTTAAAGAATGGATATAATGTAAGTGTCATTAAAGACAAATCATCAAAAGTGAGCGGTTTTGTTGGAAAGAACGTGATTGATTCCATGGAAGATTCTCTGGTGTATGGCATTGAGAAAAAAGGGAAAGGGACAGTTGTATATATGGTCGATGATCCCTTATTCAGAAGTTTTTGGGAAAATGGAAAACTACTTTTCAGCAATGCCATTTTTATGGTTGGGAATGAATAAATAATTTAATTTGTGTAATAATTTACTATGGAAAATGCTCCAATCTTTACAAATGATACCATTGTTTTTGGTTTATTGATGATCTCTTTAGGAATCATCTTTTATACATCTTCAAGAAAAGAAGGTTTCTGGTTTAAATTTTATAAAGTAGTACCCGCCTTGTTTATGGCGTATATGTTCCCTGCCTTGCTCACAACTCTTGGATTTATCGCTCCTGAATGGGAAACATTGAGTTCAAGCGGAGAGGTCGAAAAGCATTCTTCAAATTTGTATTTTATGTCGAGCCGGTATCTATTGCCTGCAGCCTTGGTATTAATGACCTTGAGTATTGACTTAAAAGCTGTTTTTAACTTGGGCTGGAAGGCACTGGCCATGTTCTTTACAGGTACGGTTGGAATCGTTATTGGAGGACCCATTGCAATTCTCGCGATGTCGATTATCTATCCTGAAGCCTTGAATGGGGCAGGACCTGATGCAGTATGGCGCGGTCTTTCAACCCTTGCGGGTAGTTGGATAGGAGGGGGAGCTAATCAAACAGCCATGTTAGAGATCTATGGTTATAACCAAAAACTGTATGGAGGGATGGTATTTGTTGACATTGTAGTGGCCAATATATGGATGGCGATCATCCTCATAGGGGTTGGGAAATCAAAAGGTATAGACAAATGGTTAAAGTCTGATACAGCAGCTATTGAAGACCTTAAGGAAAAGATGAGTTCTTTTTCTAAAAAAGTAGAACGTAATCCTAGTTTGACAGATCTGATGATTATGGTGGCACTCGCTTTTGGAACGGTAAGTCTGGCCCATTTAAGTGCTGGCTATCTGGGTGAATTTTTTAGTGATTTTGTGGGTCGAATGGAAAATCCAACCATAAAGAATATTTTCACTTTTTTAGGTTCTTCTTTTTTCTGGATGATCAGTCTGTCAACAGTGGCGGCCATATTTCTGTCGTTTACCAAGGCTAAAAATTATGAAGGAGCGGGAGCTAGTAAAATTGGGAGTGTATTTATTTATATCCTGGTGGCCTCCATTGGAATGAAAATGGACCTTACACTGATTCTTGACAATGTAGGTTTAGTAGGTATTGGACTTATATGGATGACTATTCATGCCTTGTTACTTATTTTGGTGGCCAAATTGATCAAAGCACCTTATTTCTTTTTAGCTGTTGGAAGCCAGGCAAATGTTGGTGGTGCGGCTTCGGCGCCCATAGTGGCTGCGGCTTTCCATCCTTCACTGGCAACAGTTGGTGTTTTATTGGCAGTATTCGGTTATGCAGTAGGGACCGTAGCGGCTATAGGCTGTACAATTTTAATGCAATTGGTCTCTCCATAAATCAACGAATTTAGTTATCGAATTAATTCATTTTTTCTAATATATTTGCGCACTGTTAAAACTCACATAAAATGAAGAAGATAGGTCTCTTGTTATTAGTAGTCATGGCTGTTATGGCCTGTAGTAAGGAAGATAGAAACACCATGTATGTAAAGGCTTCTGTTAAAGGCCTTAAAAAAGGAACATTCTATTTGCAAAAGCAAGTTGATTCGATGATTGTTTCGGTTGATTCTGTTTTAGTGAATGGGACAGAAGATTTTATGATGAGTGATGAGGTGTTAAGCCCGGAAATGTATTTCCTCACCTTGGGTAACAGTTCTAAAAGAGTTCCTTTCTTTGGAGAAAAAGATACTGTGTATATAAGTTCTCAGCTTGATCTCTTCGCTATGAAAGCAAAGATAAAGGGCTCGGCCAATCAAAAGCTTTTGGATGATTTTAATGAAATTCAACAACAGTTCAGCAATCAAAAGCTAGACCTGATCAAAGAAGAATTTGAAGCCAGAATAGCAGGTAGTCAGGATTCCATTGATGCAGTGGCAAAAAAATTAAAAGGATGGGAAAGAAGGAAGTATCTATATGCTACTAATTTTGCAGTAAAAAATGCCGATTTTGAAGTGGCTCCTTATATCGCGCTAACTGATTTATTTGACGCTAATATAGGTCTCTTGGATACGATAAACAATTCCTTGACGCCTACCATAAAGGAATCTAAATATGGAAAGAAACTCGAGGTTTATATCAATGATATTAAGAGCAATAAATAGTCATAGGAATTAAAAACGGTTATCACCGTCCAAAAGATCTCCTAAGCCACCAAGAATACTACCTTCACCTTTTCGTTTTCCACCTTGAGATGGTGCGCTTGCAATGATTCTGTCAGCTAGTCGACTGAAAGGCAAGGATTGAATGGCCACGGTTCCAGGACCTTTAAGGTTGGCAAAAAACATCCCTTCTCCTCCGAATACCGTATTTCTGATACCACCAATAAATTCGATGTCGTATTGAATTGTATGACTAAAACCAACGATACATCCGGTATCAACTTTCAATATTTCGCCAGCTTGAAGCTCCTTTTTGATAACTGTACCACTAGCATGCAGAAAGGCCATTCCGTCTCCTTGAATCTTTTCCATAATAAAACCTTCACCACCAAAAAAACCTCTTCCAAGTTTCTTGGAGAATTCAATGCTGATGGCAACACCTTTGGCTGCACAGAGAAAAGCATCTTTTTGACAAATAAAAGTTCCTTGAAAGCGATTTAGATCTAATGGAATGATCTTTCCGGGATAGGGGGAGGCAAAGGAAACTTTTTTCTTTGCAGCTGAGGTATTAGTGAAAACTGTCATAAATAAACTCTCACCGGTTAGCAGTCTTTTTCCAGCAGAAAACAGGCTACCCAGAATATCCTGTGATTGCCCTGAACCGTCTCCAAAAATGGTATCCATCTTTATTTGATCGTCCATCATCATAAAACTACCTGCCTCTGCAACTACGCTTTCATGCGGGTCAAGTTGGATTTCAACGAATTGCATTTCTTCTCCATAAATCGTATAATCTATTTCATGTGCTTTCATGGATATTGGGTTTTAAATTGTTATTTTTCTGAAGTCTTCAGTTTGATACTCCAGGTGAATTCAAAATCAGAAACCATCATATTTTCCTGATCGAAGCCAGCAGCTTTTAGTACCAAATTCTGACCCTCTCCTGTTTTTATTGCAGTCGCTATGACCTTGTCAATTTCTGTTCCTTGATGGCAGGAGAAGACAATTTTTCCAGTTGCTTTTTTATGAAAATTTCCTTCCTGCTTCACAACAAGCATAGATATCTTTTGTCCGGATTCTTTAATTTTTTTCATCATAAGGATGCCTGTTACCAACTCGGCGGCCATACCTTGTGTTGCCCAATAAAGTGATTTAAAAGGGTTTTGATTAATCCATCTATGAGTGACTTTTGCATGTGCTTCTGTATCCGAAATCACGCTTACTCTGATGCCAGAGATATAGGCTGAAGGCAATTTTATGGCTAAAAAGCGATTTAAATTCTTAACTGTGAAATCTGGCATTATCTTGCTTTAAGCCCCTAATTTACAACAAAAATTGCGATTTTCAGTGGAAATTCAAATGTTAAATAAATGTTAAACTTTAGTACTTTGTATTGCATAGTATTAGCTTTTATCCATATATTTGCATAAGATAGTATTATACACTTTGAATTATGGCAACACGAAACGACAACAACAACGCATTCTTATTACATTTATCTTCATTTTTTGGATACATATTTCCATTTGGTGCTATAGTAGGACCATTGGTGATTTGGGAATTGAATAAAAGAAAAAGTGATTTCATCGATAGGAATGGTAAAGAGGCTATCAATTTTAATCTAAGTTATCTGCTGTACACATTTGTTCTTGGACTCTCAATAGTGCCTTTTTTTGTAAGAACCATCATGAATGATTTTCATCATTTAGATCTTTTTGGAATGATCAGTGTTGGCTCTCTTATCGGAGTTTTGGCAATTGTGAAGTTTATCTTGATCATTACAGCTGCGATTAAAGCCAACCAAGGTGAAGTATATAATTACCCCCTAACTATTAATTTCATTAAATAATAACATTATGATCACTATACTAATCTCAATCGTAATTTTTATTGCAAATACCATACAATCGTTTTTGTAATAATAAAATAGGTCTTAAGAATCATTAATTAAAAGATTAAAAGAGAAAAACATGAAGATTGAAAACACAAAAGCACAAATGCGCAAAGGAGTTTTAGAATTCTGCATCCTGTCTATATTAGAAGGAGGGGATGCCTACACTTCTGAGATCCTGGTTCAGCTAAAGGACGCAAAACTGCTTGTTGTTGAGGGTACAGTGTATCCTTTATTAACAAGATTGAAAAATGCCGGACTTTTGTCTTACCGCTGGGAGGAATCAACTTCTGGTCCGCCAAGAAAATATTATGGTTTAACCGAAACAGGAAAAATATTTTTATCCGGTTTGAACACTACCTGGAGTGAATTGGTTAAAGCAGTGAACCTGGTTACAAAAAATAATAAATCAAAAACTACAACAAAATGAACAAGACAATAAATATAAATCTAGG
>CAZPHF010000087.1:0-11095 GCA_964586115.1 uncultured Flavobacteriaceae bacterium | reverse complement strand
CTCTTCTTTAACAATAACAATTTTCCCTAGTTTTAAAATAAAAACTAATGAGATACTACAACGCATATACATTTCTAATATTGTTGCGAAGCAGAAAAAAGTAAAGAAAAATTGTATTATTTTTTTAGTGTCTGGAAAACTATTTTTTCCCTTTTGTCTTTGGAGGTCTGGTTTTAGGCTTTTTGTACTTTTTTTTGATCTCTCTTTTGTAAGACCCACCTAAATTTATTTTTCTGTTTTTTTCACTTTTTTCGTGAAATGCTGCTCCTACTTTTGCCTTTGGTTTTTCTTTTCCTCCTATCTCTTTTTCAGATGTGTTGTCTTTTTCTTCTGGCATAAGTTCTTTAGAAATTGTTACCTCCTCTGATAATTTTTCTAAAGGAATTTCCGTCTGCATAAGGATTTCAATTTCCAGAACTGCTTCTTCTTCACCTGGAACAAATAAGAATATAGCTTCTCCACTTTTCCTGGCTCTTCCGGTACGTCCAATTCTATGGATATATTGTTCGGGGTATGAAGGGGCGTCGAAATTGATTACATGACTAACACCAAGAATATCCATACCCCTTGATACAATATCAGTGGCGATAAGAATTCTTATCGATCCTTCCTGAAATTTATCAATGGCCTGAAATCTGTAATTTTGTGATTTATTAGAATGGATAAGATCCATTTCTTCACTCAGGATTTCATTCAATTCTTCATATAGACGATCGGCAATTTTCTTATTCTTGGTAAAGATCAATACTTTGTCGAGTCCATCTTGTTGAAGAAGGTGAATAAGATAGTTAACCTTGGTTTTGTAATTGGGTATAGCGATGCCTTTTTGCACTATCTTTTCGAGGGGAGTACCTACGGGCACGATTTCAATTTTTTTAGGACTTTTAAAGAAGCTTTGTATCAGATCATCTACTTCCTGGGTAATAGTTGCAGAAAACATGATGCTTTGCCTTTTTTTCGGAAGAATGTCAAGTATGTTCATTAATTGAGGCCTGAAACCGATAAAAAGCATTTCGTCTACTTCGTCTAGTACTAATTTTTGAATAGCAGAAAGACGCAGCACTCCAGAGACAGCGAGATCAAATAACCTTCCCGGGGTGGCAACCAAAATATCAAGCCCTTGACTAACCAATTCTTTTTGCGGATTGATATTTACACCACCGTAAATACCTGCAATTCTTACATTTTGATACGTAGTGAGTTGCTCGGTTACAGATACCACCTGAGCCACCAATTCTCTTGTCGGGACTATAATGAGCACCCTTGGATGGATTTGATCAGAAAAAGTAAGCGATTTTAAAACCGGAAGGAGGTAGGCAAGAGTCTTTCCCGTCCCCGTTTGAGCGAGCCCAACCATATCATTTCCAGAGTTCACCGCCGGAATCGATTTTTCCTGTATCGGAGTCGGTGTTACTATGCCCATATCATTTAAGGCTTTTAATTGCGGCTTGTTAATTTTTAAGTCCTCAAATGATTTCATGGGTAACTGTTTTATTTTGCAAAATTAATTATACATTCGGGAATTCTATCATAAGTTGCATAAATATTAGTTTTAATTGTATGAAGAGCCTTTTGTATCACAGGACATTTGCACTGGTTTTTAGCTTGTTTCTCGCATTTTCATGCTCAGATGATGATAAGCCAATTGAGCCGATCAATAACGCGTACGAGCTCGATGGTGCGACTTTTCAGATTCGAACAAATATGTACTGGGAATCGCCAGATGAACAAGGTGCTGCTGATCAGATAAGATTGCTTGAGCCTTTACCGGATAGTGCTTTGTATGATATGATCTTGATCAGTCCCGTTCCTGGACCTTCTAGTCTTGCAGGCACTTATGTATTCAGTAAAACTGGCGATATTGGCACGTACGATTTGAAATTCGTCCATCAGACTGATGGGGTGGATGATTTGCTTTGGTATACCAATGGCGATAATGGGGAGAAGCTGCAATTACAGTTAATGGGTAAGGTAGACGGGCAAGAAATCTACCGTATTTTGCTTCCCGATTTCAATTTAAATTACGGTTATTGGGATTATTTGGCAGGTAAATGGGTTTCCTTGGGTCAAAAGACCTTTACATTGAGCTATGAAGGCCCTATTGAATGATTCGTTACATTCATAATAAAACGTATCGGGTCTGTTTTAATCGAATACCAATCTAGATACTTATTCTACAAAGCTTCAATGCATTTTTCAAGCATTGTTTTAACTTCTTTAGCCATGTTCCCTAGATCTTCATTTTCAATAGACTGCATAGAGGCCATGGGGTCAACAGCAGAAATTTCAATTTCCCCGGGGATCTTTTCCTGAACAATGACATTGCATGGCAGCATAGTGCCTATTTTATCTTCTGCCTGAAGGGCTTCAAAAGCAAATGAAGGGTTGCAAGCTCCGAGTATGATGTAATTGTAAAAATCAACATCCAGTTTCTTTTTTAAGGTAGCCTTTAAGTCAATTTCAGTCAAAATCCCAAAACCTTCATTTTTTAAAGACGCTGTAATTCTTGCTATACCTTCTTCAAAAGTTATGCCTTTTAAGGTTTTATTTATATAGTAACTCATAAGCTTTAATTTAATTTTCCACGAAATTTTTGTGCGTTATAAAGTTACAGTATTTTGATTGGAATTCAATCTGGTTTATTTATTTTTTGAGATATTTTATTGATGAATATCGGTGAGTGGCCAGGTATAAATTTATCAATTTTTTAATTGATAATCCTTACTTTTTACGGAGGTAAAAATGTATTTAAAAATGGGTTTTAAAATTTAAGAAAGGGGAGTGGCTAGTGTTGTTTTACGGGGAAAATAAATCTCGATACATAAAGAAATCTGTTTTTGATAAGCGCAGATGTTTAAGCGAAAATAAAATAGTTAAAAATCTTTAAATCAAACAGTTAAAATATTTTTTAGAGCTACTATAGAATTTTCTTATAGTTATAAAAAGGAAAATAATTATTTTTAAAATTAATCATAAACTATTGTAAACCTGTTTATTATCTACATTTATTAGAATTTATAATTTAAATTATTGATAATTATCAGTTTTGAGCGTATAAAATAGAAAACTTGCTCAAATGTAGATAAAAAAATAATGGGATTTCATTTGATTTTCTTCTTTATATTTTTTTTCATTAGAAGTGAGAAATGCAATTATAGACTACATGTATTCATGAGTTTTATATTGACTATATTTGGAACAATGAATTCATCTTTTAATTTTACTAATCAACTCATTTTGATCAGGTATTTTTTGATCTTAGGATGTCTTTTTTTTCAGACTGGAATTTTGAAAGCCCAAGAATTGCCACCTATACAAAATTATGGCATTGTTGATTATGGTGCAGGAAGCCAAAACTGGTCTATAACCCAGTCTATAGATAAGCACATATTTTTTGGTAATAATATTGGATTATTAGAGTTTGATGGTGCACGCTGGAAGTTGTATCCTTCGCCTAACGGAACCATTATTAGGGCGGTTCATAGAGTTGATGACCTTATTTATACGGGATGCTATATGGAATTTGGCTATTGGAGTTCGAATGAATATGGCAAATTTGAATACGTTTCACTGCTTGATAAGTTGAGCGAGCCTTTAATTGACGATGAACATTTTTGGAATATTACTTCTCGAGATGAATGGGTATTGTTTCAATCTTTAAATCGTATCTATCTTTATAACATCAGAGAAGAGAAATTTGAGATCATTGATTTCAATACGACCAGGGCTAAGATTTTTAACTTGGGTTCGAATATTTATATTCAAAAAAAATCGGGGGGACTGTATGCAATCCAAAATGGGAAAGCCGTTTTGATGTCAGATCACAAGATATTTAGTGAAAGTTTTATTGTAGGAATCTACAAGGTCACAAATAAATTACTCATCATAACTGAGGATGGTAAGTTTTATTTTTTTGATAACAATACCATCACCGAATGGAAAATTGATGGACTTGTTGGAATACAAGAATTGAATTTGTACACAAGTCTTCAACTTAATGATGGTGGATTCATTTTAGGTACTATTTCTAAAGGGTATATTCATTTAGATAAAACTGGGCAGATCGTTGAAACCATCAATCAGGAAAGAGGTTTGATCAATAATACAGTACTAACTGCGTTTCAGGATGCAGATGATAATTTATGGATAGGCCTGGATAATGGGATTAGCACTGTTAATCTTGCATCTGCTTTTAAAGTGTACACAGACATAAAAGGTAAATTAGGAGATGTATATGCCTCTATAGTGTATAATGGAAATGTATACCTGGGAACGAATCAAGGTTTATTTTTTAAAAATCTGAATTCCTTGGATGAATTTAAAATGCTTAAAAACACAAATGGCCAGGTTTGGGATCTCAAACTTATTGATGACACCTTATTTTGTAGTCATAACCGAGGAACTTTTATCATTAATGGCGAAGTAGCGGAGCAGATTTTTTTTGGGTCAGGTACCTGGGGTGTCAATCTTGTTAAGGGGAGGGAAGGTCTTATCCTTCAAGGTAATTACAATGGTTTAAGTATTTTGAAAAAGGAAGGTGGTCAATGGAAGTTTAGGAACAAAATTGATGGTTTTGACATTTCCAGTAAGACAGTTGTTCTTTTAGCTGATCAAAAGGTTTTGATTAACCATGAATTCAAAGGTGTTTTTAAATTGAAAATTGATCAGGATTTTAAAACTATTGTAAACACTGAATTAATTCCTTCAAAAGGATATGATTCAAGTATTTCATCTTATCGGGATATGATTCTTTATGCTTCCAACGAAGGGATTTTTGATTTTGATCCAGGCACTATGCAATTTTCAATGGATTCCTTACTTACTGATGTTTTTTACAATGAAGAAGATAAAGTTAGAGGACGGTTGATTGTAGAAAGAGATACGGATAAAATATGGGGTTTTTCTCAAGGCAATATTATCTCCATGACACCCGATAATTTTGATGCTACTCCTCTTGTCACTAAGGTAGCAATTCCAGAGTTTTTTAGAAGGAATTTGGGAGTTACTGGGTATGAGAATATGTCACAAATAATAGATAATCATTACCTTATAGGTACCTCTAACGGATATGCCACTTTAAATCTCGATCTTGTAAAGGAAGAGAAATATGAGGTCAGTTTAAATTCGATTTACTTTGAACATAGAAATTTTGATATCGATCCGGTTTCTTTAAAGAACGGTCAGGAATTTGAATATGATCATGGGGATTTGAATGTTTCTTTTAATGTGCCAGAATATGATAAATATGCGAAAGTAAGTTATCAGTATCAATTAAAAGGATTGAATGATGATTGGAGTAAATGGTTTCATGACTCAAGCATTTCTCTCGGAAGATTACCCTATGGATCCTATACTTTTGTTGTTAAGGCGAAAGTTGGAAACAAAATTTTAGACAATTTAGCCAGTTTTGACTTTAAGATTAAAAAGCCATGGTATCTTACAAATCTGGCCATTGCCCTATATCTTATTGGCTTTTTTGTTTTTATGGGTGCCATTTATCAGTCCTATCTTAGCTATTACCGTCGGCAAAGAAATAAACTGATTCAAGAAAATACAAGAAATTTGGAAATGAATCAGTTGCAAAATAAACAAGAAATTATCTTGTTGCGAAATGAGCAATTAAAATCAGAGTTAGATAATAAAAACCGTGAACTAGCGATAACAGCCATGAGTCTTATCAATAAGAATGAGCTCCTTTTAGGTATTAAAAGAGATTTATTGCTTCTGCAAAGTGAATCATCGAAAGATGATGTTATAAAAATCATCGATAAAAATTTAAAAAATAACAATGACTGGGATTTCTTTAAAGAGGCGTTTAATAACGCAGATAAAGATTTTCTAAAAAAAATAAAAAGTTTACATCCTAATTTGACGGCTAATGATCTTAAATTTTGTGCTTTTCTAAGACTGAACCTTTCCTCTAAGGAAATAGCTCCCTTATTAAATATTTCAGTGAGAAGTGTTGAAATCAAGAGGTACAGGCTAAGGAAAAAATTAAACCTTGAACATTCAGATAGCCTAATTGATTACATTCTGGAAGTTTAGAGGCCCTACAAATACTCAAAATTGCTTATTTTACCACAACATTACCACAACATTGACTCAATGATTCGATTCATTGAGCAATTTAGTTACGTTTTTTCATTCCTCTTTTATTATTAAGTAAAAATTGTAAAATGCTTTATACAACAGTATTTTAGATCCTATTTTAACATTTTTATATACTAAATTACCTTTGTTATAAGCAGAGTTGTATGTTTTTTGTATACCTCTTTTGGTCTAGAATATGATTTATATTTTATATTTTGCTTAAAAAATAACGAAACATGAAGACTAAATTTTTATCACTTATTTTTTTGATGTTTTTCGCTACCTCTTGCGGTGGTGATGACAATGGACCTGGCACGCCACCAACATCAAACCCGTCTAATCTCAATGTAACTTATAATATAGTAGGCAATGAGGATAATTTAATATTAGGTAATGGAAGTGGAATAGTAGAATTTGACGCGAAAGCGACTAACGCTGAGTCATATGTGTTGGAATATAAAGGTAGTTCCTTTGATATGGTAAATGGTAAACTTGACCTTACTATAGAAGAATCCGGTACTGTTACTGTTCAGATTAAGGCAATTGGCTCTAGCGGAACATCCATAAGTAAAACTGAATCTTTTGATATTGTTGTTGAAAAAGAGATGCCAGATGAGTTATTACAATTCTTAACCGCTGATGGTTCTCAAAAATGGAGAATTAAAAGTGAATCAACCGCGCACATGGGTGTTGGACCGAAAGGTGGTGCTACGCCAGATTTCTATTCATCGAAGTCCTTTGAAAAGGAAAAAACCAGCATGTATGATGACGAATATGTTCTGAACACAGCTAAAACCTTTACCAGTAACACGGGAGGAGCGATTTATGGAAAAGAGAATCCTTTAATAGAGGATTTTGGAAGTACATCAGAACCTGTAAATGAACAGGATGAAATTGAAAACTACCCCTTAGATGATTTTAATGGTTCATGGGGTTATACCGTAATTAGCGGACAAGATACCTTTTGGCTTGGAGATAATGGTTTTTTAGGGTTTTATGTTGGAGGAACCCATGTTTATACAATACTTGAGCGTACCGAGTCAGAAATGGTCGTCAGAACCTTAGGAGCCGATGACCTCTATTGGTTTTTTATCTTGAGTAAAGAAGCAATGGAAGTGGTACCCAATTATACCAATTTGGTATTTGAGGATGATTTCTCTAAAAACGGATCACCGGATGCTGATAAATGGACTTATGACCTAGGAGATGGAAGTGGTGCAGGAGAGCCAGGTAAAGGCTGGGGTAATAATGAGTCACAGTATTATACTGATAGAACTGACAACGTTTTAGTGGAAGATGGTGTTCTTAGAATAATAGCGAAAAAGGAAAACTTAATGGGTTCTCCGTATACCTCAACCAGAATGAAAACAGAAGGAAAATTTGATTTCACCTATGGAAGAGTTGATGTGAAGGCAAAACTACCATCTGGTGGCGGCACCTGGCCTGCAATATGGATGCTTGGATCAAATTATAAGACGGATATTTGGCCTAAATGTGGTGAAATTGACATCACAGAGTATACAGGTAATAACCCAGGTAAGGTACTAAGTTCTTTACATTCACCTTCTAGTTTTGGGGCCACTGTAAATACGCAGGAAACATCTATTGAAAATGAAAATGATCAATTTCATATTTATTCGGTAATATGGTCTGAGGACCAAATCTATTTTTTACTTGATGGAGAAAGGATTTATGCATATAATCCTTTGAATAAAGATTCTAGAACCTGGCCTTTTAATCAAGATCAGTTCCTAATACTTAACATTGCCATGGGAGGAACTTTGGGAGGAGATATTGATCCAGGTTTTACAACTTCAGAAATGATTATAGATTATGTAAGAGTTTACCAATAATTTATTTTTAATAAAGGAGTGCGAGCAATGGGGGCTTGCGCTTTTTTTTTCAATTATTTTATTGAAATTCTATTAATTGAATCTAATTATTAATGTTAAATTTGGACTTGTTATTAAAAATTTAAGCCTTATGAGAAACAAAAACGCTTCAACAATTATCTTAGGAGTCATTCTCACAGTTGTGATGCTTACTGCTTGTGAAAAACCTGTAAAAGAAACGGCTCTTAATGAAGCTCCTGAAAAGGAAAATGTAACGGTTAGTATTTCCGATACAGAAGTTTACACCACTGCGCATGGCACTGATTTAAAGCTTTCACAAACGGGGGCCGTTAGTTTTGAAAAATTTAGGCAACCTTTGGAAACGGAGGCTTCGATCTTTGTCAATAAAGATCGTTTACATCAAACTTTTGTAGGTATTGGCGCTGCTTTGACCGATGCCTCAGCTGAAACTTTTTACAAACTGGATAAGGATCAGCAGGATTTATTTATGGAAGCTTATTATAGTATTGATAAAGGAATTGGCTATTCATTGGCAAGAACCATTATTCACAGTTGTGATTTTTCAACCGGGAGCTATACCTATGTTGAAGAAGGCGATACTGAATTAAAGACATTTAATATAGACCATGACAGGGAATTTCGTTTACCTTTTACAAAGAAGGCAATTGAAGCTGCTGGAGGAGAGCTGTTGATGTACGCCAGCCCCTGGAGTCCACCTGCTTTTATGAAAACAAATGGCAACATGTTACAGGGAGGCAAGTTGAAACCAGAATTCTACCAGTCCTGGGCCAATTATTATGTCAAGTTTATAGAGGCTTACGAAAAAGAAGGAATCCCGATCTGGGGACTGAGTATTCAGAATGAACCTATGGCTGCTCAGCGATGGGAGTCTTGTATTTATTCTGCTGAGGAAGAAAGAGACTTTTTAAAAAACTTTTTAGGACCAACACTTGAGAAATCAGGAATGGGAGATAAAAAAGTTATCGTTTGGGACCATAACAGAGACTTATTATTTGAAAGAGCGAATGTGATCTTAAGTGATCCTGAAGCCAATAAATACGTTTGGGGAACTGGTTTTCATTGGTATGAAGACTGGAAAGACGGAACGCCAATGTTTAAAAATGTTGCAGGCGTCAATGATGCCTATCCGGATAAAAACCTAATCTTTACCGAAGGGTGTAACGAAGGTTATGACCTAGAAAGATTGAAGAATGATGATCCAAAACTTGCTGAAAGATACGGTAAGGCTATGATCAATGATTTCAATAACGGAACGGTCGCCTGGACCGACTGGAATATTTTACTGGATGAAACAGGAGGGCCTAATCATGTTCAAAATCTTTGTTTTGCACCTGCTCATGGCAATACGAAAACAGGAAAGCTGATGCTTACCAGATCTTACTATTATATCGGGCATTTTTCTAAATTTATCAGACCAGGAGCAAAAAGAATTTCAACAGGAACCACCGCAAATCATTTGAGTGCGACCTCTTTTCTTAATACAGACGGAAGTGTTGTTGTTGTAGCTATGAATTCAAGTGATGACGAACTTAACTATATGCTTAGTCTTGACAATAAAACAGCTCAGTTATCAATGCCTGCCCATGCCATTCAAACCATTGTATTGAAATAATCAGACAGCTTAATAAATCAACTAACCAAATCTTACATTATGAATAAATCTTATACGCTTTTTATCAGCTTTATTGTTGCCTTGGGAGGTTTCCTACTCGGATTCGATAGTGCTGTAATTTCGGGTGCTATTAGTGGAATCAGGATTTATTTTGAAATGTCTGATTGGGAATTAGGATTTTCAGTGGGTTGTGTAATTTTTGGTGCCATGGCCGGTAATATAGTAGCCGGACCCATGAGTGATCGTTTTGGCAGAAAGAATGTTTTATTGGTAACTGCGATGCTCTTCACCATATCAGCGCTTTGGTCGGCAACTGCCACGACATATGTTACTTTTGTTGTTGCCAGAATTATTGGTGGGATAGGAATAGGAGGAGCGATTTTAATTGCACCCATTTATATAGCAGAGATAGCCCCTCCTAAATTAAGGGGTAGTCTGGTTTCGTTAAATCAATTGAATATTGTTATCGGTATATCAGTAGCCTACTTTTCCAATTATTTCTTAAAAGATTTGGACGGTGAAAGTTGGAGATGGATGCTTGGAGTAGAGGCCATTCCCGCTTTTTTATATTTTATAGCACTGTTTACTGTACCGAGAAGCCCAAGATGGTTGATACAAAAATTAAACCTCGTTGAGATCGCGAGGAAGACCCTGATTAAAATTGGAGGCAAGGCATATGCGCAACTAACCATCGATGAAATTCAAAGAGGTATCGCAAAGAAACAAGCTGCAGGAACAGTAAGAGAATTGTTTACCAGCAGAATGAGTACCATTATGATCATTGCATTTGGGATAGCCTTTTTTCAACAGATTACAGGTATCAATGCCATCTTTTATTATGCACCAACCATTTTTGAACAGGCGGGCGGCAGCACAGACAGTTCTTTTTTACAGGCAATTGTAGTGGGCTTGACAAACTTAGTTTTCACCCTGGTTGCCATCAGATTGATTGATAAATTAGGGCGAAAACCGCTCCTGATCATTGGTACAGCTGCGATGACCATTGCCTTGTCCATGGCAACCTTAGCCTTTAACAATGCGACTTATGACTTCAGTGAGACTACTTTGGCTAAAATTGAAAATAAAGAAATGAGAACGGCATTGTCAGGTTTAGATGGCCAGACCTATCATTCACAAAAGGAAACTTTTGCAGCGGTTAGTCCCTTATTGGATCAGGATCAGTTGTTCAGTTTTAAACGCAACGAAATTAAGAATTTTATCAGTATCAATGCAACGCTTGTATTGATCGCTATTTTGTTATATGTAGCTGCCTTTGCCATTTCCTTAGGCCCAGTTATGTGGACCTTATTATCAGAAATATTCCCGGGTCATATCAAAGGGATTGCTATTTCAGTTGTCGGGTTCTTTAATTCACTGGTAAGTTATACAGTGACACAATTCTTCCCTTGGGAACTCACAAATTTGGGCCCAACGATAACCTTTGCCATTTATGCGGTTATGGCTGTTTTATCATTATTATTTGTAAAAAAATACGTGATAGAGACCAAAGGAAAAAGTT